>NZ_JBFTNK010000005.1:0-379090 GCF_056397445.1 Neorhizobium sp. 05N33 | reverse complement strand
GGTCCCAACCAGCATGCGCCAATCAATCAGTGATTTCTGTAGAACGAAAGTCGTCGTCGCCAGCAGCGCCGCCGCCCTCGTTCAGTGAGCGGGTTATAGTGCCGACCCCAGTTTGAAGTCAACAGCCTTGATTCAGAAATCTTGAGAAAAATGCCAACCTAATGATTTAAAAGATGAATTTCGGAAAAACTCTTCGAATTTCCGTTTTCTGGCGACTTTTGACCCCTTGAAGCATGTATAAACAGCGCCCTTTCGGCCCTCGCCCCAAAACCGCCCCGACAAATTCACAATCTCATGGTTACCACAGGGCCAGTAGGGAATCGAAAAGCGCATGTCAGGCGAATGTACGCGTTTGCACCGTCGCCGATTTGACTCTCTATGTTGAAAGGGGCACATGTTTGGCCCAAGGTCCCGCAGGCAGTATAAAAGCTGCCTACGGCAATAACGAGTATCAGGGACTGGCTTTAATTGGCATGATGACGGCCCGCAGCATGATCCGCTCGCTCGGCAACGAACCGCCGATCCTCGCCGACGGCCGTCGCGCCCCGGATCGACGTGAGATTTCGTTGCGTTGGCTGTCCGGCACCTTCCTGACCGGCATTACCTCTTCCATTCTGATGGGCGTTGCTTTGTTTGCCGCCCTCGACGGCCGGCAGCAGCTTGCCATCCCTGCCGAAGCCTCCGCCGCCATCCCGACAAACGATGCTGATGCAGCGTCACGCGGCAAGCGGTTGCTCGGCGGCAATATCGTCGCCATGCCGACCGACCGGAAGGTGATGGAAGTCTCGACGGTCGTGCACGAGGGCAATAAGGAAGTCGTTCGCCGCAAGCCTTTCGCGCATGTGAAGATGAACCTTGCCGCAAACCACGTGGCGCAGGAAGATTACCCGAACTTCGATCCGATGACGATCTTCTCGTCGAGCGAGACCCCGCCGCCGCCTGCAGCGCGTGCCAGCGTCATCTACGGGTCGAACGTCGAATCCGAGGTCAGTCTCCAGACCGTGGCCTTCCCCATTAAGGGCAGCATGTATGCCTTCGCGCCAGCGATGACGCTGGAGGAGGTCGAGGAGAACGTCCGTTCCAACGGCTCGGTGCTCACCGACGGCGGTGGCCAGCTTTCGGCTCTCTATTATGTCGACCCGCAGCGCTTCTCCTCAAAGGATGACGGCGGCGGTCTCGATATCACCGCCGGCCTTTCGGCCCGCGTCGTCGAGGAAAACATCTCGGTTTCAACACCTGAGGCGATCAACTCCCATACCCGCGAATATGCCGACGACATCATTCCGGTGCGCAAGGTCGAAACGGTCAGCCAGGCGATGGCCGAGGTCGGCTATCCGGAAGGCAAGGCGCGGGAAATTTCCGGCTACCTGCAATCCCGCCTCGGCGAAGCCAATCTTTCCGTCGGCGACGTGCTGCGCATCGGGGTTATTCAGGAAGGCGACATGGTTCTGGTCGTGCGCGCCAGCCTCTACCGGCGCGGCGATCACCGGGTAACGGTCGCCCTCGACGACCACGGCCGCTTCGTGGATGGCCAGGAGCCGCCGATGTTGGACGCGGTCGCCTCGGCCTTCAGCGAACAGCCCGCACAGGTCGTCGCCGGCCGCGAACTGCCGCGCGTCTACGACGGCATCTACCGGGCAGCCCTTTCCTACGGCATGAGCAAGGAAATGACGGGGACGCTGGTGAAATTGCTTGCCAGCAACGTCGACCTGCAGGCCCAGCTAAAGCCGACGGACAAGATCGAGGCCTTCTTCTCGGTCGCCGACGAAAAGGGTCAGGCCAACAAGGATTCCGAACTGCTTTACGTCAACGCCCGCTTTGGCGACACAACGAGCCGTTTCTACCGCTTTCAGAATTCGGACGACAATTCGGTCGATTATTTCGACGAGGACGGCAAGAGTATCCGCCAGTTCCTGCTGCGCAACCCGCTTCCGAACGGCCGCATGACCTCCGGTTTCGGCATGCGCGGCCATCCGATTCTCGGGAAAGCCCTCATGCATACCGGCACCGACTGGGCAGCCCCGCGCGGCACGCCGATCATCGCTACCGGCAACGGCGTCGTCGAAAAGGCCGGCTGGGACTCCGGCGGCTACGGCAACCAGACCCTCATCCGCCACGCCAATGGCTATGTCTCCTCCTATAATCACCAGAGCGCGATCGCGCCGGGGGTTCGCGAAGGCGCCAAGATCACCCAGGGCCAGGTTATCGGTTACGTCGGCTCCACCGGCCAGTCGACCGGCACCCACCTTCATTACGAATTGATCGTCAACGGTACCAAGGTCGATGCGATGAAAGTCCGCCTGCCCGGCGGCAATTCGCTGAATGGCAAGGCGCTCGCCCGGTTCGAAGAAGAACGCAAGCGGATCGATACGCTGCTCAACACCCAGTCGCCCGACGAAGTCGCCAGCCGGTAGCGAATTTGCCACCCGCTGAACTTCAAAACGCAGCACGCCCTCACTGATCAGGTCGATTTCTCGCGCAGGCTGCCCCGGATCGACCTTCATCCCGTCTAATACCGGCTCGATCCTCTCCGTCTTACGGCTGCAGTTCCGTATCCCAGTAGAGATAGTCCATCCAGCTTTCGTGCAGATAGTTCGGCGGGAACAGACGACCGTTATTATGCAGATCCTGCACCGTCGGCTGGTAGGGCTTCTGGTGCGGGAACATGGCGGCCTGCTTCGGCAGCTTGCTGCCTTTCCTCAGATTGCAGGGTGAACAGGCGGCCACGACATTCTCCCAGGTGGTCTCGCCGCCATGAGCGCGCGGGATGACGTGGTCGAAGGTGAGATCATCGTGTTCTCCGCAATACTGGCACTCGAACCGGTCGCGCAGGAAGACGTTGAACCGGGTGAACGCCGGATTGCGGGTCGGCTGGACATAGGTCTTGAGGCTGACGACGCTCGGCAGCTTCATCGAGAAGCTCGGCGAGCAGACCGAGTGATCGTATTCCGCGATGATGTTCACACGGTCAAGAAAAACCGCCTTGATCGCGTCCTGCCAGGACCAAAGCGACAAGGGATAATAACTCAGCGGCCGGTAGTCAGCGTTCAGGACGAGCGCCGGCAGGGCCTGCGGGGAGACTGCAATCGTCAAATGACGCTCCTACCCGATTCGGCATCTGTATATTCTATATTAGGTCCGTTGTTACAGGATTGTGAAGCCCAATAAATGCAGTGGGATACTCGGACGCGGCTTCAGGCCAAAGGTGTGACATCCCGACGCATTTTTGCCGCGTAATAGGCCCAGAAAAGCCGCGCGGCGACGGACCTCCACGGCCCCCAGGCTTTAGCCATCACCGCCAGATTTTTGGCGGACGGCCGCGTTTCGAGCCCGAATGCGTGGGCGACCGCAGCCTGCAGCGCCACGTCGCCGGCCGGGAAGATATCCGCATGTCCGCCACAGCACATCAGGTAGACCTCCGCCGTCCACGGACCAATTCCCGGCAGCGTGGTCATCTGCCGGATCGCCTCGTCCGTTTCCAGCGCGCAAACGGAAGCGAGATCGAAATGCCCTTCCGAAATTGCCGTGGACAAATGATGAAGCGTCGCCGCCTTTGCCCGTGAGAGGCCGAACGTGGCGATGATAGTGGGATCCAAGGCCCGATACCCTTCGGCGGTAACCGGGCCGGCCGCCGTTATCCTCCGCCAGATCGCCTCGGCACTCGCCCTCGACACCATCTGCGATACGACGATCGACGCAAGGCCGGAAAAGCCCGGCTCGTTCAGCCTGAGCGGCACCGGGCCGGAAGCCTCGACGATATCAGCAAGCCTTGGATCGAGCGTCACCAACGCCTCGAGCCCCGCCTGAATGTCGGAATGATCGCGGATGATCGCCACCGCCTGCCTCCCCACTGGTTGCCTCCCCATGGCAGTTTTTCAAAAAGCATGGCAGAAGAAATCATGCCCGCTCCGCCTCCAGATAAACCGGTCTATCGTTTCGCGCCAAGCCCGAACGGATTTCTGCATCTCGGCCATGCGCTGTCGGCGCTGCTCAACTACGACATGGCGGAAGCAATGGGCGGCTATTTCCTGCTGCGCATCGAGGATATCGATCTTGCGCGCTGCACGCCGGAGTTCGAGCAGGCGATTTATCGCGATCTCGCCTGGCTGGGGCTTCGATGGGAAGAGCCGGTGCGGCGGCAATCCGAACATTTCGACGCCTACCATGCGGCGCTCGAGCGATTGACCGAGATGGATCTCGTCTATCCGGCCTTCCTGACCCGCGGCGACGTAAAAGCCAGGGTCGCTGCCTACGAGGCGGACGGGAAGAGCTGGCCGCGCGATCCGGATGGTTCGCCACTTTATCCCGACCACGACAGATATCGCAGCGAGACCGAGCGGCGAAGGCTGATCGCGGAGGGTGTCCGGCATGCCTTTCGCCTCGACGTGGGAAAGGCACTTGGCCTCATCAAGGCGCCGCTGAACTGGACGGAGAGCGGCGACAGAGCGCGCGGCGAAATCCCCGCCGATCCGTCGGTCTGGGGCGATGTGGTCCTGTCCCGTTCGGATGCGCCGTCGAGCTACCATCTGTCGGTGACGGTGGACGATGCGGCGCAGGGCATCACCCATGTGGTGCGCGGGCTTGATCTCTTCGAAGCGACGGCCGTGCACCGCCTGCTGCAGGAACTGCTGGAACTGCCGCAGCCGGCCTATCATCACCACCGGCTGATCATGGGGCCAGATGGCAGGAAGCTGTCGAAAAGCGAGGGCTCAACCGGGCTCGCGGCGCTTCGCGACCAGGGCCTCTCGGGCGGCGATATTCGCCGCTTCGTCGGCCTCTGAGCGGATTTTCTCCCGCTCGCGATGCGCCTTCCGGCGGCGCGAGAAGACCGAATAGATCTTGTATTTCATCAGTGCGGCATTGAACTCGGCGCCGAGCATGAAGATGACGCCTACCATATAAAGGAAGATCAGCACGATCATGATCGACGCCAGACCGGCATAGGTGGCGGTATAATTGGCGAAGGTCGACAGATAGGCGGCAAAGCCGAGCCCGAAACACGTCCAGACCACGATCGTCAACGTCACGCCAGGAATGATGTCGATCAACCGGCGGTGGCCGGCCGGCAGCCACTTGTGGGAAGCGAGCAGGCCGATCAGCAATAATAGGGCGGTGCCATAGAGCCCCCAGTTTGCCGCCGTCGTGAGGTCGCTGATCAGCCACGGAAAATAAAATCGGGTCTCGGCAAAACGCAGCGCCACGGGAACGGCAAGCAACAGAATGCTGAGGACCGCAAAGATCACCACCAGGATAACGACATAACCGAGGCTCGCCAGCCGCGTCACGTACCAGGGCCGGGTCTCCGTGACGCGATAGGCTCGGTTGAGCGAAATGCGCAGGGCTTCGACGCCATTCGAGGCGAAATAGGCGGCCGCCAGCACCGAGATCGTCAAAAGGCCGCCGCGCGGGATTTCGAGGACCCTCTGCAGCTCGGAGGCGATGGGCTGCGCGATATCCGCCGGCCAAGTATCGAAGAGCAGGTGGACCGTCGTCTGCGAGAAGTCGCCAGCCCCCAGAAAACCCGCAAGCGCGGTGCCGAAGATCAGAAACGGAAACAGCGCCAGAAGGCCGGAAAGCGCGACATGGCTCGCCATCGCCCAGCCATCGTCATCCGAGAAATGCCAATAGGCGTCCCAAAGCACCTTGAAGGCGAGGCGATACCACCGGACGGGGCGGTTTTCTTCGGGCAATTGCAACTCCGTTGTGACGTGGTGGGAAATATGGGAGGAACTCTTTCGATTGTACAGGGAGCCTCACCGAATGGCCGAAAATAGAACGATCATCGTTACCGGCTGTTCCTCCGGCATCGGCGCCCATTGCACGCGTGCCCTGAAGGCCGATGGCTGGCGGGTCTTTGCAACGGTGCGCAGGCAAGCCGATCTCGCAGCCCTCGAGGCGGACGGCATCGAAGCCCTTTTGATGGATTACACCAAGCCGGATACGATCGCAGCCCTGGTCGCAACAGTGCTCGAGCGCACCGGCGGACGACTCGATGCGCTATTCAACAACGGCGCCTACGGTCAGGCGGGTGCGGTGGAGGATTTGGCGACCGATGTGCTGCGCGAGCAGTTCGAGACCAATTTCTTCGGTTGGCACGAGCTGACGCGGCGGGTCATCCCGGTCATGCGGGCTCAGGGTTATGGCCGGATCGTCAACTGTTCGTCGATACTGGGCCTGCTGCCCTATCGTTATCGCGGCGCCTACACAGCCTCGAAATACGCCCTCGAAGGGCTGACGCTGACCATGCGCATGGAACTCGAAGGCAGCGGCATCGGGGTAAGCCTCATCGAGCCCGGACCGATCACCTCTCGCTTCACCGCCAACGCGCTCGCCAAGATCCGCGAGCATGTCGACCTCGAAGGTTCGGTCCATGCGGAGCAGTATCGGCGGCAGCTCAGGCGCCTCGAGGGCGGGGGGCAGGCCAACCGCCATAAACTTGGGCCCGAAGCCGTCTATGACGTCTTGACGCATGCCTTGACCGCACCTCGTCCGAGGCCACATTATCTGGTAACAACGCCCGCCAAACAGGGCGCTTTCCTGAAAAGAATACTCCCGGCCGTGCTCTTCTATAAATTGATGCGCCGGCTGGATTGAAAGGCAGCAATCCGACAATGTCCACTTTCACAACCGTCCTTGCCCTGATCGTCATGGGCCTCGTGGTGCTCGTCCTGATCCGCGGGCTGTTCAATATGTTGAAGGGCACCGACGCCAACAAGTCCAACAAGCTGATGCAACTGCGTATTCTCTTGCAGGCAGTTGCAATCGTCCTCATCATGCTCACTCTCTGGATTACGGGCGGCGGTCGCCCGACCTGATTCTGATGATGGCGGATGGTAAAGCTCAACAAGATCTACACGCGCACCGGCGATAACGGCACCACGGCGCTGGTCTCGGGTCCGCGCCGCAACAAGCACGACCTGCGCGTCGAAGCCTATGGCACGGTCGACGAGACCAATTCGACGATCGGGCTGGCGCGCCTGCACACGTCAGACATGGCCGAACTCGATGCCATGCTCTTCCGAATCCAGAACGACCTCTTCGACCTCGGTGCCGATCTTGCCACGCCGGATACCGGCGAGAAGCTGGACTACGAACCGCTTCGGATCGTCGAAGCCCAGGCGACGCGGCTGGAAACGGAGATCGATGCGCTGAACGCCCATCTCGACCCGTTGACCTCCTTCGTGCTGCCGGGCGGATCGCCCGCCGCCGCTCATCTTCATATTGCCCGCACCGTGTCGCGCCGTGCCGAACGGCTGATGGTCGAGCTGTCCCGAAGCGAGACCGTCGGCGTCGCGGCGCTGAAATATATCAACCGGCTTTCCGATTTTCTGTTCGTTGCGGCGCGTTTTGCCAATGACGGAGGCAAAGCCGATATACTCTGGGTTCCTGGCAAGAACCGGTAACCGCAACGGCGCAGGAGCCAACAGCATGTTCATCCCGCTGCACGATGCCGTCGAACTCAAGTACATCCGCGTGCAATATGTCACGATCAGCATCATCGCCCTCAATGTGCTGATATGGCTTTTCACCAATTTTTCCGCGCCTGAAGTGGCCGAACGCGCCTCGCTTGGGCTCGGCTTCATTCCGGCGGTGATCTTCAATTACGCGACGCTCGATCCGTCGCTGGTGATCGTGCCGGACGACCTGACCTTCGTCACCTATGCCTTTCTGCACATGGATTTCTGGCATCTCGCCTCGAACATGCTGTTCCTCTGGGTGTTCGGCGACAATGTCGAGGATGCGCTGGGGCATGTGAAATTCCTGATCTTCTACCTCGCCTGCGCAGCGGCGGGCGCCGCTCTCCACGGTTTCGTGGCATCGAGTTCGGAAGGGCCGCTGATCGGCGCATCCGGTGCGATTTCCGGCGTCGTTGCCGCCTATTTCCTGTTGCATCCACGCGTGCGGGTCTGGGTGCTGGTTCTCTTCCGTATCCCGCTGCCGCTGCCGGCCTTCATTCCCTTGGCGCTCTGGATCGTCCAGCAGTTCGCCATGCTGGCGCTCGATCTCGATGGCATGATCTCCTGGGGTGCGCATGTGGGCGGTATCATTGTCGGCGCCATCCTCGTGCTGTTCATGCGCCGCAAAGGCGTGCCGCTGTTCGACCGCGACATCGTCACCCCGAAAGCCGTCGAGCGAAAACCAGGCGCTCCGCAGATCGCCGCGGTAACCGAATAGGACTATGAGAAAACGGCAATGCCTGGAGGCAAATCCGCGTTGTAATCGCGCGAAAAATGCGTATCCATGTCGCCAACTGACAAATGAGGAAGCAGCAAATGTCGCAATTTGCGGCTGGAGATAGTCAAGGAAGGACCCCATGAAGATCCTGGTGCCAGTCAAGCGCGTAGTCGATTATAACGTCAAGATCCGGGTAAAGCCGGACGGTACGGGTGTCGAGCTCGCCAATGTGAAGATGTCGATGAACCCCTTCGACGAAATCTCCGTCGAGGAGGCTCTGCGTCTGAAGGAAGCTGGCAAGTGCGAGGAAGTGGTGGTCGTGTCGATCGGCCCGGCCAAGGCCGAAGAGACCCTGCGCACGGCACTCGCCATGGGCGCCGACCGGGCGATCCTGGTCGAGACCGACGACCTGGTCGAGCCGCTTGCCGTGGCCAAGATACTGAAAGGCATCGTCGATGCCGAACAGCCGGGCCTGATCATCGTCGGCAAACAGGCGATCGATGACGATTCGAACCAGACCGGCCAGATGCTGGCAGCCCTGCTCGGCTCCGCCCAGGCGACCTTCGCCTCGAAGATCGAGCTCGCAGACGGTTCCGCCAAGGTCACCCGCGAAGTCGATGGCGGCCTGCAGACGATCGAAGTCAAGCTTCCGGCCGTCGTTACCACCGACCTTCGCCTCAACGAACCGCGTTACGCTTCACTGCCGAACATCATGAAGGCCAAGAAGAAGCCGCTCGACAAGAAGACTCCGTCAGATTTCGGCGTCGACACCGCGCCGCGGCTCAAGGTCCTGAAGACGGAAGAACCGGGCGGCCGCAAGGCGGGCATCAAGGTGAAGACGGTCGAGGAACTGGTTGGCGCCTTGAAGGCCGCCGGCGTTCTGTAAGGAAAGGGAGAACATCAACATGGCCATTCTTCTTCTGGCAGAACACGACAATGCGAGCCTCAACGACCAGACAGCCAAGGCGCTGAGCGCAGCCTCCAAGATCGGCGGCGACGTGCATGTGCTTGTCGCGGGCTCCGGCGCCAAGGCTGCGGCCGATGCCGCTGCAAAACTTGCCGGCGTTTCCAAGGTCCTGCTCGCTGACAGCGCCGACTACGCCAACAACCTCGCAGAACCGCTTTCGGCTCTGATAGTTTCGCTGGCCGGTTCCTACGACACGATCATCGCCGCTGCGACGGCATCCGCCAAGAACGTCATGCCGCGCGTCGCAGCCCTGCTCGACGTCATGCAGGTCTCGGAGATCGTCGAGGTCGTTTCGGCCGACACGTTCAAGCGGCCGATCTATGCCGGCAACGCTATCCAGACCGTCCAGTCGACCGACGCCAAGAAGGTCATCACGGTGCGCACCGCCTCCTTTCAGGCGGCTGGCGACGGCGGTTCCGCCTCGGTCGAAAACATCTCGGCTGCAGCCAATCCAGGCGTTTCGAGCTTCGTCTCGGATGCTCTTTCGTCTTCCGAACGTCCGGAACTGACGTCTGCCAAAATCATCATCTCCGGCGGTCGTGCGCTCGGCTCGTCGGAAAAGTTCAAGGAAGTCATCCTGCCGGTCGCCGATAAGCTCGGTGCAGCCGTCGGCGCATCGCGCGCAGCGGTCGACGCGGGTTACGCACCCAATGACTGGCAGGTTGGCCAGACCGGTAAGGTGGTCGCACCGGCGCTCTATATCGCCGTCGGCATTTCCGGTGCCATCCAGCATCTCGCCGGCATGAAGGATTCGAAGGTCATCGTCGCCATCAACAAGGACGAGGAAGCCCCGATCTTCCAGGTCGCCGACTACGGCATCGTTGGCGATCTTTTCGAAATCCTGCCCCAACTCGAAAAGGCGCTTTGAGCCTTTGTTCATTTCGCAAGCGCGAAAAATGCTGGCAAAACGACAAGCAGCAGAATAACAATCTGCCGGACTGCATACATGCAGTCCGGCATTTCTATGAAATAGGCGTACGCTTGAGATGGCGTAAACGCCCAGGGAGCGAAACCATGGGTTTGGTCATAAAAAGCATCGGCATCATCGGAGCAGGCCAGATGGGCTGCGGTATTGCGCATGTTTCGGCTCTCGCCGGATACAAGGTGCAGATGTACGATGTGTCCAAGGACCGGATCGAAGCAGCGCTCGCAACCATCAACGGCAATCTTGCCCGCCAGGTCTCCAACGGCAAACTCGGCGATGACGAGCGGAAAGCGGCCCTTGCGCTGATTTCCGGCTCTTCAGACCTCAACGATCTCGCGCCGATGGACCTGGTGATCGAGGCCGCGACGGAAGACGAAAGCGTCAAGCGCAAGATCTACGCGCAAGTCTGTCCGGTCCTCAAACCCGAAGCCCTGCTCGCAACCAACACCTCGTCGCTTTCCATTACCCGCCTTGCTTCCGCCACCGACCGTCCGGAGCGCTTCATGGGTATACATTTCATGAACCCGGTGCCAGTGATGAAGCTCGTGGAACTGGTGCGCGGCATCGCCACCGACGAGCCGACCTTCCGGGCCGCCAAGGACTATGTCGTCGCGCTTGAAAAGACTGCGACGGTCGCCGAGGATTTTCCGGCCTTCATCGTCAACCGCATCCTGCTGCCGATGATCAACGAAGCGATCTACACGCTTTATGAAGGCGTCGGCTCGGTCGAGGCGATCGACACCGCCATGAAGCTTGGCGCCAATCATCCGATGGGCCCGCTGCAGCTCGCCGATTTCATCGGCCTCGATACCTGCCTGTCGATCATGCAGGTCCTGCACGACGGCTTGGCGGACAGCAAATACCGCCCCTGCCCGCTTCTGGTAAAATATGTCGAAGCCGGCTGGCTGGGCCGCAAAGCCGGCCGCGGATTCTACGATTATCGCGGCGAAGTGCCGGTGCCGACACGGTAGGCGGACGCTATTTTGGCCTTGCCTTGTCAGAAAAGGCATTTCAAACTATATTGACGGAGTGGGAGGCGAGCTTTCGCCCGCCTCTCTGCTTTATTTTTGGAATGTGACCCGCACGCTTGCCTGCCAGCTCGTGCGGGTTTTCCGTAAGATAAACGTGATGCTAAATGGCATGAGCCACATAGTTCACTCTCCAGTTGGATGGCGAGGCCTTCGCCGGGTCGGAGGAGCCCATCTCCCCGATGCGCCTGACAGGGGCGCGTCTGCTTTGACCATCACAACCAAAAGCAGCATAGAGTAGCAGTTTGCATTATTTCAATTGGAAATTGCGGGTCTATGGCCCCTTCGCCGCCGTGATCAGCGCCGTGGCATCCGGGCTGTCCCAGGCTGCCGGACCGTTCATCGCCGAGATCAGGCAGCCTTTCTTGTCCATCACCAAGGTCACCGGAAGGCCGAAGGCGAGGCCTTCCTTCTTCAACGAATTGAAGACGCCCATTGAACTGTCGCGGTAATAACCGAGCGTATCGACGCCATATTCGGCGAGGAAAGCCTTGGGCTTTTCGTCGCTGCCGGTATCGATATTGACCGCCACGACCTCGAAGTCCTTAGCCCCCATGCCTTTCTGCAGCGCATTCAGCGCCGGCATCTCTTCCCGGCATGGGCCGCACCAGGTGGCCCAGAGATTGAGCAACACGGTCTTGCCGGCGAAATCGGCGGTCTTGAGGTCCCGGCCGTCCGGTCCCTTGAAGGCGAGGTCGAGCGGCCTCGGCGGCTGGGCGGCAACCATGGCGGCGACCTGGCCCTTGGAGAATTGCGAAACCGACTTCACCGTCTCGACAGCGCCCGCGCAGGCGCCGGAGGATTGGGCGGAGAGCCCGGTCTCGCCATTGCCAGACCCCACATTCGTCACGTATACCGCCACGGCACCGGCAAGTATTCCCGCAACGGCGGCAATCACGATCAATCTGGCGGACGGAAGGCCGAAGGGTCTTTTGGTCGTCATCAATTACTCCAGGACTAGACATCATGGCTGACGGCACGAAGGACGCAGTATCCTCCAACCAGATGTGGGGCGGACGCTTCGCTTCAGGGCCGGACGCGATCATGGAGGAGATAAATGCCTCGATCGGTTTCGACAAGAAGCTGTTCGCCCAGGATATCCGCGGCTCAATAGCGCATGCGACGATGCTCGCGGAAAAGGGCATTATTTCGGGCGAAGATAAAGACAAGATCGTCTCCGGCCTGAACACAATCATGTCAGAGATCGAAACCGGCAAGTTCGAATTTTCTAGGCAGCTCGAAGACATCCACATGAACATCGAGGCGCGGCTGGCAGTGCTGATCGGCCCCGCCGCCGGACGCCTGCACACCGCCCGCTCGCGCAACGACCAGGTGGCGCTCGACTTCCGCCTCTGGGTCAAGGAAGAGCTCGTCAAGACGGAAGCGATGCTGACCCGCCTGATAGCAGCCTTTCTCGACCGCGCCGAGGAACACGCCGATACGGTCATGCCGGGCTTCACCCATCTGCAGACCGCCCAGCCGGTCACCTTCGGCCATCACTGCATGGCCTATGTAGAAATGTTCGGCCGTGACCGCGCCCGCGTGCGGCACGCGATCGACCATCTCGACGAAAGCCCGATCGGCGCCGCCGCACTCGCCGGCACGCCCTATCCGATCGACCGCCACATGACGGCCAAGGCCCTCGGTTTCCGCGAGCCGACCCGCAATTCGATCGATACCGTGTCCGACCGCGATTTCGCGCTTGAATTTTTGTCGGTCGCCGCGATCTGCGCCGTACACCTGTCGCGCCTCGCCGAAGAAATCGTCATCTGGTCGACGCCGCAATTCGGCTTCGTGCGCCTGTCGGATGCCTTCTCGACCGGGTCGTCGATCATGCCGCAGAAGAAGAACCCGGATGCCGCCGAACTGGTGCGTGCCAAGACCGGGCGCATCAACGGTTCGCTGGTAGCGCTGCTGACCGTCATGAAGGGCCTGCCGCTCGCCTATTCCAAGGACATGCAGGAAGACAAGGAACAGGTCTTCGATTGCGCCGAGAACCTGGAACTGGCGATCGCCGCGATGACCGGCATGATGCGCGACATGACGATCCGTGCCGACAAGATGCGCGCCGCAGCGGGCGCCGGTTATTCGACTGCGACGGACCTTGCCGACTGGCTGGTGCGTGAAGTCGGGCTCCCCTTCCGCGACGCCCATCATGTGACCGGCCGCGCCGTGGCGCTTGCCGAAGAGAAAGGCTGTGACCTTTCCGAACTGTCGCTGGAAGAACTGCAGTCGATCAATCCTGATATCACCGACAAGGTCTTCAATGTCCTCTCCGTCGACGCCTCGGTCGCCAGCCGCACCAGCTTCGGCGGCACCGCGCCGGCGGAAGTGCGCAAACAGATCGCCTGGTGGCGCGGTCGGAATTGACGTCAGCCGGAACGAACGCTGAGAAGTGATACCGGATAGTGACTGCACAAGCGCGCGGAACTTCGCTATGAAAGTTCCGCAGCCGTGCCGGAGAAGGAATAGAATGTCGAAGTCCCTGGTAAAAATCGCCCGCATCGCCTTTGTGCTGAGCCTCGCCGGCATCGTTGTCGTCGGCTGCGGCCGCAAGGGCAGTCTCGACCGCCCGAGCACGCCGGTGGAGCAGCAGAACATCCGCAAGAGCGGCAAACCGGATAAACAGAAAGCCGAGCCGGTTGCCGACCGGCCTTTCCTGCTCGACCCGCTCCTGTAATTTTCCGAGTTTTACCGTGAATCATTTTCATTACATCGACGGCGTGCTGCACGCCGAGAACGTGCCGATCCCGGAAATCGCCAAGGCGGTCGGGACCCCCTTCTACGTCTATTCGACGGCCACCCTGGAACGTCACTACAAGGTTTTCGCCAAGGCGTTCTCCGATGTGGACGCGATGGTCTGTTATGCCATGAAGGCGAATTCCAACCAGGCGGTGCTGAAGACGCTCGGCCGGCTCGGCGCCGGCGTCGATGTCGTCTCCGGCGGAGAGCTGCGTCGCGCGCTTGCAGCCGGCATTCCGGCAAACCGCATCATGTTTTCCGGCGTCGGCAAGACGGTGCAGGAAATGGATCTGGCGCTGCAAGCCGGCATCTACTGTTTCAACGTCGAATCCGAGCCTGAGCTGGAAGTCCTGAACCTGCGCGCCCTGAAAGCTGGAAAGCGGGCGCATGTCTCCTTCCGCATCAATCCGGATGTCGATGCAGGCACCCATGCCAAGATCTCGACCGGCAAGAAGGAAAACAAGTTCGGCATCGCTTACGAGCGCGCCCGCGCGGTTTACGCACACGCAGCGACGCTTGGCGGCATCGACGTCACCGGCATCGACATGCATATCGGCAGCCAGATAACCGAACTGCAGCCCTTCGATCACGCTTTCCGGCTGTTGCGCGAACTGGTCGAGACGCTGCGCACCGACGGCCACCGGATCGACCACGTCGATATCGGCGGTGGCCTTGGCATTCCTTATCGCGAGGACAACAACCCGCCGCCGCTTCCCGATGCCTATGCGGAAACGGTGAAGCGCCAGCTACGGTCGCTGGAGTGCAAGATCATTACCGAGCCCGGCCGGCTGATCGTCGGCAATGCCGGTATCCTGGTGACCGAAGTCATCTACGTGAAGGATGGCGGCGAAAAGTCCTTCGTGATCGTCGACGGTGCGATGAACGACCTGATCCGTCCGACGCTCTATGACGCCTACCACATGATCCGTCCGGTTGTCGTGCCCGCCGCCGATGCGCCACGCATCAAGGGCGACGTCGTCGGCCCGGTCTGCGAAACCGGCGACTACCTGGCGCTCGACCGCGAGATGGCGGAACCCAAGCCCGGCGACCTGATCGCCGTCTCTTCGGCAGGCGCTTACGGCGCCGTGCAGGCAGGAACATACAACACCCGGCTGCTGGTGCCGGAGGTTCTGGTGAAGGGATCGGAGTTCCATGTGGTGCGGCCGCGCGGCAGCTACGAGGAACTCATCGGCCTCGACTCCGTGCCCGCATGGCTTGCGTGAACATTTAACGCGCCGTTCACTTTTACGGGAAAGCTTGGAAAATATGGGGGTGGATTGCCCCCTGCCCTCGTCTTCGCCACAAACATCGTTATCTTGGAAGCTTGATTTGCGCCGCCACGACTGGAGACGGATCGCATGAGCTTCATCCGCAAAGGTGCCTTCGAATTGCATCCCGTGCTTGCGCGCCGCGTCGCACTGAAACGGTCCTTCGCACGGATCGTGTTGTTTTTCGAACGGATTTTGCCGCTGCTGCTCGCGCCCGTCGGGATTGCGGCGCTTTTCCTGTCGGTGGCCTGGTTCGGGATTTTCCGGATCGCGCCGGACTGGGTGCGCTGGGTCCTGGTCGGCGGCTTCGCCTTTGCCTTCGTATATGCTCTGCTGCCGTTAAGCCGCCTGCGTTGGCCGGCGGTGGCTGACGCCGACCGGCTTCTGGAAGTCCGCAACAACCTGCCCCACCAGCCGGTTGGCGTGCAGGACGACCAGCCGGCTTTCGAAACGCCCTTCTCCCGTGCCCTGTGGAAAGAACATCAGATCCGCATGGCCGAGCGTATTGCAGCGCTCGACGCCGGCCTGCCGCAGCCCGATATCGCCCGGCACGACCGGTTCGCGCTCCGCGCCATTCCTGCTCTCGTCTTCGTCGTCGCGCTCGGTTATTCCTTCTCGAACGGCGGCGGTTCTCCCGCCGATGCCTTCCGGCCCGCACCACCGGCGCCGAGCATCAATCCGGATCTGCGCATCGACGCCTGGCTGACGCCGCCTTCCTATACCGGCCGTGCACCGGTCTTCCTGACCGGCCGCGAGGCGACCACCACCGTCGCCACCGTCTCCATCCCGCAGAATTCGGCCCTGACGGTGCGCGTCACCGGCGGCGAAGGCGGCGAGGCAGTCGTCTTCGCCCCGAAGGCTGGAGGGCAACCATCGACGTTGATCACCGAGGAAGCCAAGAAGGCAGCCGAGGACGCCGCGCAGCAGCAAAAGCAGGCCGCCGGTCAGCAGGGGCAGCAGACGGCCGGGCAGGCACCGGCCCCACAGACATCGGCTCAACCGGCCGCATCGCAACAGCAGCCTAACCAGCAGCGGCCGCCCCGCACCTATGCGCTCAACGTCGCCGAAAGCGGCAGCCTGACCGTCAACGGCCAGACCTGGGCCTTTGACGTGATCCCGGACCGGCCGCCGGAAATCGCCTTCGATGGCCAGCCGAAGCGTTCCGTCAACGGCGCGCTGGAGATCGGCTACACCGGCAAGGACGATTACGGCATCCGCGAAGCTCATGCTCTGATCGAACCGGTCGACAAGCCCGCTCCGGGCGCAACCCCGCTTTATCCGCTGCCGGACTACCGGCTCGACCTGCCGCGGCAGAACAGCCGCGAGGTCAAGAGCCTGACGAGCCGAAGCCTGATCGAGCATCCGCTCGCCGGCAAGCGCGTCAAGATCACCCTGATCGCCAAGGATGGCGCCGGCCAGACCGGCCGCAGCCCGACCCATGAAATGGTGCTGCCCTCGCGCGGCTTCTCCGAACCGCTGGCGGCCGCCGTCGCCGAAGAGCGCCAGGTCTTCGCGCTCGATACCCGCCAGATGCCCCGCGCCATCGAGCTCAACGAGGCGCTGGCGATCCGTCCCGACGAGACCATTCCCAACCTCAGCCACTTCCTGCTGATCAGGTCGGCGCTCGAGCGCATGAAGCTCGCCCGCAACGAGGAACAGCTGAAGGATACGGCCGAATATCTCTGGGAAATCGCACTCGGCATCGAGGATGGTGACCTGTCCCAGGCCGAACGCCGCCTGCGCGACGCGCAGCGCAACCTTGCCGAAGCGCTGCAGAACAAGGCATCCGACCAGGAGGTCGCCCGGCTGATGCAGGAACTGCGCGAGGCCATGCAACAGTTCATGAACGAGCTTGCGCAGCGGATGCAGAACGCTCCGCAGGCGCCCAACAATATGCAGTCCCAGAACGTCATCCGCCAGCGCGACCTGCAGAACATGATGGACCAGATCGAAAATCTCGCCCGGTCCGGCAATCGCGACGCCGCCCAGCAGATGCTCAACGAATTGCAGCGGATGATGAACAACCTGCAGGCCGGCCGACCGCAGCGGGGCCAGCAGGGGCAGCAGCAGCAGAACGGCCAGATGCGCCAGCAGATCGACAAGCTCGGCGAAATCATGCAGGAACAGCAGCGTCTGATGGACCAGACCTTCAAGCTGGACCAGGCGCTCCGCGACCGCATGCAGCGCGGCGACCCGAGCGAGCGGCCCGGCCAGGAAGGCCAACAACAGCAGCAGCAGGGTCAACAGCAGCAAGGTCAACAGGGCCAACAGGGTCAGCAGAACACCGACCAGATGACCGCCGAGCAGCTGCGTGAAGCGCTGAAGAACCTCCGCGCCCAGCAGGAAGGCCTTGGCAAGAAGCTGGAAGAGCTGCAGCAGGCGCTGAAGGGCCTCGGCATGCAACCCGGCGAAGGGTTCGGCAAGGCGCAGAACGAGATGGGCAATGCCGGCAAGGCGCTGGGCGACGGCCAGGGCGAGCAGGCCGTGCAGGGCCAGGGCAACGCGCTCAATGCGCTTCGCCAAGGCGCCCAGAACATGATGCAGCAGATGATGCAGGCCATGCAGCAGCAGGGTCAGGGCCAAGGCCAGGATCGTGGCGGCCCGGGCGAAAACATGACCTCGCAAGGCGGTCAGAACGGCCGCGACCCGCTTGGGCGCCCGCGTGCCACGTCAGGTCCGGATTTTGGCGATCAGGTGAAGGTGCCGGATGAAATCGATGTCCAGCGCGCCCGCCAAATCCTCGAAGCGATCCGCGAGAAGCTCGGCAATGCGCTTTCCGGTGATGCGGAGCGGCAATACCTGGAACGGCTTCTGGATATTCGCTGACCTAAAGCCGGCCTAAAGATTTATCAGGCGGCGCGGGAGTTTGCGGCTGCCAGCGCCGAGGCGACGGCACGGCGGATATCGGGAAGCGCGAACGGTTTCTGCACCACATCGATCACCTTGGCCGCAAGATCGTCGGCACGTTCCCGCTGCTCGGCATAACCGGTCATCAGCAGGATTTTCAGATCGGGGAATTTTGCGGAAGCCTGATGCACGAGTTCGATGCCGTCCATGACCGGCATGCGGATGTCGGAAAGCAGCAGATCGAAGGTGCCCTCGCTCAGCTTTTCGAGGCCTTCCGCGCCGTCACCCGCTTCATGGGTCTCATGACCATCGAGACGAAGCGCCCGCGCAACGAACATGCGAAGCGAATCTTCGTCCTCGGTAATCAGGATTTTTGCCATTGCGGTGATCGCTCCCGTGTTTTGTTATCTGGGAGCAAATCAACAGAGTTTTCTTGTCGAGGAGTAAACGCCGGCCCATTGCAGGCCGACATGGTTAACACCTCGTCTCCCCAAGCCAAGCAAATCGGTCAGGCGTCTCCGGTCACGACGCCGACGAAAGGCAGCTCGCGAAAAGCATAGGCGACGTCCATGCCGTAACCAACGACGAAATAGTCCGGGCATTCGAAACCAACGTAATCCGCCTCCAGATCCTCCTGGCGCTTGACGCGTTTGTCGAGCAGCACGGCGACGGAAACATTACGGGCGCCGCGCTCATAGAGCATTTCCTTGGCGAATTTCAGCGTACGGCCGGATTCGAGGATATCGTCGATCAGCAACACGTCGCGATCCTTCACGTCGCTGTCGATGTCCTTGACGATCCGCACCCCTTGCGAAACGGTTCCGGCGCCGTAGCTCGACAGCGTGACGAACTCGACTTCCGGCGCAAGACCCACGTCATGCAGCGCCCGCAACAGATCGGCGGCGAAGATGAACGAGCCCTTGAGGATAGCAATGACCAGCAGGTCCTTGGTCGGACCGGTGGCGATCTGCGCCGCGATCGCATGGTTGCGCTCGGCGATCTGTTCGGCGGTGTAAAGCGGCTCGATGATTTTGCCGCGTACGACGGGCATGAGGTTCTCCTACGTGTCCGTAAAAAACCGCGATACCACAATCCGCCGGGAAAGAGAAAGCTCTAGGCGCCGCGGTCCGCAAAGGAAAGCCGCAGATCGGGCAGTTTTCCACCGGGGTGGGGCACCCGCGCCGAAAAGCCTCGGCTCTGGCGGCCTTCGATGGACGAGGCCGGCGGCGAGATCAGCGTCGTCGCAATGAGTGTCTGGCCCGACATCAGATCGGCGCGGATCTGCGGCATGGCCCGGTTGTCGCCGCCGCGGTTCTCGACGATGCCGTTGATCAAGAGCACGCGCATGCCATTGGCATCCTGCGGCGTCATCGTCACATGGGTGATGTCGAGCGTCGGCCCGGCTCCTGCCGTCGCCGAACCGGCGAACAGGAACGTGAAGCCACCCGCGAGGCTGAAGACGGCAACGAAGACGACGGCCACGACTGCCGAGAAGAAATCGGCGGAAAGACGCATCAGGCCACGCTCAGTTCCGGCGAGAACCCGTTCCGCGAACGACGCGGCAACGACCGTGGTTTCAGGCCGCCTGGTGCGATTGTCATTGTGCGAGCGCGGCGCCGGCCCCCGGCGGAAGGTCTCGCGAACCGGAACGAACTGGGCGTCGACCACCTCGCCGCGCCGAGGGTTAGCCCGGGTCGGCCGCGCGGAAGGTTCCGGCGGCAGGATGTCCATCTGGATGACTGTTTTGCCCTGATGGCTGCTAAACGTGCTCATGGGGCCCTCTTCGGCCCGTTTTCCCCGTTGTTCGGGATCGCGGGCATTGAATCGAATCCTCCTCAGTCGTAAATTGAAATGGTTAACGCTTCGCAAATACGGCCTGAAATTAGCCCTTTTCCGCGCGTGATTTACCGTTCGTTTACCCGGGTCGTTAAGAGATAGACGGGCACCAGAGAGTCGAAAAAGCGAGGACTGGGTCATCCGTTGATTCATTTCGAAAACGTTGGTCTGCGCTATGGGATGGGGCCGGAGATCCTGCGGGATATGACCTTCGACATCCCCAAGCGCTCATTCCAATTCCTCACGGGCCCATCGGGCGCTGGGAAGACCACCCTGTTGCGCCTGCTGTTCATGTCGCTGCACCCGACCCGCGGCATCATCCACATGTTCGGCCGCGACCTGTCGCAGATCCCCCGCGCCGAACTGCCGATGCTGCGCCGGCGGGTCGGCATCGTCTTCCAGGACTTTCGCCTGCTCGATCATCTGACCACCTATGAGAACGTCGCGTTGCCTTTGCGCGTGCGCGGCAAGGAGGAAAGCTCCTACCGCAACGACGTGATCGAGCTTCTGAAATGGGTCGGACTCGGCGAGCGTATCAACGTACTCCCCGCCGTTCTTTCGGGCGGCGAAAAGCAGCGTGCCGCGATCGCTCGCGCCCTGATGGACCAGCCGGAAATCCTGCTCGCCGACGAGCCGACCGGCAATGTCGATCCGCCGATGGCGCGCCGGCTCCTCAGTCTGTTCCTTGAACTCAACCGGCTCGGCACCGCTGTCGTCATCGCCACGCATGATCTGGCGCTGATGGACCAAGTGGATGCGAGGCGGATGATCCTCACCGAAGGGCGGCTCGACATCTATGAATGAGCTGAGCCGCCCGGAAGCGACGAAGAGCGCCCAATCGCCGAAGCCCGAAGGCGAGCGGCAGGCTCAACCTGCGGGCCAGAAGCAGGCGCGCCGCGTCGAGATGCGGGTGCGCCCGACGGCCCCGATCCTGCCGCCCTCCAACATCCAGGGCAATGCGCTGATGGTGGTGATCGCCATCATGGCCTTCCTCGCCTGCCTGACGCTTGGCGCGGTCAGCATGGTAAGGGCCACGGCGTCGAGCTGGCAGAGCCAGATTTCCCGCGAGATCACCATCCAGATCAAGCCCGATGACGGGCTCGACATGGATGCCGCTTTGAAGAAGGCCCGCGACCTGGCGCTCACCTTCGTCGGCACCCGCGAAGGCACGATCATGGACGAAAGCGCGACCGCAAGGCTTCTGGAGCCGTGGCTCGGCACCGGATTGAACTTCGACGACCTGCCTATACCGCGCCTTGTCATCGTCACCATTGACGAGCAGAACCCGCCAGATTTCGCCGGAATGCGCGATCTCCTGAAGACGGAAATCCCGCAGGCTTTCCTCGACGATCATCGCACCTGGGTGGACCGCCTGGTGTCGATGGCCCATACGACGGTGCTGATCGGCATGGGCGTCCTCGTCCTCGTCTTCACGGCGATGATCCTGACGGTGATCTTTGCCACCCGCGGGGCGCTTTCCGGCAATCGCCATATCGTCGAGGTGCTGCATTTCGTCGGCGCCGAAAGCTCTTTCGTGGCCGGCGAATTCCAGAAACATTTCCTGAAGATCAGCATCAAGGGTTCCGCCGCCGGCGGTGCGCTCGCAGCTGCTATGTTCGCCATCGCCAACATGTGGCAGGCGAATTCGCTCGCGACGCCCGAAAGCGACCAGGCGAGCGCCCTGTTCGGTTCCTTCACGATAGGCGTCGGCGGTTATCTCGGCATCTTCGCCACGATGATCGTGATCGCGCTGCTGACGACGCTCACGGCCCGGTTCACGGTCATGCGCACCATCGACGAGATCGACCTGATCCGATCCGATCCATCGCGTTCCGACGGGTTATCAGCTTCTTGAATCGGTTGCCGTCCCTCTGTAGGTTGGCCCTGTTCTCGCCACGAATCTCCGGCTATGGACAATCATGACACCGGCTCCGACCACACCCGAAAATGAAGCGGATAGCCACCCGCGGCGGTGGCTCGGGAGAGTGTTTTCGCGCAACAGCCGGCTGCGGTGGGCCGCCCGGCGCATCATCATGGCCTTCGTGCTCGGGCTGGCGCTGCTTTTTGGCGGGTTTTTGTGGTTTGCAAATGCGGTGACGTCACTGAAGGCGCCTGACGGCGTCAAGGCCGATGCGATCGTCGTATTGACCGGTGGCTATCTGCGCATCGAACAGGCGCTCGGACTTTTGCGGGATGGAGCCGGCCAGCGCCTGCTGATCTCGGGAGCGCATCCGTCCACCAGCCCGACCCAGATCCGCAAGGTCACGCAGGCCTCGCCCGACCTCTTCGCCTGTTGCGTCGATATCGGCTACGATGCGATCGATACGATCGGCAATGCCAACGAAATCACCCGCTGGATCCACGACCACGGATACAAGTCCGTGCTGGTCGTCACCAACAATTATCACATGCTGCGCAGCCTGCACGAACTGCGGCGCGCCGACCCGGTAACGGAGTTCATACCCTATCCGGTGGTCAGTTCCGATCTCACCCGAAAAGCCTGGTTCGCCGAGCCGGACGTGTTGCGAACCATGCTTTCCGAATACGGCAAGGTCGTGCTCGCCACCTGTCGCGACTGGTTCGGCATCGAGCGCGGTACGGGACTGCGCAACGAAGACCCGCCGAAAACCGCCTCAAAGCCCGCGCCCTGACACTTTTCCCTCCGGATGACGAGCCGACGCTTTTTTCCCCGCCCGATCTCGTGTAGGCAACGCCTGTCCAAGAGGAAGCTTCCATGCTGCTGGTGCGTTCGGTTCTTTTCAACATCGCCTTCTACACAAACCTGATCGTCCGCATGATCGTGCTGAGCCCGATCTATTTCCTGATGCCGCGCAAGGCGGCCTACCGCATCCCGAAAGCCTGGGCCGCCTCCTGCAACTGGCTGATGGCAAAGATCGTCGGCGCCACCTTCGAGATCGAGGGGCTGGAAAACGTGCCGGAGGGCGGTTGCATCTTTGCGCCCAAACATCAATCCGCCTGGGATACCGTCGCACTGCTGCCCTGGCAGCGGGACCCGGTCTACATCCTCAAGCGCGAGCTGATGTGGATCCCGCTGTTCGGCTGGTACGCCGCCAAGCAGAAGATGATCCCGGTCAACCGCGGCGCCCGCGGCAAGGTGATGGTCGACGTCATGAACCGGACGAAGGAGGAGATGGCAAACAACCGCCAGCTCATCATCTACCCCGAAGGCACGCGCCGCCCGCCGGGCGCCGAGCCGCAATACCGCTACGGCATCGCCCGTATCTATCGCGACGTGCAGGTGCCGGTCGTGCCGGTCGTCGCCCATTGGGGCCTGTTCTGGGGCCGCCGCAAGCTCATCAAATATCCCGGCCATTTCAAGGTCCGCATCCTGCCGCCGATCGCACCGGGCATGGATCCGGATGCTTTTTACGCCCATCTGGTCGAAACCCTGGAACGGGAAAGCGACAGGCTGCTGGTCGAAACCGTGGCCGCCAATCCGCACCTGCCGCTGCCGCCGTCAGCGGTGAAGCGGCTTGCGGAGCTGAAAGCTCAGACGGCGGCCTGAAATCCAGCCGTCACGGCCGCGCCAACGCCTTCCAGCCAGTGATCGCGGATACCCATATCTTTCAGATGGGCCAATGTGTTGAACACATAGGTATCGTTGGGGCCCGACTGGCCGGAGGAGACGCCGACGATCTCCGCCGCCTGTTCGATTTCCAGCGCGCCAGCATATTGGACATGGTGGCGATCGACGATATAGCCGACCGCCTTCACCTGCCGACCGTCACCGAGCGAGACGGGCAGAATCTTTTCCAGATAGACATTCGTAACCAGTTCGCGCCGGCGCAGATAATCGAGCACGTCCGCCCGGTTCTCCTCGCTCACCCGGAAGGCGACGCCTCGGCATGAGCCGCCGCGGTCGAGGCCGAGGACAAGTCCCGGACGATCCGGCGTGCCGCGATGCACGTAAGACCAGACGCAGAGGGAGCGGCGGAAGCCGAAAGCACGTGCGGGCAGTCTTTCCTCAAACGTAAAACCGGGATTCCACATCAGAGACCCGTAGCCAAACACCCAAAATTCGTCCATATCCCGCGCCACACCATTCCAATTGAAGCATCCCGCCCCAAGTTTTCAGCACCATTGGAGAACATCATGGCAGCGTCAAGCCGAACTGGCGTCAGCGGCAAATTGTGGCTACTCGCCTCCGGCGTGGTGCTGGTAATCGCGCTCTACACCGCCGGCTGGTTCTATGGCGCCTCGACGCTGAAGGAGCGGACGCTGGCCCTGCTCGGCAGCCAGGAAAGCCGCGGCATCTCGGCCGAATGCGCCGACGCGGACTATCGTGGCTATCCCTTCCGGATCGGCCTGTTCTGCTCGAAGGTCTCGGTCGACGACCGCACCAACGGCATTTCCGCCACGTTCGGAGCGCTGCGGTCCGCCGCCCAGGTTTACAATCCCGGCCATATCGTCTGGGAACTCGATTCACCGATCGAGATCCGCACCGGCCACGGGCTTTCGGTTTCGACCACCTGGGAAAATTTCCAGTCGAGCCTGATCACCCGGTTTCGCGGCGTGGAGCGCACCTCGACGGTGATCGAGAATGCGAAGACGAACATCCTATCGTCGGCAACCGGCCAGGCCTTCAATATCAGCGCCGGTCACACCGAAATCCATCTGCGCCAGAACGGCAACGACCTCGACGCGGCCATGACGCTGCAAAACACCGATGTGGTGATGAAGGACCTGCCGCAGCTTCTGCCCCGGTTTACGACCAATCTCGACCTGACCCTGACCGGCCGCGCCGGCATGATCGACGGAACCGATCCGAATGGAACCGCTCTCTACGGTACACAGGGCCAGATGCGCAGCCTTTCGGCCGATCTCGGCGACGGCAAGCTGATCACCGTTTCCGGTCCGTTTTCCTTCGATGAACAGGGTTATCTGTCTGGCAAGCTGAAGCTCCGGATCGAGCGGATCGATGCCTGGCGGGACAGCCTCAGCCAGGCCTTTCCGCAGATCGCCCCGACGCTGAAGAGCGCCGCCAACATGTTGTCCGCGCTCGGCCGCGGCAAGAGCGCGTCGCTCGACCTCACCATCAACCGCGGTAAGGTGTTCGCCGGCGGCTTCATCCAGATCGGCGAAATTCCGCCGATCTAACCCTGGTCACTTTTTGGCGTCGAGTGAATGGCGGCCGAAATCCGGAGCGTCGACATCCTGGCCGGCCTGGACGATGGAGCGGCGGATGGCGCGGGTGCGGGTGAAGAGCTCGAACAGCTTGTCGCCCTCGCCCCAGCGGATCGCCCGCTGCAGATAGGCGAGGTCCTCCGAAAACCGCGCCAGCATTTCCAGGATCGCATCCTTGTTGTGCAGGCACACATCCCGCCACATGGTGGGATCGGACGCCGCAAGGCGGGTAAAATCGCGGAAGCCGGAGGCGGAATATTTGATGACTTCCGCGTCGGTCACCGTCTCGAGATCGTCCGCCGTGCCGACGATGTTGTAGGCGATGATGTGCGGCAGGTGGGAGACGATCGCCAGAACCTTGTCATGGTGCTGCGGGTCCATTTCATCGATGCGCGAGCCGAGCGCCATCCAGAAGGATTTCAGCGTGTCGAGCGCGACTTGATCCGTATCCGGCAGCGGCGTGAAGATGCACCAGCGATCCCGGAACAGGCCGACAAAACCGGCGTCCGGACCGGATTTTTCCGTCCCCGCAAGCGGATGACCCGGAATGAAATGCACGCCCTCCGGCATATGCGGCGCCATCTGCGCGATGACGGAGGCCTTGGTGGAACCGACATCGGTGACGATCGCGCCGGGCTTCAAGCTGCCGGCAATCTGCCTGGCAACCGCTTCCGATGCGCCGACCGGCACCGAGACGATGACGAGATCGGCATCCTTCACCGCGTCGGCAGCTGAGGAGACATAGTGCGTGCCGAGCGCCAGTTCTTCGGCACGTTTCAGGGTTTCAGCACTGCGCGTGGAAATCACCACCTCGCCGGCCAAACCCTGTTCCTTGACGTCCCGTGCGATCGAGGAGCCGATCAGGCCGATGCCGATCAACGCGATCCGGTCGAAAAGCCGCGTGCTCATGCGCTTTTGCCCATGAATTCACCAAGCGTTTCGATGACGCCGCGATTGGCCTCCTCCGACCCGATCGTCATGCGCAGCGCATTCGGGAAACCGTAGCCCCGGACGGCGCGAAGGATGTAACCGCGGCTGGTGAGGAAGGCGTCCGCTTCTGGCGCCCGCTTGCCGTCGACATCCGGGAAATGGATGAGCACGAAATTGGCGACCGAGGGCGTCACCTTGAGGCCGATCGCCTCCAGCGCGTGGGTAAGCTTGCCCTGCCAGAGATTGTTGTGCTCGACCGCTTTTTCGACAAAGGCCTGGTCGCGGATGGCGGCCGCACCCGCGGCAATCGCCGGGGCGTTCATGTTGAACGGTCCGCGCACCCGGTTCAGCGCGTCGAGAATGCCGGCCGGGGCGTACATCCAGCCGATGCGCAGCGCTGCAAGGCCATAGACCTTCGAGAAGGTGCGGGTCATCACGACGTTCTTGTTCGAAGACACGAGCTCAAGACCGGCTTCGTAGTCGTTCTTACGCACGTATTCCGCATAGGCAGCGTCGAGCACGAGGATGACGCTCTTCGGCAGCCCGGCATGCAGGCGGCGGATATCGGCGACCGGGACGTATGTACCAGTCGGATTGCCGGGATTGGCGATGAACACCATCTTCGTCTTGTCGGTGACGGCGGCAAGGATCGCGTCGACGTCGACGGTGCAATCCTTCTCCTTCACCTCAACGACCGTGGCGCCGGCGCCCATAATCTGGATCTTGTAGACGAGAAAACCATGCTGGGTGATGATGGCCTCATCGCCGGCACCGAGATAGACGTGGCAGAGCAGGCCCAGCAGCTCGTCGGAACCGTTGCCGCACATGATGTTTGCGACGTTGAGCCCGTGCACCGAGGCGATCGCCTCGCGCAGCGCTATCGCCTGGCCGTCCGGATAGAGTTCGAGATGGCCGGCCGCCTGTTTGAAAGCGTCGATCGCCTTCGGGCTGGCGCCGAGCGGCGTCTCGTTGGACGAAAGTTTGAAGACCCGCGCAACGCCCGGAGCATGTTCCTTGCCGGGCACATAGGCGGCGATATCCAGGATGCCGGGACGCGGAACGGGCTCACTCGTGACGATGCTCATCGGATCAACCTTTTTGGAAAGCCTTAAACGGCGGGTGTGATCCAGTGGGATTAAAGCCGAATTTCGGCTTTGTCGAGGGGTGAGGAATGGTCGGCGCAGCCGACGAAACGATCCAGTCAATCGTTTCGAATGACGAACGCCCTGAGCCAAAGCCAAGGGCCGGAGAATGCAGCCAGATGAGGGACGATCCTCACCGCGTCCGCGTCGTAGGCACGCCTTGAGGTGCCAGCACCGGCACGAAGACGCGCCGGGAGGCGCGGGCGGCGACCGGCAGGCCCTGGTAGAGCCGCTTCTGGGCCTCCAGCACGATGACCCCCGAAAAAACCGGCCAGAAACGCCGGCCCATGCGCTCGAAGGCCTGGCGCAGCTTCAGCACGGCGCGGATCTTCGACGGCGGGAAGAACAGCGCCTCGGCACTGGCACCGGGCGTGAAATTGGTCTCGCGCAGCAGCGAGGTGAGCTGCCCGCGTGAATAGGGCCGGCCGGAGCCGAACGGCGTGTGTTCCATGCGCGCCCAGACGCCGCGCCGATTGGGCACGACGATGACCAGCCGCCCACCGGGTGCCAGCACCCGCCAGAGTTCCTTCAAGGTCTCCCGCGGATTTTCGGCAAATTCCAACGAATGCACCATCAGCACGCGGTCGACGGAAGAGTCCGGCAGCGGCAGTTCCTCGTCGAAGACGAGAGCGGTCGAGGAAAGCTCGCTGACCGGCCAGTTCACCGCCCCCTGCCCCGCCGGCATGAAGGCGAAAGTGCGTTCCGTATCGGCGCGGAAACGGTCGAGATACGGCACGGCATAACCAAGGCCCACCAGCCGCTCCTCCGGCAGCCGCGCCCAGAGCGAAGACAGCGCGAACGTGATCGACTGCTCGGCAAGGTGGCCGAGGGGCGAGTGATAGAATTCGCGAAGATCGACGATATCCGTGTGCATGCGTGATTTGGTACCAGACGGTGGTTGGACTTCAAGGGACCAGTCTCTACATTGTGACGCAAAACACTTTCAGCAATGGGGTTATGTTATGAGACCACTGGAACTCGAAGTTTTTTCATGCCGCAGCGATAATTACGGCGTCCTCGTACACGATCCGGAAAGCGGTCTGACGGCCTCGATCGATGCGCCGGAGGAAAAGCCGATCCTGGACGCGGCGGCCCGGCGCGGCTGGAAGATCACCCACATCTTCACCACCCACCACCATGGCGACCACGTAGAAGCCAACCTGGCGCTCAAGGAAAAGCTCGGGCTGGAGATCATCGGCCCGTTCAACGAGGCCGTGGCGATCCCCGGCCTCGACAAGACCATGGCGGATGGCGACGAATTCCAGTTCGGCGAACATCTCGTCTGCGTCATCGAGACGCCGGGCCACACGGCCGGCCATATCTGCTACCATTTCCCGGACGACAAGATCCTGTTTGCGGCAGACACGCTGTTTGCGCTCGGCTGCGGCCGGCTGTTCGAACGCCCGGCCACCGACATGTGGCACTCGCTGCAGAAACTCGCCGTTCTGCCGGACGAGACGGCCGTCTACTTCGGCCACGAATATACGCTCTCAAATGCGAAATTCGCACTGAGCGTCGATCCGGACAATGAACGCCTGCAGGCGCGCGCCAGCGAGATCGAGGCACAGCGCGCGGCCGGCCAGTTCACCATTCCGACGACGATCGGGCTGGAGAAGGAAACCAATCCTTTCCTGCGCGCCACCGACCCGGCCATCCGTCGCAACCTGGTGATGGAGAGCAAATCCAACGAGGAAGTGTTTGCCGAGATCCGCAAGCGCAAGGACAATTTCTAAAATGACGCCGGAGGAGATCATCACCACGCTCGGCATGCAGCGGCATCCGGAAGGCGGCTGGTATGTCGAGACGTTTCGCGACGAAGACGGCGGTGCACGTGGCCATTCGACGGCGATCTATTACCTGCTGGAAGCGGGCGAACGCTCCCATTGGCATCGGGTTCGCGATGCGGCGGAGGTCTGGCATTTCTATGCCGGCGATCCGCTGCTCTTGCGGATTTCCGATGGCGAGACGGCCGAAGAGGTGAGGCTCGGCACCGATCTCGCCAGGGGCGAACGGCCGCAGGCCGTGGTCCCTGCGAACGCCTGGCAGGCAGCGGAACCGCTTGGCCGCTTCACGCTGGTCGGCTGTACGGTCGCACCAGGCTTTCAGTTTTCGAGCTTCGAGATGGCACCGCCGGGCTGGGAGCCAACAGGCTAAGACAACGGCAGGCCGGCAACTGCCAACGTAAAAATCAGCTGTGCCGTGAAGTAAGTGCCCCACACGAACGGCTTCAACCTCGCCATGACAGGCGCATCCGGCTTGACCAGGAATTTCTGGATCGCCAGTGCGGTGTCGGACATGACGAACAGCGCAGCACCGGCCGCCGGCAGGATCGGCTTCACCGCCAGCGCCGAAAGCGCCATGGCGACGATCGCGATCCCATAGGCGGCGACGGGGATTGCGAGCCGTCCGGCTGGTCGCCACAGCATGAAAAACGTCATGCCGGTCAGCACCACGAAAATCCACGCCGCCGTATAACGCCAGGCGGAGGCGACGAGCAGGCTCGGTTCTATCGATGGCCAGAACAGCGCCGCATAGGCAATATGCGAAGCGAGGAAGGCAGCGAGCCCGACGACGAAGGCTGGCTCTCCCTCGTAGGCGAGGCAGGCGTCTCCGAGTGCACCGAGCGCCAGCGCTGCGACGAACAGCGCCGGGGCGCCGGAAAGACCGGCGTAGAGCACAAGCAGCAGGACCGGTATGGTCTTCAACACCGCACGAAGATGGCTCGCCGGCCTTTTCAGCCAGCGGAAATAATGGATCGCAAGCGCGATCGAGGCGGCAAGCACCGCCCATAACGACAGATACATCTCTTCCCCCACGTCCCCGACCCTTTCAGGAACGCCTATTCGGCCGCGGCTTCCGCAATTGGCTTCGGCCGGAACATATCCCGAGCCGCCAGCACCGCCCCTCCGGTGATCAGCAGGCAGGCCAACAGGATGTTCCAGTTCGCTTCGGCAAAACCCGATGCGACCAGAATCAGCGTCGACAGCAGCGGCGCCGCATAACTTGCCGCGCCGATGATCTGGATATCGCCGTTCTTGACCCCGTAGTCCCAGGCATAGAAGGCCGTGCCGACCGGCAGCAGGCCGAGCCCGACAACTGCCGCCCACTCGCTGCCATTAGCCGGCCAGACGGTTGTCTCAAGCGCCAGATGGCAGATCAGCGACAGCAGCGAGGTGCCGAGGCAGAAACCGGTGACGACATCGGTCGAAACCCGGTCGAAGCGCCGCGTCAGCAGCGAATAGCCCGACCAGGTGAAGGCGCAGAGAAAGGCGGCGCCATAACCCATGAGATAGGCGTCGTCGAAGGCAAGGCCGTTGCGGGAAACGATGGCGATCGTGCCGCAAAGCCCGGCGACAGCACCAGCCACGTGATACCAGCGCAGCCTTTCTCCCGGCAGCAGGGCCGAACCGACGACGATGAACAGCGGCCAGAGATAGGCGATCAGCCCCGCCTCGACGGCCGGTGCGTTGCGGAGCGCCGTGAAATACAGAAAATGATAACCGAATAGGCCGCCGATGCCGGTGATCCAAACCTTCGGCGGCTGCTTCAGGAGCGCGATACGCTCGGGCTTGACGATAAAAAGCACGATGCCCGGCAGGCTGCCGATCGCGAACGTCATCGCGCTCATCTGGAAAGGCGGCACTTTTCCGGATGCAGCCGTCATCAGGGCCAGCAGCGACCACATCAGGATCGCCGTAAAACCGATCAACGTTCCCCGGATTTTCACCCCTGCCCCCTTGGGCGCCCGGGCGGGCGCCTTATTCAACCGCCATATTTGACGGCCGTCACGTAAACCTGCCCCATCCTTGTCGGGATGACGGCGTAGACTGGAGCATATACATTTACCGATTGCGCTTTGGCAAACCAGATTTCCATCGGCGTCTTGCGCAAGTATTCGATATCGCTGCGCCCGCGCTTGAAGCCAGACCTCGGAAGGTAGCGGATCGAACAGACGATCGCCTCACCCTTGAAACCGTCAGTCGAAAACGGCCTGGTGCCCTTCGGCGTCAACACCAGGTCCATGCGCGACTCGCCATCGTAGATCGGCAGCCGACTGGGGCAGACCTTGGCGTCGCCCGGGAAGATGAGGCCACTCAACGGGTCGAGAACCGCGTGCAGGTCCTTGTCCGTCACGGGAATCCAGGTTTCCGGATTGCGGGTCGGCTCGGGCTTGACAGTCGTCTCGGTGACATTGCCGTTGCGGTACTCGACGTCGTAGACACGCGTGCGCCGGCCGGCGCTGTAGACGAGGTTGTAGCGATCGGCCTGCAGCTTGTCGGCCTGCATTCGCCCGCTGACGCTGGTCTCGGCGGAGATGCGGCTGATGATGTTGACGATCCCGGCCGATTTGAACGTGCCGGTGATCTTGTAGTCGCTGCTGTTGAATTCGCTCGCGAATGATGCCTTGGCGATCGGCAGGATCCCGAGCGAAATATCGTATTCGCTGACATGTCGGATTTCCGCCGAGCCGAGCGGAACGGTCGTGAACCCGAAGACGAGCACGAAGGCACTGACGAAACAGCCGTGAAGGTTCATGATTCTGCCCTGACCGATGAGGACGCCGAAAAGCGTCTTCCTGGAGACATATAGACGGTGCATCATGGCAAGAAAATAGCGGCGTCAGGGCACTGGCAGCGGATTCTCTTAGGGTTAGGCCAAGGTTTTGGCTTGACGCGACGAGCCCCACTGACTATAGAACCGCAACTTTCCACTCAGGACCAGTTGGATCGGCGCACCGGACATTGTCCGGAAGTACCATCCGATTGCAGAAGAACAAAGGTGTATCCATGTCTCGTGTGTGCGAACTGACCGGTAAGGGCGTTCTGACCGGCAACAACGTAAGCCACGCCAACAACAAGACCCGCCGTCGGTTCCTGCCGAACCTGTGCCAGGTCACGTTGATCTCCGACGCTCTCGGCCAGCGTTATCGCCTGCGCGTTTCGGCGCACGCTCTGCGCTCCGTCGAACATCGTGGCGGCCTCGATGCCTTCCTGTTGAAGTCCGACGAGACCGAACTGTCGATGCGCGCTCGCCTGCTGCGCCGCCAGATCGTCAAGAAGACCGCCGAAGTCGCTGCTGCGGCCTAATCGGTCTGACGACAAATCATCCGGCTTTGAACAAGGCTTGAACGGGTAATACCGGCCAGGCCTTTTCTCTTGGCCTTCATAAAACTCCAACTGGTGGCATCACCCAGGATAAAAAAATGCTGAGCTCACGCTATACTTTCATCTATGCCCTGCTGATGGCGGCCATCGTCGGCGCCTCGAATTTCCTAGTGCAGTTTCCGGTCACGGGAACGCTCTGGGGCATCGCCCTTGGCGATCTCCTCACCTGGGGCGCGTTCACCTATCCCATCGCATTCCTGATCACTGACCTCACCAATCGCCAGTTCGGTCCCACGATTGCGCGACGCGTCGTACTTGTCGGTTTCGTCGTCGGCGTCGCGCTGTCCTTCTGGATTTCCGTTCCGCGCATCGCCATCGCATCCGGCACAGCCTTCCTGATCGGCCAGCTTCTCGACATCTCGGTGTTCAATGAACTGCGCCGCAAGACCTGGTGGAAGGCGCCGCTGGCGGCATCGCTGATCGGCACCGTGATCGATACGATCCTGTTCTTCTCGCTGGCCTTCGCCCCGCTCTTCGCCTTCATCGGCCCGAACGAGGATTTCGCCATCCAATCCGCACCGATCCTCGGCGCGTTTGCCGCAGAAGCCCCACGCTGGATCTCCTGGGCGCTCGGCGACCTCGTGGTCAAGATCCTGGTCGGCGTCGTCCTGCTCCTGCCCTATGGCGCACTGATGAACGTGCTGAAGCCGATGCCGCAGGTCGCTCCGGCCCGCTAAAACTCAAGCCCCGACATTCCGCCTGGCATCACTGCGTCAGGCGGAATTCCAGCATCACGTTACGCTGCAGCAGATTGCCGTTGTCATCCGAAATCAGGATGAGGTGCGGCTTGCCCTCCGGCCCGGTGATAACGTCGAGCCCTTCCATGTTGTCGATGGCAAAACCCATGTCGGCATCGACGAGGACTTCGCCGTCCACGACAGCGCCGGGACGGATGCTACCGCCCTTGATGAGGCGGATGCGCATGCCGAGGCCGCGGAGGAAGCTGAAACGGCGTTCGAGCAGCAGGAAATCGCCGTTTGGCAGGAAGGCGCCATCGGTCGCGTCGAACGGATCGTGCCGCACCACCGTGAACACGCCCTTGAGCGGCCCTTCCAGGATGGCGGCGAAAAGGTTCCCCTGGTCATCGAGGCTATGCTCGGTGACCACGATGGGCGATCCCTTGAGCGGACTGGCCTGGGGCGAGACCGCCACCGTCTCCATGCCCGCATTCATCCGGAACTCGTGGCGGGGGATCGGCAGATCAAGGCTTTTCAGGGGAGCAGAGATCTCGAACCCCGGGTCGGGATAGGCATCGACGCGATGCAGCTGCTCGAAGCTGACGATCGCCTGGCCATCCCTCAGCGCCAGACCCTCGGCGTCGGACGTATATTTCGAACCGACCCGTCCGCCGCGGATGAGGATCGGATTGATGGCGAGATCGGCGAGGTTGGCGAGGCGCCCCTTGGCATCCCGCTCGATGCGGCCGGTCAGCCACGAACCGGTATCAAGCACCGACACGAACCTTTCGCCATCGGCGCGAAAGCGGATGCTCGACAACGACTGCAGCCGGCTATCGGATGATGAAAATTCGATGCCGCCGAGAAATTCGAGAGGTCCAAAGCGTGTTTCCGCCGAGCCGCGCTTGAATTCGGTGATCGCGCGCGCCCTGACCGAGATATTTTCGGTGGCCGGCGCCACCGGGAAAGCGATGACGCCAAAAAGGCCGGCCCAGACGACGAGGCGGGAAAGTTTCAAGCGGCGGACCTCAGCTGGCCCGTCGCATGCGGCCCTGCTGCCTGCCGTTTTCCGCAAACAGCTCGGCAAGCTGCTCGGTCATTGCCCCGGCAAGCTCGTCCGCATCGACGATGGTCACGGCCTTGCGATAGTAGCGCGTGACGTCGTGGCCGATACCGATTGCGAGCAGTTCGACCGGCGAGCGCGTCTCGATCTGTTCGATCACGGCGCGAAGATGTCGCTCGAGATAATTACCCGGGTTGACCGACAGCGTCGAATCGTCGACCGGCGCGCCATCCGAGATCATCATCAGGATCTTGCGCTGCTCGCGGCGGGCGATCAGACGGTTATGCGCCCACATCAGCGCTTCGCCGTCGATGTTTTCCTTGAGTAGGCCTTCCCGCATCATCAGGCCGAGATTGCGGCGCGAGCGGCGCCACGGTGCATCGGCTGACTTGTAGACGATATGGCGCAGGTCGTTGAGGCGGCCGGGCGTCGGCGGCTTGCCGCTCGCCAGCCACTTTTCGCGCGCCTGCCCGCCCTTCCAGGCCTTGGTGGTAAAGCCGAGGATCTCGACCTTGACGCCGCAGCGCTCCAGCGTGCGGGCAAGGATGTCGGCGCAGGTGGCGGCGACCGTAATCGGCCGGCCACGCATCGAGCCGGAATTGTCGATGACGAGAGTGACGACCGTATCGCGGAACTGCGTGTCGCGCTCCTTCTTGAAGGAGAGCGGCTGCATTGGATCGATGATCAGGCGCACCAGACGGGCCGGATCGAGATACCCCTCTTCGAGATCGAAGTCCCAGGAGCGGTTCTGCTGCGCCATCAGGCGGCGCTGCAGCCGGTTGGCAAGCCGGCCAACGGCGCCCTGAAGGTGGGCGAGCTGCTTGTCGAGGAAGGCCCGCAACCGGTCGAGTTCCGCTTCGTCGCAAAGCTCTTCGGCCGTGATTTCCTCGTCGAATTCCTGGGTGAAGATCTTGTAGTCGACCTTCTCGTTGAAATCGTCGAACGGGCTGTTGGGCCGCCGGGTCTCGCCGGGCGTCTCGGAATGTTCGTCGCTATCGTCCGACATGTCGTCGTCGGACATTTCCGCGCCGTCCATCTCGCCGTCGTCCATTTCCTCGTCGGAAGCGTCGCTCTGCTCGGCAGGTGCGGCGTCGGAGCCGGCTTCTTCCTCGACCTCGTCGTTCTCGGTCTCGTTGCTACGCGGCTGGTCTTCCTGGTCCGGGTTCTCCATCTCCTCCGGATCGGTATCGTCGTCGGCAAACTCCTCCGCCATCTGCATGGAGGTCAGCATGTGCCGCACCAGCTTGGCGAACGCCTGCTGGTCCTCGATCACGTTGCGGAGGTTGTCGAGATCGCCAGCCGCCTTGTCCTCGATGAACGGACGCCAGAGATCCAGCACCTTGCCGGCGCTCGGCGGCGGCTTGATGCCGGTCAGCTTCTCACGCACCAGCATGGCAACCGCTTCGCCGATCGGCGCGTCTTCCTGCCGTTCGACGCCAGAGAAATTCGCCTTCGAATATTTTTCGGCGTGCATCGAACTGAGGTTCGACGCCATGCCCGCCATCCGCAATGCGCCGATCGATTCGACCCGCGCCTGCTCGACTGCATCGAAGACGACACGTGCATCGGCACTCTGCGGCGACATGCTGGCATGCACGTTGGTATCGTGGCAGGCGATCCGCAGCGCCATGGAATCGCCGAGCCCGCGGGTCACCGCGAGCTCGTGGGCCGTCGGTCGCTTGGAGATTTCCGGCAGGCGGATGCGCTCGCCGGCAAGGCCCGGACGCTCGTTGGCGAATGTGACCTCGACTTCCGCGTCGCCGGCAATCGACCTCACGCAGCCGGTAATTGCCCGCCGCAACGGTTCGGTATCGACCGGACCGCCGGATTTGGCTTTCGAATTGTCTCCGCGACCTGCCATGATCTCGTCTCCGCTTAGGCTCCGAGAACGATGTTGGCGGCACTTTCCTTCAGCTCGACGCCGAAGGCACGCTGGTACTGTTCGGCGACCAGCGTGCGTTCCAGTTCGTCGCACTTGTTGAGGAAGGTGATGCGGAAAGCAAACGCGATGTCACCGAAGATCTCGGCGTTTTCCGCCCAGGTGATGACGGTACGCGGGCTCATGACGGTCGAGAGATCGCCGTTGATGAACGCCGAACGGGTAAGATCCGCGACGCGCACCATCTTCGACACCGTCTCGCGACCCTCGGCCGTGCGACCGAAGGACTTGACCTTGGCGGCGACGATGTCGACTTCCTTCTGGTGCGGCAGATAGTTCAGCGTCGTCACGATCGACCAGCGGTCCATCTGCGCCTGGTTGATCTGCTGCGTGCCGTGGTAAAGGCCGGTCGTATCGCCGAGGCCGACCGTGTTGGCGGTCGCGAAGATGCGGAATGCCGGGTGAGGACGGATGACACGGCTCTGGTCGAGCAGGGTCAGGCGGCCGGAGGATTCCAGAACGCGCTGGATGACGAACATGACGTCCGGGCGGCCGGCATCGTATTCGTCGAAGACGAGCGCGACATTGTGCTGGTAGGCCCAGGGCAGGATGCCGTCCTTGAATTCGGTGACCTGCTTGCCATCCTTCAGCACGATCGCGTCCTTGCCGACGAGATCGATACGGCTGACATGGCTGTCGAGGTTGATACGCACGCACGGCCAGTTGAGGCGAGCTGCAACCTGCTCGATATGGGTGGACTTGCCGGTGCCGTGGAAGCCGGACACCATGACGCGTCGGTTATGTGCAAAGCCGGCGAGAATGGCGAGCGTCGTATCGCGGTCGAACAAGTAGTCCGGGTCGAGATCCGGTACGTAGGGGTCGCCGCTGCTATATGCCGGAACCCTGATATCGCTGTCGATGCCGAAGACTTCCCTGACCGAAACGGTGGTGTCGGGAAGGTTGGAAATATCTAGATCAATCTTACTCATCGTCTCTCCAAGGCGCGAGCCGCCGCCCGGCCGTCATCCTTACTGCCATAATTTTTACGGCTTAGCAGAAACCCGCCTGCTTCAACAACTGATATGCTTGAATGACGGCACGAAAACGTTCTTCCGAACCGCGGTCGCCGCCATTCGCATCCGGATGGTGTTTCTTGACCAGTTCCTTGTAGCGGGTCTTGATCTCCGCCGCGGACGCATTGGCCGCCAACTCCATCGTATCGAAGGCTTTGGCTTCCAATGTCTTCAGCTTGCGCCCCTGCGTCTGGAAACGGGGGCCCGCCGCCCGCGCACTGGACACGAAGCCGAACGGATCCCTGAAGCGCTGCTGGGCGCCGGTGGCGCCGGCAGCCCCCGAACGCGCCGTCGAATGAAGCGGGGCATCCTTGGCGGCCTTGTTGACGCCGACGGTCCAGGTCGGACGATGGCCGGTGATCGCCTCCTTCTGGTAACGGGCGATCTCGCTGTCCGAGAGGCCGGAAAAATAGTTGTAGCCCTTGTTGTATTCCCTGACGTGTTCGAAACAGAACAGAAAGAACTGGCCTTCCGCGTTGCGGCCAACGGGTGCACGATGGACGCCGGGTTTGTCGCACCCGTCCCATTGGCAAGTAGGCGCTTCAGGCACAGCTTCCTGCTGCCTGTTCTTGCGCGTACGGATGCGGTCGAAATATTTGGAATCTAGTTTCATAAGGCCCTCATTATGGGGCGACGAAGAGGGCGCGGCAAGAATTGACAAAATCCTTTCTTACTGGTTTGTGAGATGCCCTTTTGCGTCGCAACGGAGACCGCGATGTCCGTCAAATCCCGAATCGAAATCACGCTTACCGACAATCTTGAGCCGGAACGGCTGGTCGTCATCGATGAAAGCCATCAGCACGCCGGCCATCAGCCCGACATCACCGGAACCGGCGAAACCCATATGCGGGTCCGCATCGTTTCGAAAAAATTTTCCGGAATGAGCCGGATCGACCGGCATCGGACGGTGAATGCCCTGCTGAAGCCGGAACTCGACGCCGGCCTCCACGCGCTGGCGGTCGAAGCCTCGGCACCGGGCGAACCGACGCGCTGGTGACAGGGCTTAGATAGGGATGGCGGAGCGAGAGGCCAAGGTACGGGCATCACGCATTGTGGGATATCGCTTTGGCCGACCTGCACCGCTTCCCGATAGCTGACGAGGCAGCGGTCGATTGACGCCCAGAAGCTGACATTGCTCCTTCTGAAGCAAAAGGATATTTGAGATCTGCATTGGGGAATGAGGCGCTGCGCCAACAGGCGACATTTTCTGCAGCAGTCGTCACAAGGGCCAGCAGCCAATGAAAGCTTTCCTGCAAACGATCAGATTGTTGCTCAGCGATCTGGCCTCAAGCCTGCTCTTTCTCGTCCTGTTCTCCCTGACCCATAATGCCGTTCTTTCGGCTTGCCTCGGAATGTTGCTTGGACTTATTCAGATCGCGGTGCAGTTTGCCCGGCGGAAGCCGATCGACGTCATGGAATGGGTCAGCCTTTTCCTAGTAATCGCGTCAGGCACCGCAACGGTGTTGACGGACGACCCGCGCTTTGTCCTGTTCAAGCCAAGCGCGATTTACGCGATCATCGGCATTGTGATGCTGAGGCCCGGCTGGATGAACCGCTACCTGCCTCCGATTGCAAGGGCTGTCGCCTCCGATATCGCGACTTATGTGGGTTTCGCGTGGGCAGGTCTCATGTTTATCTCCGCCATGTTGAATGCTTATCTGGCGGTGAGCAAAGACGTGGCAACCTGGGCCCTGACCATGACGATCTTTGGAATTGCCAGCAAAGTGGTTCTATCCATAGCCGGATTTGCTACAATACGTCTCACCGCGCGGCAGCGGATTCGCGCCATGCCGGTCAACGAGCGCGAAGACCTGCTGATTTCGACAGGGTGGCAAGCCAAATCATCAACGTTGCCGAAGTCTGCCTAGGGCGGAAAGCCGGCAATTCCAGCGCTTGAAAGCCTTTCGCAACACGAAAGCTACTCCGCCGGCAGCGACACATCTTCAGCCGGGCGTATCCTCAGCCTCGTAATCCGGTTCTTCTCCCGTTTCATGACCGTGAAGCGCTTGCCATAGAACGTAAACGCCTGCCGCTCCTCCGGGATCAGCTTCGATTCGTGGATAACGAGGCCGGCGATCGTCGTCGCCTCCTCATCCGGCAGGCTCCAGTCGAGTGCGCGGTTCAGATCGCGGATCGGCACCGAACCGTCGACGACGATCGAACCGTCCGCCTCCTGGCGCACGCCCTGGATCTCGATATCGTGTTCGTCGGCAATGTCGCCGACGATCTCCTCAAGGATGTCTTCGAGCGTGACGATGCCCTGTACCTCGCCATATTCGTCGACGACGACCGCGAAATGCCCCTTGCGTCGCAGGAAGGCGCTGAGCTGGTCCTTGAGGCTGGTGCTGTCCGGCACGAACCACGGCTTCTGGGCGATCTTGACGATGTCGAGGTTTTCCGGCTCGACATTCGGCTCGGCGAGCGCCCGCAGCAGATCCTTGGCGTGGACGACGCCGATGATGTTCTCGGTCGAATTGCGCCAGAGCGGCATGCGCGTATAGGGGCTTTCGAGGACGGTGCGCACCGCCACTTCCGGCGGGTCGTCGGCATTGACCGCCCGCATGACCGTGCGGTGCCGCATCACGTCGGAGACTTCGAGCTCCTCGAGTTCGAAGAGGCCGTTCAGGCGGTCGCGGTCCTGTTTTTCGAAATTTCCGTCGCGATGAACGATATCGAGAGCGGCGTGCAGATCGTCATGGCTGGAAAGCGCCAGGGTCTGTTCCGACAGGGAAACGCCGAGCGCGCGAAGAAACCCGCGGATCACCGCGTTGACAGCACGCGACTTGAGGCCCTGTTTGGACGTCATTTCGGCCGTTTTTCCTCCAGGAAACTCAAGACCTCGGACGACGGCACGTCGTTGGCGACGAAGGACTGGCCGATGCCATGGGTGAGGATGAAGGTGAGCTTGCCGCTCATCACTTTCTTGTCCTGCGCAATTGCATCGAGCAGCTTTTCGGTCGGCGGCAGTTTTCCGGGAATATCGCTCATCGACGTCGGCAGGCCGACGGCCTTGAGATGGGCCGTCACCCGCGCCGCGTCGTCCGGGCTTGCAAGGTTCAGGCGCGCCGAGAACTGATGTGCCAGCACCATGCCGATCGCCACGCCCTCACCGTGCACCAGACGGCTGCTGTCGTATTCCGTTGCAGCCTCCAGCGCGTGGCCGAACGTGTGGCCGAGATTGAGCAACGCCCGCCGGCCGGTCTCGCGCTCGTCCTCGACCACCACGTCGGATTTCGCCTGGCAGCTGATGGCAATCGCCTCGATCCGCTCCGGACCGCCGGCAAATACGGCTTTCCAGTTCTTTTCGAGCCACGCGAAGAAATCCGGCTGGTCGATCAGTCCGTATTTCGCTACTTCCGCATAACCGGCCCGGAATTCGCGATGGGAGAGCGAATCAAGCACCGCGGTATCGGCGAGAACGAGGTCCGGCTGATGGAAGACGCCGAGCAGGTTCTTGCCGTGGCGGGTGTTGATACCGGTCTTGCCGCCGACAGACGAATCGACCTGCGCCAGAAGCGAGGTCGGGATCTGCACGAAGCGTACGCCGCGCCGCACGATGCCGGCCGCAAAACCGGCAAGATCGCCGATCACGCCGCCGCCGAGCGCTATCACCGCGTCGTTGCGTTCGATACGGGCCGACAGCACCATGTCGGTGACCGTTGCCAGATGTTCGAAACTCTTGGTCTTTTCGCCGGCCGGAAGCGTCAGCGACACGGCTTCGATCCCGTCCGTCTGCAGGCTGTCCATCAGCGCTTCGAGATAAAGCGGCGCGACGTGCTCGTCGGTGACGATGGCTGCCTTGCGGCCCTTCAGCCGCGCGGTGATCTCGCCGCCGGCACGCGTGATCAAGCCGGGGCCGATCAGGATGTCATAGGCCCGTTCGCCGAGCGGCACGTGCACCAAACGCTCGGCGTTACGGTCCTCGGATCGGGAAGACATGTTCATTGCAATTCACCTTCGCTGGGCAATTCATCTTCGCCGGACAGATTGGCCACCGCGGAGAGCACCTCGTTGACCACTACGTCCTTGCGGACATTTTCGGACCGCACCGTTACATCGGCCTCGGCATAGATCGGATAACGCTGGATCATCAGATTTTCGAGCGTCTGCTTCGGGTTCTCGGTCTTCAGCAACGGCCGGTGGTCGCGTTTGTTCACCCGTTCCCACAAAACGTCGAGGTCTGCTTTCAGCCAAATAGAAATGCCGCCGATCTTGATCTGGTGGCGGGTGTTCTCATTGATGAAGGCGCCGCCGCCGGTCGAAACCACGCGCGGGCCGCCCCTCAGCAGCCGCTCGATGACCCGGGTTTCCAATGCCCGGAACTCCGTCTCGCCGTAAGCCGCAAAAAGTTCGCTGATGGTCATGCGGGAAACCTTCTCGATCTCCGCATCCGTATCGATGAAGGGAATCGAAAGGTTCTGCGCCACCAGCCGGCCGATCGCCGATTTGCCTGCCCCCATCAGCCCGACGAAGATCAGGTTGCGCTTGCCGAGAACGGCGCGCGCCTTTTCGCTGAGGGCGGGTGCGGCGGAGGTTGCGGCTTCTGTCATCGTTAGGTCCGTTTCGAGAAAACGGTATCGACAAATGCATCGGCAGCGTCAAGCCGTCGCAACCCTCAAAGAATGCGGGGGATTGTTTGTTCTTGCCGATATGTAAACCTTTATCGATATATTGCGACGCAACCCCAGGAGTCGTGAATGCCCACCCTTTTCCGTTTCCTCTTCGTGCTGGCGGCGATCGCAGGCATCGTTTATGGAAGCATGGTGGCTCTCGTCATGCTGGTGGACCCACACGAGCGCGATGTGACGGTGCGCATTCCTTCCGAGAGGTTGAACCCGGCAGCGCCGAAACAATAACGGCAGGGAACATGGCCGATCTTTCCCGAGCTCATATCGAAGCCTTTCTCGAAATGATGAGCGCCGAGCGGGGAGCCGCCGGCAACACGCTCACCTCTTACGAACGCGATCTCGAAGATCTGCAGTCCTTCCTCGTTGCCAGCAACACCTCGGCCCTGACGGCTGAAAGCGCCAGTCTCTCCGCCTATCTCGCCCATCTCGGCGCCCAGGGTTTTGCCGCTTCGTCCCAGGCAAGAAAACTGTCGGCGATGCGGCAGTTCTACAAATTCCTCTATGCCGAGGGCCTGCGCGGCGATGACCCGACCGCGATCCTCGACGCGCCGAAAAAAGGCCGTTCGCTGCCGAAGATCATGAGCGAGGACGAGGTGACGCGCCTGCTGGACCTCGCTGCCAAGGAGGCCGGCGAACCCGGGCCGGACCAGCTCGGGCGTCTCAGAATGCTGGCGCTGCTCGAACTGCTCTACGCGACCGGCATGCGCGTCAGCGAACTGGTATCGCTGCCGATCAAGGTTCTCGACCAGGAGGGCCGTTTCCTGATCATCCGCGGCAAGGGTAACAAGGAGCGCCTCGTGCCGCTTTCCCGTTCGGCGATCGCGGCCGTCGCATCCTATGGCGAGGTCCGGCGGCTGGCACTCGCAAAGACCGACGACAGCCCGTGGCTGTTTCCTTCGGCCGGCAAAGGGGGCTATCTGCCGAGGCAGGTGTTTGCCCGCGACCTCAAGGGTCTGGCGGCGCGCGCCGGACTTAGGGCTACCGCGATATCTCCCCATGTGATGCGCCATGCCTTCGCAAGCCACCTCCTCCAGAACGGGGCAGACCTTCGTGTTGTGCAGGAACTGCTCGGCCATTCCGACATTTCCACCACTCAAATCTACACGCATGTACTGGAAGAAAGGCTGCGAGAGCTGGTTCAAACACACCACCCTCTTGCAAAACAGGCCAAAAACCGGGATTAGAGGCCCCAAACACAAAATGGGAACTCCGTGTTCCTGAGATAAAACAACCGGAAACCGGCTCTCATGCAGACTTATCTCGATTTCGAAAAGCCAATCTCGGATCTCGAAGGCAAGATTCACGAGCTTAAAAAGCTCGCCTCCGAGGACGAAAGCATCGATACGTCCGAGGAAATCGGCAGGTTGGAGACCCGGGTCAGGGAAGCCACAAGGGAAATCTATTCCAAGCTTGGCGCCTGGGAGAAAACGCAGGTCGCGCGCCATCCGCAGCGACCGCATTTCCTCGATTACTCCGCCCACTTGTTCACCGATTTCACGCCGCTCGCCGGCGACCGCAATTTCGGCGAGGACGCCGCCATCCAGGCCGGCCTTGCCCGCTTCAACGGCATGCCCGTCGCCGTCATCGGCCAGGAAAAGGGCCATGACACCAAGACGCGTCTCAAGCACAATTTCGGCAGCGCGCGTCCGGAAGGCTATCGCAAGGCAATCCGCGTCATGGAAATGGCCGATCGTTTCCACCTGCCGGTCATCACCCTCATCGACACTGCAGGCGCCTATCCCGGCGTCGGCGCCGAGGAACGCGGCCAGGCGGAGGCCATCGCGCGCTCGACTGAAATGTGCCTGGGCCTGAAGGTGCCGATGGTTTCGGTCGTGATCGGCGAAGGCGGCTCCGGCGGCGCGATTGCGATTGCCACCGGCAACCGCGTCTACATGCTCGAACATTCGATCTATTCGGTCATCTCCCCGGAAGGTGCTGCATCGATCCTCTGGCGCGATTCGACCCGCGCCCGCGAGGCTGCGACCAACATGAAGATCACCGCCGAAGACCTGAAGGGTCTCGGCATCATCGACGACATCATCCCGGAGCCGGTCGGCGGGGCGCATCGCGAGCCCGAGGCCGTCATCACCGCGACGGGCAAGGTCATCGCTTCGGCGCTGGAAGATCTCGGCAGGCTTTCGGGCGAGGAAGTCCGGGCTGCACGCCGGCAGAAATTCCTCGATATCGGCCGTAATCTGTGATCTCCGGCTGTCCGCCGCTCAAATAGCCAAATTTGGCCATATTGCTGATAACATTGGGGCCTGGGCGGTTTTGCTGGACAGGCCGGCGCAAGCGGTTAAGAATATGTAAAGATTACCGCTTTATTCCTAGAAGTCCTGTACCGAATTCGTTCGTCGTTCCAAGTCTATGTGGTCCGTCTCGATGCGCCTGAAACACATCGCTTTCACTCTCCTCGTGGCAACAGCCCTGACGGGCTGCAACGATACGCTCGATTCCGCGAGCGTCGACCTGAAGAGCGTCAAGAACAAGGTCGAGCAGCCCCTGCCTTCAAGCATTCTCGCCGAGATGCAGAAGAAGGACATGCCGCGCAATTCGCCGATCATGATCCGCATCCTCAAGGAAGAGGGCAAGCTGGAGGTCTGGAAGGCGAGAGCTGACAACCGCTTCGAGGTGATCAAGAGCTACGACATCTGCGCCTGGTCCGGGAAGCTCGGCCCCAAGGTCAAGGAAGGCGACCGCCAGGCTCCGGAGGGCTTCTATAACCTGACGCCGGCGCATCTGAACCCGAATTCCAAATATTACCTCGCCATCAACACCGGCTTCCCGAACCGCTACGATGCCGCCAACGGCCGCAGCGGATCGAACTTGATGATCCACGGCGCCTGTTCATCCTCCGGCTGCTATTCGATGACCGACGAACAGGTCCTGGAAATCTATGCCTTCGCCCGTGACGCCTTCAAGGGCGGCCAGACCTCGGTGCAGTTGCAGGCGCTTCCCTTCCGCATGACCGCCGAAAACATGGCGCGTCACCGCGACAGCCAGAATTTCGACTTCTGGAAGATGCTGAAGACCGGCTACGATCATTTCGAGGTCACCAAGCGTCCGCCGGAAGTCAACGTCTGCGAAAAGAAGTATGTCTTCAACCAGCAGGCCGATAGCAACGGCACCTTCGCTCCCGCCTCAGCCTGCCCGCCCATGTCCACTCCGCCGGCCCTCTCGGCTGCGCTCACCTCCTACGAAAAGACCTACCAGGTGACTTACGCGAAGGCGCTGGAGAAGTTCGACGGCAAGGTCTGGTACGAGCCGACCGAAGCCGAACGCAAGGCAGTCGTCGCCGACAAGCGCAAGGGCCGCGATATCGCCTATGCGCCGACCGGAACCTCGCTCGAAGCCGGCAAGCTGCTGAGCCAGTCGGAATTCCAGCAGATGATGGAAAAGCGGATGGCCTCCCAGAACAAGCCGGCCAATACCGTGCTTGCCTCCGCCTCGCCCGTCACCTTCCGCGCCGGTTCCGCCGCCGATCGCATGAAGCAGGACCGCTTGCCGGCGGCGGGCGCACAGAGCACCGGTACGGTCCCGACCGTCACGACGGCGCAGGGCACCACCGCCACGGTTCCGATCCCGGCTCAGAACCCGCTCGCCTATGCGGCACCGCCGATCAGCGAGGAAAAGAAAAAGCCGTTCTGGAAATTCTGGAGCCAGGAATGAGCTTTGAGACCGCAGGCCTCTACGATCTGAGAGGCCTGAAGTGTCCCCTGCCCGTGCTGAAGACGCGGCGCCGGCTGAAAGGCATGCCAAGCGGCGCAGAGCTTGCGATCGAAACCACCGATCCCCTGGCCGGCATCGACATCCCGCATTTCTGCAATCAGGAAGGCCACGAACTGGTCCGCTCGGAAAAAACCGAGACGGGACACCGGTTTCTGATCCGCAAGGGTTGAGCGGGCCTACATCCGAAGGCCGGGAACGGCAAGCGGATTGTCCTCCAGCGCCGCGCGGTCCGGCCGGTCGACGCGGGGCTGGCCGGTGAATGCGGCAAAAAGATCCGAGACGAAAGCTTCTTCCAACCCTTGAGTGATCAGCACCATGCGGGTGCGCCGGTCGGAGCCGTCAGGCCATTTCGGCAGGCGCTGCGGCGGATGGAAGACGCTCTGCACCCCGTGCAGCACCAGCGGACGATCGGGATCATCCGATAGTGCCACGATCGCCTTCATCCGGAGCAGCTTCTCACCATGCGCCGAGCGCAGCAGGTCGATGAACATCTCGATCGCCATCGGATCGATCGGCCTCTCGTGGATGATCGAGAAGGAGCGGATGTCGTCGCCGTGGCGGTTCACGTCATGATGATGGTGGTGATGGCCATGCCCGTGGTGCTCGTGGCCATGGTGATGATCATCGTGGTGGTCATGACCATGATCGTGATGATGATGCTCTTTGGCATCGCTCGCCATCTCGTCGTGCAGCCAGCGATCGACATCGGCGATCTTCGTCGCCGGGTCGTAGAGGCCGTTCACCAGAATGGTGGCCGTGCCGGCCTCCTCACTGTCTCCATCGACGACCAGCGCCCGCGGATTGAGCGCGGCGAGCCGGCTTTTCAGCGCCGCCAGCTGGGAAGCGTCCGCCATTGACTGTTTGGAGATGATCAGCCGGTCGGCCACCGCCACCTGCTTCACCGCCTCCTGATGACGGTCGAGCGTGGAGACGCCGTTCACCGCATCAACCACCGTGATGACGCCGTCGAGCTCGAAATTCTGCGCGATGACCGGGTTACCCATCACCGACTGCATGACCGGCGCAGGATCCGCAAGGCCCGTCGTTTCGATGACGATGCGGCGGATCGGCCTCAGGCGGCCGGTCTGGATGCCGTCCATGATCGAAGCGAGCGAATCCACCAGTTCGCCGCGCACCGTGCAGCAGAGGCAGCCATTGGCAATCTCCAGCAGCGCATCGCCGGACGCTTCGACCAGGAAGTTGTCGATCCCGACCTCGCCGAACTCGTTGATGATCACGGCCGTATCACTGGTGCCCGGATCCTTCAGGATGCGGTTCAGCAGGGTCGATTTTCCTGCGCCGAGAAACCCGGTGAGGATGGAGACGGGAATCCGGTTGCGGGCAGAGGACATGATCTATTCTCGTTCAGAATGTCGGACGCGGCTGCGGGATCGGCACATTGAGGGCATTTGCGGCAACCGCTGCCTTCTTGGCGCCCTTGGGCGGCGGCGGGGGAGCCTCGCCGCCGGAAAGTAAGGTCAGGGGCGTATAGACCGGCGGCTGTGCCATTTCATGGATATAGGGCGAATGCTGGATGGTGCGGCCCGCATCGTCACGCGTTTCGCTGCGCACTTTTGCGGCCTTCGGATTGCAGATCTCGGCGCTGACGTCGTTGACCTCAGCCGTGTCGCCATAGGGCGCGAGCGCCGGCAGTGCCACGCCCCCGGCCGTCGTCGAGGTCAGTCCCTGTTGCAGCAGGTTGGCGGTGTCGTCGGCTCGGCCGGCGAGGCTATCCGAACCCAGCACCACGGAAATCACCGAGCGGCCATCCCGCGTCGCGGAGCCGATCTGGTTGAACCCGGAGGCACAGATGAAGCCGGTCTTCATGCCGTCGGCGCCGTCGAACCGGCCGATCAGCGTGTTGAAATTGGGATATTGCTTGGTGCCGGTATCGATGCCCTCAAGCGAGAAATAGCTCTGATATTCGGGGAAATCCTGCTTGAGCCTCAGCGTCAGCAGCGCGAGATCCCGGGCGGTCGAGAACTGCCCCTTGCCCGGCAGGCCATGCGGATTGATGTATTGGGTCGAAGTCATGCCGAGCGCCTTGGCCTGGGCATTCATCATTGCCACGAACTGCTCCTGCGTGCCCCCGACAGCCTCGGCCACCGCGACCGCCATGTCATTGGCCGATTTCACGAGCATCATCTTCAGCGCGTTGTCCATCGTCATCGTCGTGCCGGGCGTGAAATACATCTTGCTCGCCGGCTGGTCGGTCGCCCACTTGCTCATCACCACCGGCGTCTCGAGCGAGAGCTTGCCGCTCTTCAGGGCCTTGAAGGCGACGTAGGCGGTCATCAGCTTGGTCAGCGACGCCGGATACCATTTCAGGAAGGCGTCCTCATGGGCGATCACCTTGCCGGTCTTCGCATCGACAACGATCTTCGGATTGGCGGCTGCGCTGCCCGCGGATACGAAAAGCCCAATGGCCGTCACGGCAGAAATCAACCAGGTGGCAGACACGGATCGGAGGCTTGAAGTCGGCAAGGGTTTCCCTCGTTGTTACGGCTTTAACGAGTGTGGCGCATATGCGGCGTATGTGGCCAAGCAATGGCAAAGAAGATTGATTACGTCAATCATGACAGGCACACTCCGGCCGGGAGGACTTGTCATAACCGCGTGACCAGCCAGCAACAGGGAACATTATGCCGATTTTGAACCGAGCCGCCGAACTTCAGGGCGAAGTCAGCGAGTGGCGACGATATCTTCATGAAAATCCTGAGATTCTTTACGAGGTCGAGAACACCGCCTCCTTCGTGGAACAGAAGCTGAAGGAATTCGGCGTCGACGAAGTGGTGCCGGGCATCGGCCGCACCGGCGTCGTCGGCATCATTCGCGGAAAGGGCCCGGGCGGCCGCACGATCGGGCTCCGCGCCGACATGGACGCGCTGCCGCTCACCGAAATCACCGGCAAACCCTGGGCTTCGAAGACGCCCGGCAAGATGCACGCCTGCGGCCACGACGGCCACACGTCGATGCTCCTCGGTGCGGCGAAATACCTCGCGGAAACCCGCAATTTCAACGGCACCGTGGCACTCATCTTCCAGCCCGCCGAAGAGGGCGGCGCTGGCGCGCTGGCGATGGTCGAGGACGGCATGATGGAGCGTTTCGGCATCGAGGAAGTCTACGGCATGCACAACATGCCCGGCATTCCGCTCGGCCAGTTCGCCATCCGCAAGGGCGGCATCATGGCGGCACCCGACCGCTTCACCATCACCATCAAGGGTCGCGGCGGCCATGCGGCCCAGCCGCACAGGACCATCGACCCGATCTTCATCGGCTCGCAGCTGGTCGGCAGCCTGCAGGCGATCGCCGCCCGCAACGCAGACCCGGTCCACTCGGTCGTCATTTCGGTGACCCGCTTCGACGCCGGCACGGCCTATAACATCATTCCCGACCAGGCGACGCTCTGGGGCACGGTCCGGACGCTCAGCGAGGCGACCCGCGACCTTGCCGAAAACCGCATCCGCCAGATCGTCGAGGGTATCGTCAGTGCCCACGGCGCCGAGGCGGAGATCGATTATTACCGCCAGTGCCCGGTTACCTTCAATCATGACCTCGAAACGGAGCATGCGATCGGGGTCGCCACGGAAGTAGTCGGCGCCGCGAATGTCGACACCAATGTCGAGCCAACCATGGCCGGCGAGGATTTCGCCTTCATGCTGAAACGCCGCCCCGGCGCCTTCATCTTCATCGGCAACGGCGATACGGCAGCGCTGCACAACCCGCATTACGATTTCGACGACGAGGCGATTTCCTACGGCATTTCCTACTGGGTTCGGCTCGCCGAACAGCGGTTGACGGAATGAGGCAGAGGAAAAGGCTTGGCTAAACGCCTCGCCTTTTGTATGGAATTCCTCACGTGGTCCCATAGCTCAGCAGGATAGAGCGCAGGATTCCTAATCCTGAGGCCGATGGTTCGAATCCATCTGGGATCACCACCCTCTTTTATCGCGCAATCGTCGACGTCTGGTCCGTCCGTTTCGGCCGCCTTACCAAGCGAACGACGCCGCGGCGGGCGGCGCCGAGAAGTGCCGCGATCAGCCAGCCGCAGAAGAGCCCAGCCGCGGCCCAGGTGAGGCCTGCGAAATCGACCGGCACACCCGGCACGAAATCACGCCAGGCATTCGCAAACGTCGTCGAATCAGGATTGCGCATCACCACGAACGGCTTGGTGAACGGCGGCGCCAGGGTCAGCTCTTTCTGTTGCTCGGCGAGCATCTCGTAACGCGAAAAGGTCCGCCGCATCGCGTCGCCCTGATTGCGCAGGAAGATCTGCGGCGAGACGGAATAGATGTTGAGTGCTTCCTGGCGGTCGAGGCCGTTATGGTTGGCCTGGGCGTCGAATTCCGAGATCATGATCTTGAGCTCATCGAGCGCTCCGCCGATCCGCTGGCGGTATTGCTGCGCGAATTCCGGCGCCTGGGAAAAGAAGATCCCGCCAAGCAGCGCCATCGCCATCGTCAGCATTCGTCCAAGCATAAGCATGGCAAAACCTCGATTGTTTTGCCGATCAACGATGCCGGGCCGTCAAAGGTTGCCTCATTTCACCCGCACATGCTCCATGCGGAAACCGAGGCCGATCAGCCGGCCGGCGAGATGGGCAAGCAGCGGAAAACGGGCGATCCCCCGGATGAAGGCCGGCGGGCCCCGGCGCTTCCGGTCGTCTCCCTCATCAGTGCGCCGGCTGCTGCGCATCATCAACTGCAGCTTCTGCGTTGCCCTGGTTGGAAAACTGCGCCGCTTTTCGACGGCTGCGAGATCCGCGTCGGTCAGACGCTTGTCGCGCAGCGGTGCGGCCAGGATATTGGCGGCCGCTACCGCATCCTGGATCGCCAGATTGACGCCGACGCCGCCGATCGGCGACATCGCATGCGCCGCGTCGCCGATGCAGATCAACCCCGTCCGCCACCATTGCTTCAGCCGGTCGATCCGCACCGTCAGCAGGTTGGTATCCTCGAAACTGCGGACCTCCTGCGCCCGCTCGGCCGGCAGCGGCGAAACGTCGATCACCATCTGCCGAAAAGCCTCGATGCCCCTCTCGCGGATGTCGGCGAACGTGGTGCGGCGGATGACATAACCGCATTGCCAATAGTCGCCGCGGTCGATCAGCACGAAACCCTGGCGCGGACCGGCATGACCCATCACCTCGTGGGGATCGCCCGGTTGTTTCGACAGCTTCATCCAGACGACTTCGCTCGGCATGCCGAAACTCTCGACATCGAGCCCGGCCCTTTCCCGCACGACCGAATTGCGGCCGTCGGCACCGGCGACAAGCGTCGAGCGGATGGTGAGCTCTCCTTCCGGCGTCTCCAGGATGAGGCCCGAAATTGCGCCTCGGTCCTCCAGCACGTCCACCACCTTCGCCCGCATGATCAGCCGGAAGTTCGGATAGCCCTGTGCCTTCTCGGCTAGAAAGCTCAAAAAATCCCATTGCGGCATGAAGGCGATGAAGCGGTTCCTGACCGGCAGTCGCGAAAAATCCGCGATGGTGATCGTCTTCCCACCCATTTCGGCGGAGAGTTTTGGCGCCCGCGTATGCGGCAGCGTCAGGAATTCGTCGATCAGGCCAAGTTCGTGCATCACCTCCAGCGTCGAGGGATGGATCGTGTCGCCGCGGAAATCGCGCAGGAAATCCGCGTGCTTTTCGACGACCGTGACATCGACTCCGGCGCGCGCCAGCAGGAGGCCGAGCATCAGCCCCGCCGGGCCGGCGCCGGCGATCACGCAAGTCGTCTGGATTTCACGGTGTTCGCTCATCGTCCCACTTCGCGCCAAGAGTACCCGTTGTGCAAGCTGCACTTGGTCGCAGCCGGGCCGAATTCAAGCCCGCTCTTGTGAGCCGTGGCTTTCGCTTGTAGACCAACGGCAGCTTTAGGAAATGGAAAACAGCATGGCCGAAACCGGCAAGCGCCGTATCAGCATCCTCGGTTCCACCGGCTCGATCGGCGTCAATACGTTGGATGTGGTGAACCAGCTCGGCGGCCGCGAAGCCTTCGAGGTCGTCGCCATCACCGGCAACAGTAATATCGCGCTTCTGGCGGACCAGGCGAAGGCCTGCGGCGCGAAACTCGCGGTTACCGCCGACGACCGCCAGTATGCGGCGCTGAAGGATGCGCTTGCCGGGAGCGGCATCGAAGTTGCGGCCGGCCGCGAGGCGCTGATCGAGGCGGGCGCGCGCCCGTCCGACTGGGTGATGGCGGCGATCGTCGGCACGGCCGGCCTTGCCCCGACGCTGGCCGCCGCCGAACGTGGCGCCGATATCGCGCTCGCCAACAAGGAATGCCTGGTCTCGGCCGGCGAACTGTTCGTCAGGGCGGTCACTGAGGGCGGCGGGCGGCTGATCCCGGTCGATAGCGAACACAGCGCCATCTTCCAATCGCTCGAAGACGACCAGCACCACGCGGTCGAGCGCATCGTGCTCACCGCCTCCGGCGGCCCCTTCCGCACCTGGACGCGCGAGCAGATGGCGGGCGTCACCGCGGATATCGCCCGCGCCCACCCCAACTGGTCGATGGGCCTGAAAATCTCGATCGGCAGCGCCTCGATGTTCAACAAGGCACTGGAGATGATCGAGGCGAAACATCTCTTCGATCTGCGCCCGGACCAGATCGAGGTGATCATCCATCCGCAGTCGGTCATCCATTCCATGGTCGGTTATGCCGACGGCTCGGTGCTGGCCCAGCTCGGCTGTCCGGACATGCGCACTGCGATCGGTTATGCGCTCAGCTACCCGAACCGCTCGAAGCTCGACGTCGAACGGCTGGATTTCGCAAAGCTCGCAAGGCTGGATTTCGAGGCCCCTGACGAGGTTCGTTTTCCGGCGCTAAGGCTGGCGCGCACCGCCCTCGAACGCGGTGGCGTACAGGGTGCGGTCATGAACGCCGCCGAAGAGATCGCCTTCCACGCCTTCTGCGCCGGCCGCATCGGTTTTCTCAACATGGCTGATATTGCCGAACAGGTGATGGATGAAATGGTGGGCTATCCGCCCGCAACGACGATGGATGGGGTATTTGCGGCCGATGCCGAGGCGCGGCGCCGCGCCGGAAAGATCGTCGCGCAAAAAGAAATGGCCGCGTGAGCGCGGCCATGCGTTATTCGGATCTTTGTTGATCGTTCAAGCCACGTGCCGCGCCAGCGCGCAACGCGACCAAAGCTGGTGCAGCGAGCCGACCAGGTGTTCGATATCGGCGTCGCTATGCAGCGGCGTCGGGGTGATGCGCAGGCGTTCGGTCTTGCGCGGCACGGTCGGATAGTTGATCGGCTGCACATAAACGCCGCAGGTATCGAGCAGGATATCCGAGATCCACTTGCACTTGGCCGCATCGCCGACCATGACCGGCACGATATGGCTCGGGTTGTGCATATGCGGAATGCCCTGTTGATCCAGCATCGTGCGCAGCTTGCGGACACGGTCCTGATGGCGGGCGCGCTCGAACGGGCTTGCCTTCAGATGCCGGATCGAGGCAATCGCCCCGGCTGCCAGAGCCGGCGGCAGGGCGGTCGTGAAGATGAAACCCGAGGCGAAAGAACGGATGAAGTCGCAGAGCGCAGTCGAAGCGGCGATATAACCGCCCATCACGCCGAAGGACTTGCCGAGCGTGCCTTCGATGATCGTCAGGCGGTCCATCAGGCCTTCGCGTTCGGCAATGCCGCCGCCGCGCGGGCCGTACATGCCGACCGCATGCACTTCGTCGAGATAGGTCATCGCGCCGTATTTATCGGCGAGGTCGCAGATTTCCTTGATCGGCGAAATGTCACCATCCATTGAATAGATGCTTTCGAAGGCGATCAGCTTCGGCGCATTCGGATCGGCTGCCGCCAGCTTTGCTTCGAGGTCATTGAGGTCGTTGTGCTTCCAGATCACCCGCTCGCACTTGGCGTAGCGAATGCCTTCGATCATCGACGCGTGGTTCAGCGCGTCGGAGAAGATGATCAGGCCGGGGATTTTCTGGCCGAGCGTGCCGAGCGTCGCCCAGTTCGACATATAGCCGGAATTGAAGATCAGCGCCGCTTCCTTGCCGTGCAGGTCCGCCAGTTCCTGTTCAAGAACCACGTGATAGTGCGTCGTGCCAGAAATATTCCGGGTGCCTCCCGCACCCGCGCCACAGTGATCGATGGCTTCTTTCATCGCCTCGATCACGGCGGGATGCTGGCCCATGCCGAGATAGTCGTTGGAACACCAGACGGTCACTTCCTTCGGACCATCGGGAGTATGACGCGTGGCGCGGGGAAAATTGCCGCGATGCCTCTCCAGATCGGCGAACACACGATAACGGCCTTCCCCGTGAAGGCCGTCCAGTTCGCTCTTGAAAAATGCCTCGAAGTCCATGCTCACACTCCAGAACCTACCTCGGTTTTGGTTTCAGCCACGCTTTTCGTCAACCCCGGACCGCGCGAATAGAACCAACCTGCGGCAAAAGGCCCGCTTTTTTTGAATTATTCCAATAAAAAGGTAAGCGATTTCGAAAATGTGAGAATTGATCCACGTCAAGCAGCAAAAAGAAGAGCGGTTCCGCCGCTCTTCCAGGTTTTTATCGGCGATCTCGATTCGCCTCAACCGGCAGACGCCACCGCCCTTTTCGCCATGACCTTCACGAGGTTGGCGCGGTATTCCGCGTTCGCGTGCATGTCCGCCATCAGGTTGGAGGCGTCGACCGCGACATTGCTCAGCGCATCTGCCGACCAGTTCGAACCAAGCGCCTGTTCAAAGCCGGGATGACGGAAAACGCCCGATGAGCCGGCGCCCGTCACCGCGACACGCACGCCGCCAGCGGTTTTGGCGACAAACACGCCGGTCATTGCAAAACGCGAGGCCGGATTGTTGAACTTGGCGTAGCCGGCCTTTTCCGGTGCATTGAAGGTGACCGAGGTCACCATCTCGCCCTCCTCCAGTGCGGTCTCGAAGAGACCGGTGAAGAAATCGTCGGCCGAGATCGAACGCCGGTCGGTGACGATTGTCGCGCCGAGCCCGAGCAGGCCGGCGGGATAGTCCGCCGCCGGGTCGTTGTTGGCGATCGAACCGCCGATCGTGCCCATGTGGCGCACATGCGGATCGCCGATATGGCCCGCAAGCTTGCAGATCGCCGGACAGATGGCCGCAAGCTCGCGCGAAGCCGCCACATCCGCATGCGGCGTGGCAGCCCCGATCGTCACCTTGCGGCCGTCGATCGAAATCCCGCGCAGCGTCGGGATATGGCGAAGGTCGATCAGGTCGCTCGGCGCGGCGAGCCGCTGTTTCATGGTGGCGATCAAGGTCATGCCGCCGGAAAGGTATTTGCCCTCCTCGTTGGCGGACTTGAGCTTGACGGCATCTTCCACCGAGGATGCACGATGATAGCTGGTAGCGTACATGTCTGTTCTCCTCAGTGAGCCGGATGCAGTGCCTGCCAGACCTTCATCGGGGTCGCCGGCATGGTGAGCTTGTTGTGGCCGATCGCGTCGGTAATGGCGTTGATTAGCGCCGGCGGCGAACCGATGGCACCCGCCTCGCCGCAGCCCTTGATGCCGAGCGGATTGCCCGGGCAAGGCGTGTTCTGGTGCGACAGCTTGAACGACGGCAGGTCGTCGGCGCGCGGCATGGCATAATCCATGTAGCTTGCCGTCAGAAGCTGGCCGTTCTCGTCGTACTGCACGTTCTCGAGCAGAGCCTGGCCAATGCCCTGGGCAATGCCGCCATGCACCTGGCCCTCGACGATCATCGGGTTGATGATGTTGCCGAAGTCGTCCGCCGCGACAAACTGGACGATATCCGTCTCGCCGGTATCCGGATCGATCTCCACCTCGGCAATGTAGCAGCCGGCCGGGAAGGTGAAGTTGGAGGGATCGTAGAAGGCCGTTTCCTTCAAGCCCGGCTCCATGCCCGAAGGCAGGTTATGGGCGGTGTAGGAGGCGAGCGCCACCTGGAACCACGGCACCGACTTGTCGGTGCCTGCGACCTTGAGCTCGCCGTTCTCAATGACGATATCCTCCTCGGAGGCTTCCATCAGGTGCGCGGCAATCTTCTTCGCCTTAGCCTCGACCTTGTCGAGTGCCTTGACGACCGCCGACATGCCGACCGCGCCGGAGCGTGAGCCGTAGGTGCCCATGCCCATCTGCACCTTGTCGGTATCGCCATGGACGATGTTGATGCTTTCGATTGGCACGCCGAGACGGCCGGCGACGAGCTGCGCGAAGGTCGTTTCATGGCCCTGGCCGTGACTGTGGGAGCCGGTCAGCACCTCGATCGTACCGACGGCGTTGACCCGCACTTCCGCCGATTCCCACAAGCCGACGCCGGCGCCGAGCGAACCGACCGCTGCCGACGGCGCAATGCCGCAGGCCTCGATATAGCAGCTCATGCCGATGCCGCGCTTTTTGCCTTTGGCTTCGGATTGCGACCGCCGGGCGGCAAAACCGTTCCAGTCGGCGGCCTGCATCGCGGCATTCAGCGAGGCTTCGTAATCGCCCGCGTCATAGTTCATGATGACCGGTGTCTGGTGGGGGAAGGTGCGGATGAAATTCGCCCGGCGCAGTTCCGCCGGCGAGACGCCGAGTTCACGCGCGGCCGTCTCCATGGTCCGTTCCAGGAGATACGTCGCTTCCGGACGACCGGCGCCGCGATAGGCGTCGACCGGCACCGTATTGGTATAGACGGTTCGGACATTGGCATGGATCGCCGGAATATCGTACTGGCCGGACAGAAGGGTCGCATAGAGATAGGTCGGCACGGCCGAGGAGAACAGCGACATATAGGCGCCGAGATTGGCGATCGTATCGACCTTCAGCGCCGTGATCCGGTTGTTGGCGTCGAAGGCCATCTTCACCTTCGAGACGTGGTCGCGGCCATGGGCGTCGGTCAGAAAGGCCTCGGTGCGGTCCGATGTCCATTTCACCGGCACGCCGGTCTTCTTCGACGCCCAGAGACAGATGATCTCTTCCGGGTAGATATAGATCTTCGAACCGAAACCGCCGCCGACATCAGGCGCAATGACGCGCAGCTTGTTTTCGGGCGCCACATTATAAAAGGCACTCATCACCAGTCGCGCCACATGCGGGTTTTGACTGGTCGTGTAGCAGGTATAGTGATCTTCCGCCGTATCGTAGATGCCGAGCGTGGCGCGCGGCTCCATCGGGTTAGGCGACAGGCGGTTGTTGAGGATCTCGATTTCGGTGACATGCGCAGCCGCTGCAATCGCCTTGTCCACCGCATCCGGCTCACCGATCTGCCAGTCGAAAATCAGGTTGCCGGGCGCTTCCGGATGGATCTGCGGCGCGCCGGAGGCAAGTGCCGCGACGGCCTCGACCACAGCCGGCAACTGCTCGTAATCGACGACCACGGCTTCCGCGGCATCGCGGGCTTCACCAGAGGAGTCGGCAACCACGATCGCGATCGCATCGCCCACATAGCGCACGGTATCGACGGCGAGCGGATGCCAGGCGCCCATCTTCATCGGCGTTCCGTCCTTCGAATGGATCATCCAGCCGCAGATGAGATTGCCGATGCCATCCGCCTGCAGCTGCTTGCCGTCGAGCACGTCGATGACGCCCGGCATGGCTTTCGCCGCGGTCGCATCGATGTTCCTGATCTTCGCATGTGCATAAGGACTGCGGACAAAATAGGCATATTTCATGCCGGGGACGGTCATGTCGTCCGTGTAACGGCCCTTGCCGGTCAGAAAACGCTTGTCCTCTTTGCGAGTAACGCGTGCACCGATTCCTTCAACACCCATGTTCATCTCCTCCCGAGATGGTGATTGGTTTTGGTTAGTGAGTAGGAATTAGTCGGCAGTGAGCGGTTCAAGAGCGGAAACGCCGTGTGAACCGCTGCTCACTAACGACTACTGACCACTCACTCCGCGGCCTGCCGGCTGCCAGCCATTTCGGCATCGGCGGCAAGGATCGCCTTGACGATGTTGTGGTAGCCGGTGCAACGACAGATATTGCCTTCGAGCCCGGCACGGACTGTCTCTTCGGTCAGCGTCCCGCCTTCGCGGTTGATCAGGTCGACTGCCGTCATCACCATGCCGGGCGTGCAGAAGCCGCATTGCAGGCCATGATGCTCCTTGAAGGCCGCTTGAACCGGATGCAATTCGCCCTGGCCGGCGAGACCCTCGATCGTCGTGATCGTCGAGCCGGATGCCTGCACCGCCAGGATCGAACAGCTCTTCACCGAATGGCCGTCCATATGAACGACGCAGGCGCCGCACTGGGTCGTATCGCAGCCCACATGCGTGCCCGTCAGACCAAGTTTTTCGCGGATGAAATGCACGAGCAGGGTGCGGTCCTCGCACTCGCCGCTCATCGCGCGGCCGTTCACGGTCAGCGTCACTTTCGTCATATGATCCTCCTCATGTCCCTCCCGGACATGCCCGACATCATTTGCTTTTTTACTTAGGGGATCAACCGCTACTTTCTACGGAAACGGCAATAATTTGACCGGCCACCGGTCAAGCCATCGTCCTCCGATCTTCTCGGATTTCGAGTAACTATCGACAATTCAAACAAAATCGGCGCTTAAAAATATTGAGGTCATATGGACTCTTGTGCGCCGCGACCTATTGTTCCCATTGATGGCTGTTGAATTGACCCGCGGAAACGTTCGGAGTCTGCGAGACGGCCGGGCAAAACAAAGAACAAACAGGAGGATCTCATGAGAAAAGCCTTGGTGCTTTTGATGGTCGGCGCTTCGCTCGCGAGCTGCACGGCAACTGAACAGGGCGCCGGCATCGGCGCAGCATCCGGCGCCGTGATCGGCGGCCTCGCCACCGGCAACGTCCGCGGCGCAGCCGTAGGTGCTGCGATCGGGGGCGTTTCCGGTGCCTTGATCGGCTCTGTCGCCGAACAGCCGGGTCAATGTTACTACCGCGACCGGTATGGCCGCCGCTATATCGACAGCTGCCCGCGCCGTTACTGATAACCGCGTGGATTGCAGAAAAAACTGTGGCCCCGGAGCACTCTCCGGGGCTTTTTCTGTCATGAAATCATTGCGAAGAGCGATCGGGGGTACCCGGCTTCGTCTTTTGCAGTTAGATAGTTCGCTTCGTCGGACGCTATGACGGCTTCCAGCCGGGGGAATCCACAGCAGTTTGCGTATGCGGAACGAAAACACTGGGCGGACAGAAAAACGGAGGTTGAGGGGGGCAGGCGCAGCTGCGATGCTTGCCGCTATACTTCTTGTTTCCCCGCCGCTTTCCGGCAAGGCTTACGCCTTTAAACTCTTTGGCATCACCCTGTTCGGCGGCGATGAAGACAAGGTCGAGGTCATCGATCCCGTCCGTTACGATGCGACGCTCCAAACCGGCAGCGCCGATAAGGATCTCAAGAAGCGCCTCGAATCGGCGGCTTCCCTGATCACGGACGAAAAACAGCCGGTCTCGGGCGACCTCGGGGTGATCATCAAGGCACGCGAGGACCGCGACCGATTGATCGCCGTGCTTTACGAAGAGGCCCGTTACGGCGGCACCGTCAACATCTCCGTCGCCGGCACCGATATCGACCGCCTGCCGCCTAACCCCATATTCGACCACGCGGCGCCCGTGCCGGTCACCGTCAGCATTGATCCCGGCCCGGTTTTCAAGCTCGGCTCGGTTCGTTTCGAAGGCGATGCCGCCGGCCACGATCCGGGAAAATACGATCTCGTTGCCGGCGGAAAGGCGGGTTCGCGGCTGATCCTCAAAGCGGGCGAACAGCTTCTGGTCGATCTGAAGAACGAAGGACGACCGCTCGCGAAACTGACCCGTCGGCAGGTGACAGCCGATCATCGCACCGACACGATCGACGTCGTGCTCGGTGCCGTCGGCGGTCCGGTCGCGCCGTTCGGCACCGTCGCCGTCAAGGGATCGCGCACCGTCGATGCCGCCTTCATCAGCCGTTATTCGCGGCTCGACAAACACGGACAGTATTCGCCCGAGCAGTTGAAGAAGGCGAACGACCGCCTGCGCGAACTCGGCGTCTTTTCGAGTGTGACGATCCACGAGGCGGAGAAGCTTGCACCGGACGGTTCGTTGCCCCTGACAATCGAGGTATCGGAAGGCAAGCACCGCTATTTCGGCTTCGGCGCCGAATATTCCTCAATCGACGGCGCCGGTCTCGAAGGATACTGGGGCCACCGCAACCTCTTCGGGGAAGCCGAGTCGCTGCGCATCGAAGGCAAGGTGTCCGGCATCGGCGCGACAACCGACGTCACCACCTTCGACTATTCCGCCGGCATCATCTTTACCAAGCCCGGCGCTTTCGTGCCGGAAGCGACCTTCGAGTCCCGCCTGGAAGCCAAGAGCGAGACGCCTGACGTCTACGAGGCGCAGACCATCATCTATTCGGCCGGCATCACCTATGAGCTGAACGAGACCGACAAGCTTAAGGGCGGTGGGGAAATCGCCTATATCGATGCCGACGATGCCTTCGGCAACAATCAATATCTCACCCTCAGCCTGCCGATCAGCTTCGAGCGCGACGCGCGCGACAACAAGCTCGACCCGACCAAGGGATATTACGCGACGCTGTCGGCCAAGCCGAGCTACGAGCTGATGGACGGCACGATCTTCTCGTCGTTCGAGGGCTCGATCTCGGGTTATCTCGGCCTCGGGCAAGAGGATCGGATCGTGCTGGCTGCCCGTCTGGCCGCTGGAACACTGGTCGGCGGAAGCGACCTTGAAAGAATCCCGGCGACACGCAGATTCTTCGCCGGCGGCGGCGGATCGGTGCGCGGTTACGCCTATCGGGAAATCTCGCCCTATAACAGCGCCGATGAAGCCACGGGCGGGCGTTCTTATACGCTGGGATCTTTCGAAGTGAGGGTAAAAGTGTCAGAAAATATAGGCATTGTACCTTTTGTCGACATTGGTACGGTATCGACCGGAATCGTGCCCGATTTTTCTGATATACGTGCTGGCGCAGGGATCGGCGTGAGATATGCCACGCCTTTTGGACCGCTGAGATTGGACGTTGCAATTCCGTTGCAGCGCTATGACGGCGGTAGCCAGTACGGTATCTATGCGGGCATAGGACAGGCATTCTGAAAGGCAGTGAAGGGTAGCGTTTAAGGCATGATGCTGATGGTACGCCTGTTGAAATGGATCTTGAAGGCCGCGCTTGGCGTGGTCGCGATCCTGTTCGTCATGGCCCTGGGCGTTGTCCTTTTCGTCGCCCTCACCCCGGTCGGCGGACGCGTTGCCGCGGACCGGATTTCCGCCATCGTCTCCACGCCTGACCGCGGCATCTCTTTCACGCGGCCGGAAGGCCTTCTGACGGGCGATCTGCGTATCGATGCCCTCACGTTGTCCGACGACATGGGCCCCTATGCCCAGATCGGCGGCATCAAGATCGACTGGTCGCCGACATCCCTGGTGACCGGTGTTTTCCGCGCCGAGCACATTTCCGCGGACACCGTCAATTTCATCCGTGCGCCGCGGCCGCCGAAAGCGCCCGCGACGACGCAGACGACCAACTCCTCCGGGTCGCCGTTGCCCGTCGGTATCCGCGTCGCGCAGATCGACCTGCCGGACATCAATCTCTCCCAGGCACTTTCGGGACGGGATTTCTCACTTTCGGTGAAGGGATCGATCGATGCGACCGGACCTGACATTTCGCTCGACCTGCAGGCAACCCGCAAGGACGAGCCGGATGCCAGGGCATCTGCCGACGTGGTCTACGCGCCGTCCGAAAATCGCCTGACGCTCAAGGCTGCCGTGTCCGAGCCGCAGGGTGGCCTGCTCGCCCGGGTTCTGCGTCTACCCGGCACCCCGGCGGTCCAGCTCGCCCTCGATGGCGAAGGACCTCTTTCCGACTGGGCCGGCAAGTTGCAGGGCAGCGTCGGCGGCACTCCCGTCATCTCGGTCGATGGCAAGCATATGCTGGTCGCAAACGGCAGGCACAGAGTGGAGGTGACCGGCGGCGGTCAGCTCTCGACGCTTCTCCCGCCCGCCTTTCGTCCGCTGTTCGGCGGCACGACCGATATCAACATCGCCGCAGTCTATGCGCCTTCCGGCCGCGTGGATATCGAACGCGGTGATCTCACCTCCGGAGCCGTGAAGATCGCTGCCAAGGGGGCCTGGGACCAGACGGGCGACAACAGCCTCACCGCCAGCCTCAACGGCGTAAAGGGTCCGGTCGACTTCGTCTGGCCGATCAACGGGCAGGAGAGCCGCTTCTCCTTCGAAAGCATCAACTTTACGCTGACCGGAGCGGCCGCCTCGGCGCGCTTCAACGCGACGGCAGCACTCAGCGCCGCGGAACTGCCGCAGGGGCGCTTCGGCCAGATCCGCCTGCAGGCGGAAAGCGAAGATCTGAACCTCATCAACCGCTCCGGCAGCATCCGCAGCCGCTTCACTGTGGCTCGCACGCATTTCACCAATGACGACCTCGACCGGGTGATCCGCGGGCCGGTGACGCTCGATGCGCCGCTAAGGCTGGCGCCGCCGGCGATCGGCCTCGATGCGGCGACCTTCGACAGCGGCAATGTGAACGGCACGCTGTCCGGCGCCTATGATATGTCGAAGCAGGCCGTCACCGGCAATTTCCGGGTTTTCGCCAATCCCGCCGTTCTGCCGCCGGGGCTGGTTTCGAAATTCGACGGCAAGCTGTCCGCCGAAGGTTATGTCAACATGGTGAGCGGCGGTCGCGTCAGCCTCGAGAACTTCGTGATGCGGTCGAACGCGATCGAGGCGCATGGCAACATGCTGCTCGAAAACCAGACCGTCACCGGCCGCCTCGCCGGCCGCGTGCCGGATCTCAAGCGCTGGCTGCCCGAGGCCGAAGGTGCCGCAGGTTTCGATATTTCCGCCAAGGGGCCGCTCGCCGCAATGGGCGTCAGGGCCGTGGTCAATTCCGCCGACGCTCGGCTGGTCGGCCGCAAGCTCCAGGACATGAGCTTCATCCTCGAAGGCACCGCCGATCCGAACGCTCCCAAGGGCAAGCTGACCGGCACGGGTTCGCTCGATGGCCAGCCGATCCGCGTCAATGCCGACGTCGCCTCCGTCCAGGGCCGCACCAGCGCGCCGGCGATCACCGCCGAGATCGGCCCGAACAAGCTCTCCGGCGCCCTGAACTTCTCCCCTGCCTTCCTGCCGGAAGGCCAGCTCACCTTCGATTTCCCGGATGTCTCCCTGCTTGCGGCGCTCGCGGCCCAGCAGGCCCAGGGCGATCTCAAGGGAACGGTGATGTTCAGCAATACCGGCGGCAAGGCAGGCGCTGCGATCCGGGCATCCGGCAGTGCCCTTCGCCGCGGCACGATGGAGATCGCCCAGCCGAATATCGATCTTGCCATTCCCGACATCAAGGCGATCGCGGCCGAAGGCACCGTCCGCGCCACCCGCATCGGCGCCGGCTCGGTCGGCATCAACGACGTCAACCTCGGCGTCAGCCAGGGCGGCAACCGGACCAACTTCAACCTCGCCGCCCAATATGACAACGCACCCCTCACTGCGATCGGCGATATCCAGAGCGGTTCCGATATCTCGGTCGGCATCGAAAGCTTCACCGCCGCGCCCCGCAGCATCGCAGTCCGGCTTGCCGCGCCGACCCGCATTGCGGTCGCAAACGGCGGTGCGCGGCTTGCTGACCTCACCATCGCAACCGGCACCGGCAGCGTCACCGTCAACGGCACGGCTGGCTCGGCGCTGGACTTGACCGCCAATATCAAGGCCTTGCCCGCCAATCTCATCAACGCTTTTGTGCCCGCGATCAACGCTGCCGGCACGATTTCCGGCACGATCAACGCCACCGGCGCCGCATCTGCCCCTGCCATACGTTACGATTTAGAATGGAGTGATGCACAGCTTCGCCAGTCGCGCGACGCTGGCATCAGTCCGTTTCGAGTCCAAGCAAGCGGCAGCTTCGCCAACGGGACAGTCACATTAGACAAGACGCGGCTGACGGGCTCCGGCGGTCTCGACCTGTCCGCCGCGGGCAAGGTTATCCTCAAGGACGGCATTCCCGCGCTCGACATAAACGCCCGCGCCAATGCCGTGCCCGCCAGCCTGGTCAACGCCTTTGCGCCGGGCCTCGACGCCCGCGGCACGATTTCCGGCACGGTGACTACGACGGGAACCCCGCAAGCCCCGGCCGTCCGTTATGATCTGCGCTGGGCCGATGCCGGCGTCGCGCAGACCACCTCCGCCGGGGTCGCTGCCTTCAACATCACCGCCGGCGGCACGTTTCAGAACGGCACCGTCACCGTCGATACCCGCCTTTCGGGCGGTGGCGGCGTCTCGTTATCGGGCGGCGGCTCCGTCTCGCTTGCGGGCGAAAAGCCGCTCAATCTGAAATTCAGCGGGAAACTGCCCTTCTCCATCCTTGCAGGGCAGATGGCCGCTCAAGGGTTCGTGCTGGAAGGCACCGGCAATGTCGATCTTGCGATCGGCGGCACCGCGGCAGCGCCGGCGATCACCGGCACGGCATCCTCCTCCGGCGCCCGCCTGGTAGATGTTCGCCGTAACCTCGCCCTGACGGATCTCGCGGCCAATGTCGCCTTCGATGGCAAGAGCGCCAATATTTCGAGGCTCACGGCCAAGCTCTCGGGTGGCGGCACGGTCTCGGTCCAGGGCTCGGTCGGCATCACACCCGGCTCCGGATTTCCAGCCGATCTCAGGATCACGCTTGCTCAGGCATCCTATGCCGACGGCACGCTGTTTGCTGCAACCACCGACGGCGCCCTGACGATCACCGGCCCGCTGACCTCCGGCCCCATCCTCGGTGGCAAGGTAACGCTGACCAAGGCTGCTATTACCGTACCGGCCCGCCTGCCGACTTCGCTTTCCGCCATCGATATCCGCCACCGCAACGCACCGCCCGACGTGCTGCGGCAGATGGAAAAACTGCGCCCGAAGAGTGCCGGCGGCAGTTCGAACCCGATCGCGCTCAACCTCCAGATCAGTGCGCCGAACGGCATTTTCGTTCGCGGGCGAGGCATCGACGCCGAGCTCGGCGGCGACCTGACCGTGACGGGTACGGCGGTCGCGCCGGTCGTCGCCGGCGGCTTCCAGATGCGCCGCGGCCGTATCGTCATCCTCGCCAAACGGCTGGATTTTACCGATGGCGACATCACCTTCGGCGGCGGCCTGATCCCGGTTCTCAACATGGAAGCGAACACGACCTCCGCCGCGACGACGATCACGGTGAAAGTCACCGGCGTCGCCAACGACCCGACGATCGCATTCTCCTCCTCGCCCGCCCTGCCCCAGGACGAGGTTCTGGCGCGGCTGATCTTCGGCCAGTCGATGTCGCGGCTGTCACCGCTGCAGATCGCCCAGCTGGCCGACGCCGTCGCGCAACTCGCCGGCGGCGGCTCCACATCGCTGCTCGAAACGCTGCGCAACAATCTCGGTGTCGACGATCTCGATATCAACACCGATGCGACCGGCCAGACCACCGTTTCGGTCGGCCGCTACATCAACAACCGCACCTATATCCAGGTCGAACAGGGCGGCGAGGGCGGCGCCGAAGCGACGATCAACCTCGACGTCGGTCGCGGTGTGAAGCTCAAGGCCGGCGCCGGCACCGAAGGCGGCAAGGCCGGCATCTTTTATGAGCGCGAATACTAATCTCCCATATCCATTGGTTCCTGCTTGCTCGGGAGAAAAACCTGACCTCCGAGGACATCACATCGATCGGCGTACCTCCGCAAAACGCGTGCCTAGTCGCCCAGCGCCTGATATGCGGCCTAAGTTTATATTTAAAATATCGATCGAAATTACTTCTCGGAAGTCCCGAACATACATCGAAAGCTGGGGTTACTGCGGCACAAATACACATCATCCGGAATTTGACAAAACACAGAACAGATACGTATTTCCCCTGACTTGAGCCGAAAAGAATTATTGACCTTCCGTTAAGTCCTCAATGCTATTTTTAGCAGAACTCAGTGTCCCGGCGACGAGAGATTACCTCGTTAGGCGGCAGGCAAAATTGAGCGGTTCGGGACCTTACAGATGGGGGCAGGCAAGCCAGATGTCCATACTTTCACTTCCAGGTGCTGACGCGAAAGCAGTACTTGCAGCGCTCAATAAATCCCAGGCTATCATAGAGTTTGATTTGTCCGGAAAAGTCCTCACGGCCAACGAGAACTTCTGCAAGACGCTCGGCTACGCTCTTTCCGAGATCGTCGGCAAGCACCACAGCATGTTCTGCGATCCGGCCTATGTGAAGTCGCAGGCCTACAAGGATTTCTGGGCGCATCTCGGCAGCGGCAAATATGACGCGGCCGCCTACAAGCGCATCGGCAAGGGTGGTCGCGAGATCTGGATCCAGGCTTCCTACAATCCGGTGGCCTCGGGCGGCAAGCCTTACAAGGTCGTCAAATTCGCAACCGACATCACCGCCGCAAAACTCAAATCCGCCGAGGACGAAGGCAAGATCAACGCCATCTCGCGCACGCAGGCCATTATCGAGTTCACTCCCAATGGCGATGTCCTGACCGCCAACGAAAATTTCCTCGCCTGCCTCGGCTATCAACTTTCGGAAATCACCGGCAAACATCACAGCATGTTCTGCGAGCCGTCGTTCCGTGACAGCGCCGAATACCCGCAATTCTGGAAGAAGCTCGCCGGTGGCGAAGCGATTGCCGCCGAGTTCAAGCGCATCGGCAAAGGCGGCAAGGCTGCCTGGATCCAGGCGTCCTACAATCCGATCTTCGACGCCGACGGCCGGGTCTTCAAGGTGGTCAAGTTTGCGACAGATATCACCGAACGCGTCCGCGCGGTCGATGACATCGCCGATGGCCTGACGTCTCTTTCAAACGGCGACCTGACCATCCGCATCGAGAAGCCTTTCATTTCGACGCTTGAGCAGATCCGCCTCGATTTCAATGGAGCCATCACAACGCTGGCGGATGCCATGCGCACGGTCGGGGATAATGCCGAGGGGATTGCGGGCGGCTCCAGCGAGATTCGCCAGGCTTCCGACAGCCTTGCCAAGCGCACCGAGCAGCAGGCGGCGGCAGTCGAGGAGACCGCCGCGGCTCTTGAAGAAATCAGCCGCACCGTGATCGACAGCGCCAAGCGCGCCGAAGAAGCCGGCAGCCTCGTCTCGCATGCTAAAAAAAGCGCCGAACATTCCGGCGCCGTGGTCCGCAACGCGGTGAGTGCGATGGGCCAGATCGAGACGTCGTCCAGGGAAATCTCCAATATCATCGGCGTAATCGACGAGATTGCTTTCCAGACAAACCTCCTGGCGCTGAATGCCGGCGTCGAGGCGGCCCGAGCAGGCGAAGCCGGCAAGGGTTTTGCGGTTGTTGCCCAGGAAGTCCGCGAACTCGCGCAACGTTCCGCCAGTGCGGCCAAGGAGATCAAGACGCTGATCTCGACCTCTTCGGAACAGGTGAAGCGCGGCGTCGCGCTGGTCGGCGAAACCGGCAAGGCGCTTGATGAGATCATGTCTCAGGTGGACGAGATCAACGGCAATGTCGCAGCGATCGTCGAGGCGGCCCGCGAACAGTCGACGGGCATCAAGGAGATCAGCAAGGCCGTGAATTCCATGGACCAGAACACGCAGCAGAACGCTGCCATGGTCGAGGAAACGACCGCTGCCAGCCACAGCCTGGCGCGCGAAGCCGAAACCCTGCGGGATCTCCTGGGACGGTTTAGATTTGCGCAACATTCTTCGCGTAAGATTGAAATAGCGCGACCTGATGCACGACCCGTTGCATCGCCGGCACGCAAACTCATGGCAACGGTCGCGCGGACCACAACGGGTGCCGCCGCTGCCGCTCAGGCAACGGATAGTTGGGAAGAATTCTGATGGCTACGACGATCAACTCCACAAGCTACAGCGGCGAAACGCTGGAAATCATCGCCTTCCGTCTCCATGACCAGGAATTCTGCGTCAAGACGACGACGATCCGCGAAATTCGCGGATGGGCGCCTTCGACGCCGATCCCGCACGCCCCGGCCGATGTCATCGGCGTCATGAACCTTCGCGGTTCCGTGATCCCGATCATCGACCTTGCCTACAAGCTCGGCATGAAGAGCACGGTTGCCAACGAGCGCAGCGCCATCGTCGTCGCGGAAGTCCACAACATGGTCATCGGCATGCTCGTCGACCGCGTGTCGGACATCCTGACGATCCCTTCGAGCCAGGTTCAGCCGGTTCCGGAAATCTCCGCGTCCTTCGACAAGTCCTTCTCCGAAGGCATCATCGCCAACGAGAACGGCATGATCTGCTTCCTGAACCTTGCCAAGATGTTCAAGGGCACCGAGGCCGACGATCTGGCTGCCTGATTTCTGACAGGCGAGGCAAAGCACCTGCCACGCCTGCAGCACCACCTCAAGGCCAAGGCGGTTGGCTGGAAAGACCTCTAAGCCGTCACGTGACCTTGAAGCCCGCAGCGTTTGAACCGCCGCGGGCTTTTTTCATGATTATTCCTTTGGTTCGAAGGGAGCCGGCCGGCGTCCGGCAGCCTGGCGCGCCAGCATCCAGCCCGGATATTCCGGAGCAAGCGCGCTCACCTCGTCGAGTTTTGCCACATCCTCCGCGTCGAGCTTCAGCTTCACGGCCTTCAAGTTCTCTTCGAGTTGTTCCAGCCGCTTGGCACCGATGATGACACTCGTGACGAACGGTTTCGCCAGGATATAGGCCAGCGCCACTTCCGCGACGCTCGCGCCATGCCTAGCGCCGACCTCGCGCATGGCCGCGACGCAGGCCCACGCACGATCCTTGTCGACCGGCGGAAAATCGAAGTTGGCGCGGCGGCCTTCCCCGTTGCCTGGAGCGCCCGGACCGTATTTGCCGGAGAGCAGCCCGCCGGCAAGCGGCGACCAGACCATCAGGCCGAGCTTCTCCTCCTGCATCAGCGGCACGATATCCCGCTCCAGGTCGCGGCCGGCGATCGAATAATAGGCCTGTACCGTCTCGAAACGGGCGTAACCCTTGCGCTCGGAAATGCCGAGCGCTTTCGCCATCCGCCAGGCCGCCCAGTTGGAGAGGCCGATATAGCGAACGAGGCCGCGCGATACCAGATCGTCGAGCGCCCGCAGCGTCTCGTCGATCGGCGTTACCGTGTCGGTGCCATGGATCTGGTAGAGATCGATATGGTTCATCTGCAGCCGTTCGAGGCTCTGCTCCACCGAGTCCATGATATGGCCGCGGGAGGCGCCGCGATCGTTCGGCTTGTCGCCCATCTGGCCATGGAATTTCGTGGCGATGATCACGTCCTTGCGCGGCACGCCGAGGTTCTTGATCGCCTGACCGAGAATGACCTCTGACCGGCCCTGGGAATAAACATTCGCCGTGTCGATGAAATTGACGCCGGCGGCAAGCGAGCGCTCGACGATCTTGTCGGCGGCATCCTGATCGAGACCGGCGACCGCACTCCAGACGGCGCCCGTCTGGTTCTCGCCGAAGGTCATCGTGCCGAGGCAGAGTTCGGAGACGAAAAGACCTGTATTGCCCAATTGATTGTAGCGCATGGAGAACTCCCGTGTGCACTGAAGATATGAAGAGATAAAGCAGTCGCTGGAAGCCGGATCGGGCACGCGGGCGCGTGCGTTTCGCAAAGAATGCGAACTCGGGTTCCGGAAGGCAATCTAGCCCGGATTCGGCCGAGGTCAAGCGGAGCCGCCTCCGTTTTCATCCTCACATTTGCGTGCAAGGCAAAAAGAAAGGGCGGCTTCGACAAGCCGCCCCTCGTCATTCCTGTTGCCGAATGTCAGCCGAACAGCACCAGACTGCTCCGCAGCGTCACCCAGACGCCCCAGAGGAGCGGAATGCCGACCACGGCCCAGGCGATCGCCGCCTTGGCATCCAGCCCGCCGGTGCCGATGCCGAAGGAGCCGGTCGGACCGGCATTCGCGGCAGCCGTCTTTGCCTGCAGCGAAGCAACTTCGTGGTCCGACATGAACCATTTGTCGGCAAGCGGACGCACCAGCGCGTTGGCGACCAGACCCAACACCAGCATACCGGCAAGGATATACATCGTGCCGGTATAGAGCGCCGGTCCGGCGGGAACGCCAGCGGTGAGCTGCGCTTCGCGGATGTAGTTGACGACGACCGGCCCGAGGATGCCGGCGGTCGCCCATGCCGTCAGCAGGCGACCGTGGATCGCGCCGACGAACTGGGTGCCGAAGATATCCGCGAGATAGGCGGGGATGGTCGCAAAGCCGCCGCCATACATGGACAGGATGATGCCGAAGGCGAGTACGAAGAGCGCCTTGTTGCCCATGTCGGCAAGCGTCGGAGCAAGTGCGTAGAGCACGATGCCGAGAACGAAGAACGTATAATATGTGTTCTTGCGGCCGATCTTGTCGGAGAGCGACGCCCAGAAGAAGCGCCCGCCGATATTGAAGAGCGATAGAAGCCCGGCAAAGCCGGCGGCAATCGTGGCGATCTGTGCCTTCTGGCTCGCATCGAGCTGCGAGAAGGTCAGGTTCGGCAGGCCGATCAGCGATCCGGCGAAGATTTCCTGCAGCATCGGCGAGGCCATGCCGATAACGCCGATGCCAGCCGAAACGTTCAGGCAAAGCACCGCCCAGATCAGCCAGAACTGCTTGGTCTTGTGTGCGTCGCGCAGATGGACATGCCTGGCGGTGATCATCGTCGTCTTGGAGACCGGAGGCGTCCAGCCTTCGGGACGCCAGCCGGCCGGCGGGATGCGGTAACCAAAGGCGCCGCCCATCATGAAGCAGAAATAGATGACCGCCATGCAGATGAAGGTCTGCCAGACGCCGACCGAAGTACCGGTCTTGAAATAGTTCATCAGCAGGTTGGCAAGCGGAGCACCGATCATCGCGCCGCCTCCAAAGCCCATGATGGCCATGCCGGTCGCCATGCCGCGGCGGTCCGGGAACCATTTGATCAGCGTCGAGACCGGCGAGATATAGCCGAGACCGAGGCCAACACCGCCGATGACGCCGGCGCCGATCCACATCAGCCACAGCTGATGGGTCATGACGCCGATGGCCGCGACGATAATGCCGCCGCACCAGCAGCAGGCCGAGACGAAACCGGCCTTGCGCGGACCGACCCGTTCCAGCCAGCCGCCCCAGATCGCCGCCGAGCAACCGAGCAGCACGAAAAACAGCGTGTAAATCCACCCGAGGTCCGCGACACGCCAGTTGCAGCTTGTCGTGAACAGGGCCGAGATGAGGTTGAGGCTGGCGCAGGACGGGTCCTGCGTGGTACCTAGGGCGCGGGACAGCGGCAGCCAGAAGACGCTGAAGCCATATGCCATGCCGATGCAAAGGTGAATAGCCAAAGCTGCCGGCGGCACCAGCCAGCGATTGAAGCCCGGTTTTGCGATAATACGTTCCCTATCGAGGAGCCCGACATTGCCTGTCAGGCCCTCGTTCGTCGTGTCTGCAATTGCCATTAAAAAATATCCTCCCTCTGGATGACGGCTATGCTCTATTCCTCCTCCAGCCCCTCACTTGCCGGATGGATGAATTCATGCGGCGCTCTCCGGAATGCTCGGCTCGGACAGCGATTCTCCCTCAGCGGGCCCCTTGCCACCCGGCGCGCCCTGCCTCGCATCCTGGCCGACGCCGACACTCGACCCAACCTTGGCTTCCGGCCGGCGGATCAGCGTCGACGCCTCGACCACGAGCGGCAGCAGTCCCGCCCCGCCATTGTCGAGATGCTCGAAAAGATGCCGGCGCATGCGCGGCTCCCAGAACTTGTTGATATGCGTCGCAACGCCCTCCGCGCGGACACTTTCCGGCTGCGACAGAAAGAAGGTGGCGATCTGGTTGGCCATCCGGACCAGCTTGTCGAGCACCAGTTGCTCGGGGCTTTGGTCATGCGACATCGGCGACAACTCCAGTGGTTATGCGATCGGTACGCGTAAAAATCTCGAAATCCTCACCGCGGGTCAGCGCGATCAGGGTCATGCCCGCCGCCTCCGCCGTTCGGATGGCAAGTGCTGTCGGCGCGGAAATGGCGATCAGCACTGGACTGCCGAGGATCGCCGTTTTCTGCACCATCTCGACCGAAATCCGGCTGGTAACGACCACGACGCCCTCAGAACCCTTGAGGCCCTTGGCGATGACCGCTCCGGCAAGCTTGTCGAGCGCATTGTGGCGGCCGACATCCTCGCGCACGGCAACCAGTCCCTTGCCTGGCACGACGAAGCCGGCGCCGTGAACCGCATGGGTTTGCCGATGCAGCGGCTGCGCACTGTTGAGCGCCGCGACAGCTTCGCTCACCTCTTTCGGGCTGAGCGCCATCGTCACCGCGGAAACATCCGGTACCGGGCGCATGGCCTGCTCAATAGATTCGATGCCGCACAGTCCGCAACCGACCGGCCCAGCCATATGCCGCCGGCGGGCGCGCAACGCGTCTTCCTTATCCTCGGCAAGCGTCACCTGGACATCGAGACCGGCACCCTCCTCGACGACGGCGATGCTCTCGATCTCCGCAATAGACGCGATGATGCCTTCCGTCAGACTGAAACCGACCGCGAAATCCTCGAGATCGGCAGGCGTACCCATCATCACCGCATGGGTCGACCCGCCATAGGAAAAGGCGATCGCCACTTCTTCCGGAACCACCCGCGAGCCGGCGCGGGTCACGCCGTTACGGCGCGCGATCTCGGGGGCTGTGGCGGTGGTGTTGAATAAGGTCATCGAACGTCGGGGCAGGAATACCCCCCTCTGCCCTGCCGGGCATCTCCCCCACAAGGAGGGAGATCGGATGTGGCGATGTCCAGCCCACTATCAACGTAATCGAGTGAGCAAACGTATTTCCAATGCTGAAGAATACCGGCGGCGCGTCTTGCCGATCTCCCCCCTTGTGGGGGAGATGCCGGCAGGCAGAGGGGGGTAACGCGAAGCACGCCAAGCAATTGCATCACTCAGCAGCCTCCAGTTTCCCCGCGATCCGACGAGACCGCCGCGACAACTCGTCATAATCGCTCTGCCACTCGGTTGGACCGTTGGAGGGCGATACCTGCACCGCCGTCACCTTGTATTCCGGGCAGTTAGTCGCCCAGTCGGAGAAGTCGGTGGTGATGACGTTTGCCTGCGTGTTCGGGTGGTGGAAGGTCGTATAGACCACGCCCGGCGCGACGCGATCGGTGATCAGCGCCCTGAGCGTCGTATCGCCCGAACGGCTGGCGAGCTTGATCCAGTCGCCTTCCTTGATGCCGCGCTGTTCGGCATCGTGCGGATGGATTTCCAGCCGGTCTTCCGCATGCCAGGTGACATTTTCGGTACGGCGCGTCTGGGCGCCGACATTGTACTGCGAGAGAATTCGACCTGTCGTCAGCAGCAGCGGGAACCGCGGACCGGTACGTTCGTCGGTCGCGACATATTCGGTGCGGATGAACTTGCCCTTGCCGCGCACGAAACCGTCGACATGCATGATCGGCGAACCGACCGGATGCGCCTCGTTGCACGGCCACTGAACCGAGCCCATCTTATCGAGATAGTCATAGGAAACCAGCGCGAAGCTCGGCGTCGATACGGCGATCTCGTCCATGATCTCGGACGGATGGGCATAGTTCCAGGCAAGCCCCATCGCCTGGGCGAGCTTCTGGGTGACCTCCCAGTCGGCATAACCGTTCTTCGGGCTCATCACCTTGCGGACGCGGTTGATGCGGCGCTCGGCATTGGTGAACGTGCCGTCCTTTTCGAGGAAGGTCGAACCTGGCAGGAAGACATGCGCGTAATTGGCGGTCTCGTTGAGGAAAAGATCGTGGACGACGACGCATTCCATTGCGGCAAGACCGGCCGAGACGTGCTTGGTGTCCGGGTCGGACTGCAGGATGTCCTCGCCCTGGATGTAGATTCCCTTGAACGTGCCCTCGACGGCCGCATCCAGCATATTCGGAATACGCAGGCCCGGTTCGTTGTTGAGCGTCACGCCCCACAGTTTTTCAAACGTGTCGCGGGTCGCATCGTCCGAGATATGGCGATAGCCCGGCAGTTCGTGCGGGAACGAACCCATGTCGCAGGAACCCTGGACATTGTTCTGGCCGCGCAGCGGGTTCACGCCGACGCCCGGACGGCCGATATTGCCGGTGACCATCGCAAGGTTGGCGATCGCCATGACCGTGGTCGAACCCTGGCTGTGCTCGGTGACGCCGAGGCCGTAATAGATCGCCCCGTTGCCGCCCTTGGCGTAAAGCCGGGCCGCACCGCGCACGAGGTCCGCCGGCACGCCGGTATATTTCTCGGTCACCTCCGGGCTGTGTGCGTCTTCCGAAACGAAGCCGGCCCAGTCCTCGAACTCGGACCAGTCGCAACGTTCGCGGATGAACTTCTCATCGAAGAGGCCTTCGGTGACGATGACATGGGCGAGCGCCGTCAGTACGGCAACATTGGTGCCCGGCTGCAGCGGCAGGTGATAATCGGCCTCCACATGCGGTGTGCGGACGAGATCGATGCGCCGCGGATCGATGACGATTAGCTTGGCGCCCTGGCGCAGCCGCTTCTTCAAGCGCGAACCGAACACGGGATGGCCGTCGGTCGGGTTGGCGCCGATGACGATGGCGACGTCGGTATGCTCGACCGAGTCGAAATTCTGCGTGCCGGCAGACGTGCCGAACGCCTGGCCGAGACCGTAACCGGTCGGCGAATGGCAGACGCGGGCACAGGTATCGACATTGTTGTTGCCGAAGCCGGCGCGGATCAGCTTCTGGACGAGGAAGGTTTCTTCATTGGTGCAGCGCGACGAGGTGATGCCGCCGATCGATTCCCGGCCGTACTGATACTGGATGCGGCGAAATTCCGAGGCCACGTGCGAAAAGGCCTCGTCCCAGGTCACTTCCCGCCACGGATCGGAGATATTCTCGCGGATCATCGGGTTGAGGATGCGGTCCTTGTGGGTTGCGTAGCCATAGGCAAAGCGGCCCTTGACGCAGGAATGGCCGCGGTTCGCCTGCCCGTCCTTCCACGGCACCATGCGCACAAGCTCTTCACCGCGCATTTCCGCCTTGAAGGAGCAGCCGACGCCGCAATAGGCGCAGGTGGTCACTTCCGAATGTTCCGGCTGGCCGATCGCGATCACCGATTTTTCGGTGAGCGTCGCCGTCGGGCAGGCCTGCACGCAGGCGCCGCAGGAGACGCATTCGGAATCGAGGAAATGTTCGTGGGCGCCGGGCGAAACGCGACTTTCGAACCCGCGGCCCTCGATCGTCAGCGCGAACGTGCCCTGCACTTCTTCGCAGGCGCGGACGCAGCGCGAGCAGACGATGCATTTCGAAGGATCATAGGTGAAATAGGGATTCGACTCGTCCTTCGGCATCCACTTGGCGTTGATCGCGCCGTCGTTGCGAGCCTTGACGTGATTGTCGCCTTCGTAGCCGTAACGAACATCACGAAGGCCCACCGCGCCGGCCATGTCCTGCAATTCGCAGTCACCGTTGGCGGCGCAGGTGAGACAGTCGAGCGGGTGGTCGGAGATATAGAGCTCCATGACCCCTTTGCGGATGTCCTTCAGCCGGCCGGTCTGCGTGTGCACGACCATGCCCGGCATGACCGGCGTGGTGCACGAGGCCGGGGTGCCGTTGCGGCCTTCGATCTCGACGAGACAGAGGCGGCAGGACCCGAAGGCGTCGACCATGTCGGTGGCGCAGAGTTTCGGCACCTTGATGCCGGCCTCCATCGAAGCGCGCATGATCGAGGTGCCTTCCGGCACGGTGATGGCGCGGCCATCGATGGTGAGTGTCACCTGCGCTTCCGAGCGCGAGGCCGGCGTGCCGTAGTCGATTTCATGAACGAGGGACATTGTGTGTCTCCTGTATGGAAGTGAAATTGCGCGACGCACGGCGGGCGAGATTACCCCCCTCTGGCCTGCCGGCCATCTCCCCCTCAAGGGGGGAGATCACCAGCGGCACGACCTTCGCTTCAGAGAATGCGTCGCGGAAAATGAGGCGTGAAATCGTCAGTGGTGAGCAAGCCCCCAGCCGATCTCCCCCCTTGAGGGGGAGATGCCCGGCAGGGCAGAGGGGGGTGCTCCGGAGTTCAGCCGGAGCTGACGCGCGCAGGGCTATCATTCCGCCGCCTCCACCATCGGCGCCGGAGAAAAATCCTCCGGAAAGTGGTTCATCGCGCTCATCACCGGATAGGGCGTGAACCCGCCGAGCGCGCAGAGCGAGCCAAACTTCATCGTGTTGCAGAGGTCGGCGAGCAGCGCCTTGTTCTTCTCCGGCTCGATCCCTTGCGCAATCTTGTCGGCCGTTTCGACGCCGCGGGTCGAACCGATGCGGCAGGGCGTGCACTTGCCGCAGCTCTCGATGGCGCAGAATTCCATCGCGAACCGCGCCTGTTTCAGCATGTCGGCACTATCGTCGAACACGGTGATGCCGGCATGGCCGATCAGCCCGTCCCGAGCCGCGAAAGCCTCATAGTCGAACGGCGTATCGAACAGCGCGCGCGGGAAATAGGCCCCAAGCGGCCCGCCCACTTGCACCGCCTTCACCGGCCGTCCGGTCGCCGTGCCGCCGCCGATATGGTCGACGATCTCGCCGAGCGACAGGCCAAAGGCCGTCTCATAAAGGCCGCCGTATTTGACATTGCCGGCGATCTGGATCGGGATCGTGCCCCGTGAACGTCCCATGCCGAAGTCGCGATAAAACGCAGCGCCGCGATCCATGATCACAGGCACCGATGCAAGCGAGATGACGTTGTTGACGACCGTCGGGCGGCCGAGAAACCCTTGCAGCGCCGGCAGCGGCGGCTTGGCGCGCACGATGCCGCGCTTGCCTTCCAGCGAATTCAGCAGCGATGTCTCCTCGCCGCAGACATAGGCGCCGGCGCCGGAGCGGATCTCCATGTCGAAGGCGAACTCTGAACCCATCACCGACGGGCCGAGAATGCCGGCCGCGCGGGCGATCTCAACGGCCTCAGTCATCGTCGCGATGGCATGCGGATATTCAGACCGGGTATAGACGTAACCCTTGGTGGCGCCCGTCGCGATGCCGGCGATGATCATGCCTTCGATCAGCACGAAGGGATCGCCCTCCATGATCATCCGGTCCGCAAACGTGGCGCTGTCGCCCTCATCCGCATTGCAGACGATGTATTTTTGGCTGGCCGCCGCATCCATCACCGTTTTCCACTTGATCCCGGTCGGAAAGCCGGCGCCGCCGCGCCCGCGAAGACCACTGTCGGTGACCTGGGCGACGATCTCGGCGCCAGTCATGGCGATCGCAGTCTCAAGGCCCTTGAGGCCCTGATATTGGCGATAGTCATCCAGCGACAGCGGATCCGTGACGCCGCAACGGGAGAAGGTCAGCCGCGTCTGCTGGCGCAGGAATGGAATGTCCTCGGTCGGCCCGAGATGCAAAGCATGCTGTCCACCCTCCAGAAAACCCGAATCGAACAGTCCCTTGACGTCGCCGGCCTTGACCGGCCCATAGGCGATACGCCCGTGTTCGGTACTCACCTCGATCAATGGCTCCAGCCAGAACATGCCACGCGAGCCGTTGCGCACGACTTTTGCATCCAAGCCGCGGGCTGCAATCTCCTGGGCAATCGCGTTCGCCACCTTTTCGGCACCAAGTGCGAGCGCTGCGGCATCGCGCGGAACAAAAATCGTCACCGTCATCGACGTGCCTCCGCAATGATTTCGCTAAGACAGAGTTCGTCGACGCGGCCAAAAACTTCGCCATCGAGCATCGCGGCCGGCGCGCAGGCACAGAGCCCGAGACAGTACACGGCTTCCAGCGTCACCGAACCATCGAGCGTCGTCTGATGGAAGTCGATCCCGAGAAGCTGCCGGGCGTGGTCCGCCATGCGGTCGCTTCCCATCGACTGGCAGGCTTCGGCGCGACAGAGCTTTAGCACATGCCTGCCCGCCGGGTGGTCGCGGAATTCATGATAGAAGGTCACGACCCCATGCACTTCGGCGCGCGACAGGTTGAGTTCGCTGGCGATGACCGGCTTCACCTCTTCCGGCACATAACCGAACTCCGCCTGGATCGCATGCAGGATCGGCAGCATCGGGCCTTCCAGATGCTTCAGATCCCTGATGATCTGAAGCGACCGCTCGGTGAACTCACCAGCGGAAATACGCATATTCATATGTCATAGCCTCCCGGCTGACCCGTTTCCGGCCCGGTGGCGTCGGCGCCACCATGCCCGTATGCGGATCAGAAAGCTGACGAAGTTGTCCGACAATCGTACTTCGCCTACTGGGAATGGAATGTCGCAACCGGGGCCGCAACCGTCAATAAAGGAGATCGGTTACGCGATAGAAAAAAGCTATCAAGCCATGGCGGCGGGGGTAAGGCTCCGCGCCTCGTGAAGCAGAGCCGAGACTAGCGGCGTGAAGGGCTCGCGGTGGGTCGCGACAAGCCCGACGATGTGGCTGGCTTCCGGCTCGACAAGCGGGATTGTCCGGATCTGCTTGGCAAATCCGAAGGATCGCGCCACGTTGCGCGGCATGATGCTCGCCCAGCGCCCGGTGCCCACATGCGAAAGCAGCACCACCATCGAGTTCGATTCGAGCATCGGCTTCACTGTCACGCCGGCTTGCGCGAGGTGCTGGTTGATGATCCGGCGGTTCTGCATGTCGGGCGTCAATAGACAGAGCCTAAGATCGGCCATCTCCTTCCACGTGACGCTTTCCCGGTCCGCATAAGGCGCGCCCTCGGCCGTCACCAGATTATAGCGCTCCGCATAAAGCGGCACGCTCGTCACCCGCCCCAATGGCTCGTTGTCGAGATAGGTAATGCCCGCGTCGATTTCGAAATTGTCGAGCTGCGAAAGCACCTGCAGGGAATTGCGCGAGACGACGGAAAAGGTGACGTCCGGATGCTTGGCCTGGAAGGGTTCGGTCAGCCTGGGGATCATCGCCAGCGCCGTCGGGATCGACGCAAGCCGGATATGACCGGCAAGACCCTTGCGGGCGGCCCGCATTTCCTCGCGCATGGTGCGCGCATCGCCGACGATGCGTTTTGCCCATTCCAGCACCCGCTGGCCTTCCGGTGTCAGGCCCTGATAGCGCGAGCCGCGCACCACCAGCTGCACGCCGAGCTGTTCTTCGAGTTGGCGGATGGCGGCCGACAATGACGGCTGCGAGATGCCGCATTCCTCCGCCGCCCGGCCGAAATGGCTTTCGCGCGCCAGGGCAATGAAAAATTCCAGCTTGTCGATCATCGCGTTCCTCCGCCGACAAGGGCTAACAAGATGGCGCGGCACATACAAGCGGCCATCCGGTCACAACGGTAGCCGCCAGAGGAACTAACCACCGCCCAAAGAAAAAGGCGGCCTTTCGGACCGCCTTGCTCTTTCGCAGAGAATTTTGACGTATCAGGCCGGATTGACGACGCCGTTCAGGTGCGTCAGTTCCGCCAGGAACTGCTCGAGCTTGGTCTTGTGCTCGTCGCTCTGCGCGTGGTTGATCTCGGCCTGCGTCGTCTCGATCCGCTTCTGCAGCGTCGCGTGGGTCAGCTCGCTCGCCGGAACCGCAGATTCGGCAAGCAGCGTGCAGCCGGTCGGCAGAATGTCGGCGAAGCCACCGAAAACCACGTATTTGTTGACCTGGCCGGAAGCAAGCTTCACCGAAACTACACCCGGCTTGATGGTCGTCATCGTCGGCGCGTGATTGGCAAGCACCGTCATTTCGCCAAGCGTCGCAGGGATCACCACTTCGGTGACCTTTTCCGAGACGAGCAGGCGCTCGGGCGAAACCAGTTCAAAGTTGAAAGCCTCGGCCATGAAGGTCCACTTCCTCAAAGCAATTCCAGCAAAAGTGCAGAGCGGTTTTGCGTCCGGGATTGCGAAAAACTAAATCACCAGGGCATCGAGGCAATTCCTTGCCGAGAAGCCCGCGTGTTTTATGCAGGAAAGGCGCGCCGGAAAAGTTCCCGCGCGCCGTCCTCGTTCAAGATCAGGCGGCTTCGGCCAGCTTCTTGGCCTTTTCGACGGCTTCTTCGATCGAGCCGACCATGTAGAAGGCAGCTTCCGGAAGATGGTCGTAGTCGCCGTTGACGAGGCCCTTGAAGCCCTTGATCGTGTCTTCGAGTGCAACCAGCTTACCCGGCGAACCGGTGAAGACTTCTGCGACGAAGAACGGCTGGGACAGGAAGCGCTCGATCTTGCGGGCGCGCTGGACGGTCATCTTGTCCTCTTCGGACAGTTCGTCCATGCCGAGGATGGCGATGATGTCCTGAAGAGACTTGTAGCGCTGCAGGGTCGTCTGCACCTTGCGGGCGATATCATAGTGCTCTTCGCCGACGACCAGCGGGTCGAGCATGCGCGAGGTGGAGTCGAGCGGGTCGACGGCCGGATAGATGCCCTTTTCGGCGATCGAACGCGACAGAACAGTCGTTGCATCCAAGTGGGCGAACGAGGTTGCCGGCGCCGGGTCGGTCAAGTCGTCGGCGGGAACGTAGATGGCCTGAACCGAGGTGATCGAGCCCTTGGTCGTGGTGGTGATGCGTTCCTGCATCTGGCCCATGTCGGTGGCGAGCGTCGGCTGATAGCCCACAGCCGAAGGAATACGGCCGAGCAGAGCCGACACTTCCGAACCTGCCTGGGTGAAGCGGAAGATGTTGTCGACGAAGAACAGAACGTCTTGGCCCTTGTCGCGGAAGTCTTCAGCGATCGTCAGACCCGTCAGAGCGACGCGAGCGCGGGCGCCCGGCGGTTCGTTCATCTGGCCGTAGACGAGAGCGGCCTTGGAGCCTTCGCCGCCGCCATGCTTGTTAACGCCCGATTCGATCATTTCGTGGTAAAGGTCGTTGCCTTCGCGGGTACGCTCACCGACGCCTGCGAACACGGAGTAACCGCCGTGTGCCTTCGCGACGTTGTTGATGAGTTCCATGATCAGAACCGTCTTGCCGACGCCTGCACCGCCGAAGAGGCCGATCTTGCCGCCCTTTGCGTAAGGCGCGAGAAGGTCGACGACCTTGATGCCGGTGACCAGGATCTGGCCTTCGGTCGACTGCTCGACGTAGGAAGGCGCTTCCTGGTGGATGGCGCGCTTGCCGGAGGTGACGAGCGGACCTGCTTCGTCGACCGGCTCGCCGATGACGTTCATGATGCGGCCGAGCGTTTCCGGACCGACCGGAACGGTGATCGGAGCTCCGGTATCCGTGACCCGCTGACCACGAACCAGACCTTCGGTCGAGTCCATCGCGATGGTGCGGACGGCGCTTTCGCCGAGGTGCTGCGCGACTTCGAGAACGAGGCGGTTGCCGTTGTTGTCGGTTTCAAGCGCGTTCAAAATCGCCGGCAGTTCGCCGTCGAAAGCGACGTCGACGACAGCGCCGATAACCTGGGTCACCTTGCCGAGGGACGTGCCCGTTGCGGTAGCCATGATTCTTACCCTCTTTCTTTACCTCAGAGCGCTTCCGCGCCCGAAATGATTTCGATGAGTTCCTTGGTGATCTGCGCCTGACGCTGACGGTTGTAGGAGAGCGTCAGCTTGTTGATCATGTCACCGGCATTGCGCGTCGCGTTGTCCATCGCGGACATCTGCGCGCCATAGAAGGAAGCGTTGTTTTCGAGCAGCGCCCGGAAGATCTGCACAGCGACGTTCTTCGGCAGCAGGTCTTCGAGGATTTCCTCTTCGCTCGGCTCGTATTCGTAGAGCGCCGAGGAGGCATCCGCAGCCTGCGTCGCGTCGAACTTGGCCGGGATGATCTGCGAGGCGGTCGCCACCTGCGAGATCACCGACTGAAAACGTGCGTAGAACAGCGTCGCGATGTCGAATTCGCCGGCATTGTAGAGCGCGAGCACCTTGTGTGCCACCTCGTCGGCCTGGGCGAAACCGAGCTGCTTGATTTCGCGGAACGTCACGTAATCGACGATGTTGTCCTTGAACGTGCGGCGCAGGATGTCGTTGCCCTTGCGGCCGACGGTGATGATCTTCACCGTCTTGCCCTGGGCAAGCAGCTTCAGCGCGTGATCGCGGGCGAGACGGATGATCGAGGAATTGAAGCCCCCGGCCAGACCGCGTTCGCCGGTCGCGACGATCAAGAGATGAACCTGATCCTTGCCCGTGCCCGAAAGCAGGAGCGGCGCTTCCGCATTGCCGGCATTGGCGGCCGAGAGGCCTGCCAGCACCTTGGTCATGCGTTCCGCGTAAGGACGGGCGGCCTCGGCCGCCTCCTGAGCACGGCGCAGCTTCGCCGCGGCGACCATTTTCATCGCCTTGGTGATCTTCTGCGTCGCCTTGACGGAGGCGATCCGGTTTTTCAGATCCTTAAGTGAAGGCATCCGTTATCGGTCCTCGAGATTGATCCGTTCTCAGGCGAAAGACTTGGCGTAGCTGTCGAGAGCGGCCTTCAGCTTCGCGCGGGTGTCGTCGGAAAGCTGCTTGTCGGTGCGGATCGCATCGAGGATAGCCTTGCCTTCGGAGCGGAGGTACGACAGGAAGCCCTGTTCGAACTTGCCGACCTGGGCAACCGCTATCTTGTCGAGGTAGCCGTTGACGCCAGCGAAGATCACCGCAACCTGCTCTTCCGTCTTCAGCGGCGCGAACTGCGGCTGCTTCAGAAGTTCCGTCAGGCGTGCACCGCGGTTCAAGAGGCGCTGCGTCGAGGCGTCGAGGTCGGAGCCGAACTGGGCGAAGGCAGCCATTTCGCGATACTGGGCGAGTTCGCCCTTGATCGAGCCGGCAACCTGCTTCATCGCCTTGACCTGCGCAGCCGAGCCGACGCGGGAAACCGACAGGCCGACGTTAACGGCCGGGCGGATACCCTGATAGAACAGGTCGGTTTCAAGGAAGATCTGGCCGTCGGTGATCGAGATCACGTTGGTCGGAATGAAGGCCGAAACGTCGTTGCCCTGGGTTTCGATGACCGGCAGAGCCGTCAGCGAACCATTGCCGCGCTCGTCGGAGAGCTTTGCAGCGCGCTCCAGAAGACGGGAATGCAGGTAGAAAACGTCGCCCGGATAGGCTTCGCGGCCCGGCGGGCGGCGCAGCAGAAGCGACATCTGGCGGTAGGCGACGGCCTGCTTGGAAAGGTCGTCGTAACCGATCAGGGCATGCATGCCGTTATCGCGGAAGTATTCGCCCATGGCGCAACCGGCGAACGGTGCGAGATACTGCATCGGAGCCGGATCGGAAGCGGTCGCAGCAACGATGATCGAGTACGGCAGGGCGCCGCGCTCTTCGAGAACCTTCACGAACTGGGCAACCGTCGAGCGCTTCTGGCCGATAGCGACGTAGACGCAGAACAGCTTTTCCGACTCCGGGCCGTTGTCGTGAATGGCCTTCTGGTTGAGGATCGTGTCGAGAATGATCGCGGTCTTGCCGGTCTGGCGGTCGCCGATGACCAGCTCGCGCTGGCCGCGGCCGACCGGGATGAGCGCATCGATGGCCTTGAGGCCGGTCGACATCGGCTCATGAACCGACTTGCGCGGAATGATGCCCGGAGCCTTGACGTCGACGCGCGAACGGCGGGTCGCGTTGATCGGGCCCTTGCCGTCGATCGGGTTGCCGAGTGCGTCGACGACGCGGCCGAGCAGTTCCGGACCAACCGGAACGTCGACGATGGCGCCGGTCCGCTTGACGGTGTCGCCTTCCTTGATCGCACGGTCGGAACCGAAGATGACGACGCCGACGTTGTCGGCTTCGAGGTTCAGCGCCATACCACGGATGCCGCCCGGGAATTCGACCATCTCACCGGCCTGGACGTTGTCCAGACCGTAGACGCGGGCAATGCCGTCGCCGACGGACAGAACCTGTCCGACTTCGGAAACCTCAGCCTCCTGGCCGAAGTTCTTGATCTGGTCTTTCAGAATTGCGGAAATTTCCGCGGCGCGGATATCCATCAGCCAACCTCTTTCAGTGCAAGCTTAAGGGTGGAAAGTTTGGTGCGAAGGGAAGTATCGATCTGACGAGAACCGACCTTGACGATCAGGCCGCCGAGGATCGACGGGTCGATGGTCACGGCGATTGTCACATCCTTGCCGGTTACGCCCTTCAGCGCCGACTTGAGTTCATTTTCCTGCGCCTGGGAAAGCGCATGCGCCGAGGTGACCTCGGCAGTGATTTCACCGCGATGCTCTGCGGCGATCTGGCGGAAGGCGCGGATCATGCCAGGCATCGCGAAAAGACGACGATTGCCGGCGACCACCTTCAGGAAATTGGCGACGAGACCGGAAATGCCAGCTCGCTCGGCAACGGCGAGCACGGCCTTCTGCTGATCTTCGGCGGAAAATACCGGGCTTGCGACCAGGCGTCGCAGGTCTTCACTCTCATCCAGCAGCGCCTGAAAACGATCAAGATCGGCACCGACCTTGTCGATCGAACCAGCCTCGAGGGACAGTTCGAAAAGCGAGGAAGCATAACGCTCCGCTACACCGGAAATAAGCTGGGACGTGTCAGCCACGGGCACAGTTTCCCTGTATTGCCATCCAAGCGCCAGACCCTACGGGAGAGGTGAAGCAAGAGCTTGAAATCGTTTGATTTTTTCTCAGAACCTGCAGAGCTTGCGCCCTACCCTTTCCGACTTTCGCGGTCCGTCTAGCATAGGCTGTAAGGACTCGCAACACGCCTGATAACGGAAAAAGCCGGACACGCAAGGGCTGAGAGCGATTTTATACCGGAAGCGGAGGGATTTTCGGCAGGCAACCGCCTGCAATCTTCGAATTATGCGTCAGATATAGCCGAAGACATAGGCGAGCGGCCCGCCGGCAAGCGCAACCTGAAGTAGGGAAAACGCTATATTTCTGGGGGTGAAGCCTCGATCCAGGGCACAGGACAGCAACCGCCCCAGGGCGGCAAATCCGAGCGCAATGCCAAGCGTCATGTAGATCCAGTCCTGGGCGAGCATGATCGCCGCCAGACCGAAGCCCAGATGATGGGCGCCGGCGGAGCGGACCGCGGCATAACCTTCCGGCCGCACCTCGCCGATCTGGAATGCGGTCAGGCGCAGGACGAAAGCGGGAAACAGGAAAACGAGAAGACCGAGCGCGGCGGTTACCGCCGCACAGACAAAGGCGACCCGTTCGCCGAATTCCGTGGGAAAATAGAGTTCCATCCGGCCCTCGTTTCATTCGATTCGTTCGATTATAACCATTTGGATAAACAAGTCGAAAAACGGCGAATTCTCGGGCCGGTTAGACGATGCGGCAGCCGATCAGGAGAAACGGAATGACGACGACGACAAGAATTTTCCGGCTCTCGGCCCTGGCTGTCGCGATCGCGGTCTCACGCCTCTCGCCTGCCCTCGCCGACCAGATGGTAAAAAGCCCCTGGGACAATCCGCCCGCGGCGGCGGCCACAACCCCGGAGAAATGCGGGCCGGCGCCGAACCTCCCGGCCGGCCTTGAGACGGCAGACTACTATAGCGACAAGGCCCACTCGGTCATCGATCCCGCCCGCAAGCAGGCCTATGACGATGCGGTGAAGCCCCTGCAGGCCGCCGCACGGAAGATCGAGGCGATGGCCGACCGGTATCGCACGACGGGTGATGCATCCTCCGCCGTCTGCGCCGCATCCTGGCTTTCGACGCTCGCCCGTTCCGGAGTTCTCTCCGGTCCGATGTCCAGCAACCAGGCGGTTTACGTGCAGGGCTGGATGCTGGGTGCGTTTTCGGTGGCCTGGCTTAAAGTCCGCTCCGCGCGCGGGGTGCCGGCTTCCGCGACCGACGCCGTTCCGCACTGGCTGGCGAGGATCGCCGAGCGGAACATGACCTATTACGATGATCGCGATAACAAGATGGATGGCCGCAACAACCATCGTTACTGGAGCGGTTTTGCGGCCATGGCTGCCGGCATTGCCGCAAACCGCGAGGACCTGACCGATTGGGGCATGGAGAGTTTCCGTGTCGGCATCGCCCAGATCCGCCCGGACGGCACGCTGCCGCTCGAAATGGACCGCCGCGCCCGCGCCCTCCACTACCATCTCTTCGCCGCGGCCCCGCTCGTCAGCATTGCCGAGCTCGCCGCGGCCAACGGCAAGGATCTCTATGCCGAGCGCAACGCGGCGCTGGGCCGACTGGTGAAAACCGCCGCCGCCAGCATCGACAACCCCCAGGCATTCGATACAAAAGCCGGCGTGAAGCAGGAGGAGATCAAGCTCCATGCCGACGACATCGCCTGGGCGCAACCCTTCGAAAAACGTTTTCCCGATCCGGCCCTGCATGCCCTGCTCGACAAGCTGCAGAACCGCAGCATCCTCTATCTCGGCGGCCTGCCGCCGGGCTGAGCCATTCCGCTAAAGGAAGCTCTGCGGATCGATATCGAGCTGGATCTGAACGGACCCGCGCTGTTTCGGGCCGTTTTCCAGCATAGCCCGCAGAAACGCCTGCATGTCGGAATTGCGCCGTCCATGCACCAAAAGCCGGAAGCGGTGCCGGCCGCGCACCAGCGCCAGCGGCGCTTCCGCCGGACCGAGCACCGAAATGCCGGTGACTTTTGGCGCGGCGGCCCTCAGGCCCCGCGCATGGGTTTCAGCATCCGCCCGGGTATCGGCGGAGACGATCAGCGAGGCAAGCCGGCCGAACGGCGGCAGGATCGCCTTCTCGCGCTCGGCAATCTCCCGCTCGTAGAAAGCGCCGGCATCGCCGGAGACGATCGCCTGCATCACCGGATGCTGCGGCTGGAAGGTCTGCAGCAGGCCATGGCTCTTGAGGCCGGTTCGCCCGGCACGCCCCGTCACCTGGGAGAGAAGCTGGAAGGTGCGCTCGGCGGCGCGCGGATCGCCGTTCGAAAGGCCGAGATCGGAATCGACGATGCCGACCAGCGTCATCAGCGGAAAATTGTGCCCCTTGGCGACTAGCTGGGTGCCGATGACGATGTCCGCTTCGCCCTTGGCGATCGCCTCCAGCTCCAGCCGCATGCGCTTGACGCCGCCGAGCAGGTCCGACGACATGACGATCGTCCGCGCTTCCGGAAAATGCTTTTCGACTTCCTCGGCAATCCGCTCGACACCCGGGCCGCAGGCGACGAGGTGGTCGAAGGTCCCGCATTCGGGACACGCTTCCGGCGTGCGCTCCGAATAACCGCATTGATGGCACTGGATCTGGCTCTTGAACCGGTGCTCCACCAGCCAGCTCGAACATTGCGGGCATTGGAACCGGTGGCCGCAGACGCGGCAGAGGGTCAGCGGCGCATAACCACGGCGATTGAGGAACAGCAGCGACTGCTCCTTCCGCTCCAGGGTTTTCTTCATGGCGCGCAAAAGCACCGGCGACAGGAAGCCGCCGCGCTCCGGCGGGTGGCGCCGCATGTCGATCAGATGCAGGTCCGGCATCGCCGCGTCGCCGAAACGGGTCGGCAGGTGCACCGTGTTGTAGCGGCCGGCCAAGCCGTTGACCTGGCTCTCCACCGAAGGCGTCGCGGAAACCAGCACGATCGGAAAATCGCCGATCCGGGCTCGCACCACCGCCATGTCGCGCGCGTTGTAGAAGACCCGATCCTCCTGCTTGTAGGCAGGGTCGTGCTCCTCGTCGACGATAATCAGGCCGAGATCCTCGAACGGCAGGAACAGCGCCGAACGCGCACCGGCCACCACCTTCACCTCGCCGGTCACCACGCCGCGCCAGACCTTTTCGCGCATGCGGGGGGCAAGGTCCGAATGCCATTCGCCTGGCTTGGCGCCGAACCGCTCCTGAAAGCGCTCGAGGAAGCTCGAGGTCAACGCGATTTCCGGCAGCAGAATCAGCACCTGCTTTCCACGCCGCAGCGTTTCGGCGATCGCCTCGAAATAGACCTCCGTCTTGCCCGAACCGGTCACGCCATCGATCAGCGAGGCGGAGAACCCGCCGGCCCGGATTGAGTCGAGGATATCCACGGACGCCTGTTTCTGCGGCCCCTCGATGCGCGGAGTAATATAATCCGGATCGGGTAGCGCGACGACCGGCGGCGGGGGCAGGAAGACAGTCTCGAATATGCCCTGGGCCGTTAGCCCGTCGACAACGCTCATCGAGACGCCGGCGGCATGCGCCAGCCCACTGCGCGTCCACGGAATTTCCTCCTCGCCCGCGAGATCGAGCACCCGGGCACGCGCCGGTGTCAACCGCTCCGGCTGGCCGCCGAGATAACGCAGGCCTTCGACCATCGGCTCCGGATCGAGCGCCGCCGGCGCGCGGATCGCCATGCGCGCCACGAGGCCCGGCGGCGACAGCGTATAGCTCGCCACCCAGTCGACGAAGTCGCGCATTTCCTTGGAGAGCGGCGGGCAATCGAAGACCAGCGTGATCGGCCTCAGCTTCTTCGGGTCGAGCCTGTCGTCGTTGTCCCCGTCCCAGACGACGCCGATCAGCTGCCGCGGGCCAACCGGCACCTGCACGACCGAACCGGGCTCCACATGCACGCCCTCCGGCACGGCATAGCTATAGGCGCCCGGCACCGGCAGCGGCACCAGGACCGGCACCACCCTTGCCAATGACGGCGCTTCGAACAGTGAACCGAAGAGATCGGACGAATCTATGCCCATGGGCGGGACCATGCCCAAATGCGGAACAAAAGTGAACCCTAAACAGGACTACTCATCGTCCTCGTCGTCATCGATGACGCCGGTCAGCCGCATGCCCTGGATCCAGGTCGCACCATCCTTTCGTATCACCCGCCGCGGCCGCGTGCCGCAACGTTCCTCGATGGCGGAAGCAAGCGGCTCCGAATGAGTAACGATCCAGATCTGGCTGTAGCGAGCGGCCTGGGCGATCATGTCCGCCAGCGGCGCCAGCATATCCGGATGCAGACTCGCCTCCGGCTCGTTGAGCGCAATCAGCGGCGGCTGGCGATAGGACATCAACGCGGCCGCAAGCCCGAGAAAACGGATCTGCCCGTCGGAAAGCTCGCGCGGCTGAAACACCCGTTTGGGGAGATCCGGAAAGATCAGGCCGAATTCCGCATATTCGCCTGGCTCAAGCACATGCAGTTTCGCCCCGCCCAGAGCCGCAGCAACGGCGCGGTCGAGCTCCACCGTATCCCCGCGGGTGTGGACGAGTGTCGCGAACACCGCCGCCATGTTCCCTCCGTCCTGATCCAGCAGCGGCGAGGTAACGGCAAGGCAGGGCTGCCGCAGGGTGGAATCGCGATCCGTTCGAAAACCATGGAAGAACCGCCAGCCGTCGATCAATCGCCGAAAAGCCCCTGCTTCCGGATAGTGGCCGGCATCGCCGAGCAGCGCGATTGCCGTTTCCGAGGTCATCGCCTTTTCGGGATACTCCTCCATGCGACCGCTTGTCCCACGCACCATGATCCCCGGCCCGGTACGTTTTATCATCGTCACGGGCCGCGCACCGGTTTCAACGATAAGCTCCTCTTCCTTCACCTGCGGCTCGAAGGCAAAGCCCGCCGCATCGATAGGCGGACGAAGCCCTGCCTCGACCCGGTAGTGGAACGTCACCGCCCGCTCTTCGTCAAGAACCTCGACCTCAAGCTTGATGCGGAAATTCTTCTCCTGCCGGCGCTGACCGGACCAGAGCGCCGAGGCCATGCCGCCTTCGGCTGCGATCTCATAGGCAAGATTGCCGCGAACAGCCGCCTGCACCAGCTGCAGGGCACGGTAGAGATTGGATTTTCCGACACCGTTCTCACCGATGAACAGGTTCACGCCGGCCAGATCCATGCGGATCGAGCGCAGAGAGCGGTAGTTGGCGGCAAACATCGAGCGAAGCAGCATGCTCCATTCCTAGTCGGAGAACGGGTCTAGCCGAAGAATGGCGGGAAAAACGTCGCTCAGGCTCAGGGTATGCGTATAGCTCTCGCCCGTCAGCGCCTGAAACCCCATGGCCTGCCAGAAACTGATGGCATCGTCGCTGCCGGCGTGGACCGTCACCACCGGCGCGAAGGAGCGGGCGTGTTCGAGCAGGTGTTCGGCAAGACGCCTGCCAATCCCCCTGCCCCGGTATTGCCGCGACACATAAAAGCGGCGCATCCGCAGCCAGTCGGCGCGCGACGGCTCGACCGTCATCCCGCCGACCGCGATCAGCCGCCCCTGATCATGGGCGCCGAGCAGGCTTTCACCGCGTCGCTCGAAGCGATTGATCCCCGCAGACCATTCCTCGGCGATCCGCAGGATGTGATTATAACCGTCCTGCCTGGCGGTCTCGGCGAGCATCACGATATCGCCCGCGAGCGGGTTGCCTAGCGGAGCAACCACCACGCCTATCTCCAGTGGAGCTGTATCCGCGGGGCGCATGTCCTTCATGCCGCCGAAGCCGTCTGCGATTTCTCGGCAGGCTTGAACGTCGCGTCGCCATCAGCCGCAAGCTCGAACACCGTGTGCTGTTCAAGCGCCTTGGTGACCTCCGTCATATCGCCATCCAGCGCGCTCGGCGGGATCATCTGACCCACGGTGAAATCGAAATGGTCGCCCTTCTTGTTGAGGAGTTCGTAGAACACCGTCATGTCGCGCAGCTCCGTCGACCATTTGGCAAACCAGTAGAACAGGCCGGAATTGCGCGCCCGCATGTGGATCGGCAGGATCGGCATGTTGTATTTACGCGCCAGGCTGACGGCGGATGTCTTCCACGGACGCTCGTTCAGTTTGCCCTCCGCCCAGTAGGCGATGCGCCCCGAAGGAAACAGCACCATCACCTTGCCGTCCTCGACGGTCTTGTTGGTGAGAACCAGCGTCTCGCGCGCCTTGAGTTTGGTCTTGTGCTCCTCCCGCCATTCAACGGGAATGATCATCTCGGAAAAACGCGGATTGACGCGCACCGCATCACGGTTGGCAAAAACCATCATGTCCGGACGCCGCGCCTTCAGGAGGTCGAAGACGGCAACCCCGTCGGCAATCCCGGTCGGATGGTTGCTGACGAGAATGAAGCCGCCCTTTTCGGGAATGCGCTCGGCATTGGCGACCGTGACATCCAGCTTCAGGAGGTTGCTCATGTATTCGAAGCACTGGAAGCCGTTGAGCGTGGAGATGTCGTTGGCGAATTTGATCGCCCGTCCATAACGCAACAGCGTGTAGAGAAACGGCCGCATCACCGGCCAGAGCGGGTTCTGAACGATCCGCTGGCCGCGTTCGGCGATCAGCGTGTCGACGATGTGACCGGGTCTGCCTTGTGAAACGAGGGCGATTGTTTCCGCGAACTGTCCAAGAGTGGTCGTAGAATCACGGCGCGCCATAGAAACTCCCGCAGGCAGGACCTGCTTGGTATCGCAGCCCCGTATGATCGAACGATGACATCGTTACCCAGGACTAAGGCAGGTTTAGGGATTTCGTAACGCCGTCCAGAGCAATCTGGGGCGCAACCTCTCGAAATTCAACGGGTCAGATCTTGAACGAACTGCTGATTATCGCCGCGCCGGATCTGACCGAAAAACGCAAGGAATGGCTGGAGGGCCTGGCGAGCGAGCGCCGGCTTTCGCAGAACACGCTCGATGCCTATGAGCGCGACACGAGGCAGTTCTTGACGTTTCTAACCGGACATCTGGCAGGTCCGGCGAAAATCTCAGATATCCACACCCTGCGTCCGGCCGACCTGCGCGCCTTCCTGGCAGCCCGCCGCCGCGAGGGTTCGGGCGCGCGGTCGCTCGGCCGGCATCTTGCCGGGCTTCGTTCATTTCTTCGTTATCTCGAGCGCAAGGGCCTGGTGAACGCCGCGGCCGCCGGTGCAATCCGCGCTCCGAAGCAGCCAAAATCCCTGCCGAAGCCGCTGACCGACAGGCAGGCGCTCAATCTCGTCACCACCGGCGCGCAGCTACAGGAAGAGCCGTGGATCGCCGCCCGCGATGCCGCCGTGCTGACCCTGCTCTACGGCTGCGGCCTGCGCATCTCGGAGGCGCTCGGCCTCCGCCCCATCGACCTGACGCCGGGTGCAACGACGCTGCGGATCACCGGCAAGGGCGGCAAGACTCGCCTCGTGCCGCTGCTCCAGATCGTTTTCGACGCCGTGGAGACCTACAAGAAACTCTGCCCCTACCATCTGGAAGCCGAAAAGCCGCTCTTCCGGGGCGCCCGCGGCGGTCCGCTGCAGCCGGCGATCATCCAGCGGGAAATGCAGAAGCTCCGGAGCGCCTTCGGCCTGCCGGAGACGGCAACCCCACATGCGCTGCGGCATTCCTTCGCAACGCATTTGCTTGCCGGCGGCGGGGATTTGCGCACCATCCAGGAACTGCTCGGCCATGCGAGCCTCTCGACAACCCAGGTCTATACCGGCGTCGACTCCTCCAGATTGCTGGAAGTCTACGACCGCGCCCATCCCCGTGCTTAGCCCCTAAATCTGCCTGAACGAAGTTTTAACCAGTTGCGTTAAGCGCTTGTGCAGCCGCCATCGCTAATATGCCGGCAACTTTCAGACGGATGACATGATGACTCCCGCCTTTGCCTCCCCCACCGGCGCTTTGATGAAGCACGCCCAAGGTTTCATGCTGTGGCTGATCGCGGCCGCGCATGTCGCAGCGCTCGCCTCTCTGCTTCTCATCCTCGGCTCATTGTCCCCTGCACGGGCGGAAACGCCGGCCTGTGACGGCAAGAACCTTCTCGAAGAGATGAAGGCCGAAAAATCGCCGCTCTACGACCAGATCGTCGCCGAGGGCGCCAAGGTGCCGAACGGCAAGGGCACCTTCTGGAAGATCGAGAAGGACGGGCTTCAACCCTCTTACCTGCTCGGCACCATGCACGTCTCCGACCCGCGGGTGCTGAAAATGCCGCTCGGCGCTGCCGAAGCCCATTCCAAGGCGAAGACCATCATCATCGAATCCGACGAGGTCATCGACGAAAAGAAGGCCATGGCCAAGATGCTGGCCAAACCGGAACTGATGATGCTGACGAACGGCAGCACGATCGATTCGCTCTTGCCGAAGGACGATGTCGCGCTGCTCGAAACCGATCTGAAGGCACGCGGCGTGCCGCTTTCGGCCGTTTCACGCATGCGGCCGTGGATGCTGATGGCGCTCGTTTCCGTGCCGGCTTGCGAGCTCGCCCGCAAGGCACAGAACATCGCCTTTCTCGACAAGAAGATCGCCGAACAGGCCACCGCCGAGGGCAAACCGGTCAAAGGCCTGGAAACGCTCGAAGAACAGGCGGCGGCACTGAACGCCATCCCGATCGAGCTTCACCTCAAGTCGCTGATCGAAACCATCAAGCTCGGCCGGCGCGTCGACGACGTTTTCGAGACGCTGACCGACGTCTATCTCTCAGGCAATATTGGCCTTGCCATGCCGATGCTGAAAGCCGTGGTACCCGACGGCACCGAGGACGAAGCCGGTTACGGCGACTTCGAAAACCTCGTCGTCAGCAAACGCAACCACGTGATGGCCGATCGGGCGGCTCCAATCCTCGGCCAGGGCGGCGCCTTCATGGCGGTCGGCGCCCTTCACCTGCCGGGCGAGGAAGGCCTTGTCGAGCTCTTCCGGAAACAGGGCTTCAAGGTGACGGCGATCAACTGACGCCGTCCATCCTTCATCGGCCACTCGTCATCCGCTTCAGCACATCGGTCTTCCAGTAGAACTGATGCACCAGCGCCCCGCCGATATGGGCGACGATCAATGCCCACATCAAAATTTTCAGCGGCCCCGTATGAGCAAAGGCGGCAGTCTTGTTTCCGAAATACCACGCGCCGATGCCAGCCAGCGGTATGGCGATAAAGAGCGCGTAAAAAGCCCAGTGGCTGATCTTCGCCACTGCCCGCAGGAACGGAGGCTCTTGCCGCGGCTCCGGCGGAACACCTTGCACCAACCGCAGACAGAGCCGGATCAGGCCGAGAACCAGCACTCCGATGCCGACATAGACATGGATATTCGCCGAGCTCACCTGCTCCGGCGTCAGTGTTTGACCGCGGAACATCAGCCGCCCGGCAGTCTCCATGGCGTCGGTGAAAAGCAGGTTGAACAGGATCAGCGCCGCCATCAGCCAATGTAGGATACGCTGCGGAACTGTGAAGGAGGAAGCCATTTTCTTGACCTTTTTCAGAAGGTTAGAGTGATGGAATCCAGTCTAGGTTCGTTTGCCGGAGGCTCAAGCAAAAGCGGCAACCCTGTCCAAGATTTAATCCTGGAATTGACCAATCATAATTCCAGGCCAGGTGTTCGGCTGGAAATGAGGATCATTATCGCCCGGTGACGGCAATTGCACCGAAGGCGCTGGTCGGTGTAAAAATTTCCGCCGTTTGATCTTGGAGGAGACGCGATATGGATCGATTTACCGGCGGTTGCCTGTGCGGCAACGTGCGAATTGTGGCGTCGGGACTGCCGTACCGGGTCGGCATCTGTCACTGTCTCGACTGCCGCAAACATCATGGAGCGCTTTTCCACGCTTCCGCGATATTTCCCCAGGACGCGGTGACGGTCGATGGCGAGACACGTGATTACGCCGGCCGGTTTTTCTGTCCCCGCTGCGGCTCCTCGGTTTTCGCACGCACGGCGGACGAGATCGAAGTCAACCTCGGATCCCTGGATGCTCCCGACCAGCTGACGCCAACCTACGAAAGCTGGATCATCCGCCGGGAGTCCTGGTTACCGCCGTTTCCGCTCGCCAGGCGATACGAGCACGATCGTGATGCCACGGGCCGTTTCGAAGGGTAGGCCTCACAAACGGCGAAAGGGCAGGACGATGTCCCACCCTTCCTTATCGTATCGGCATGAAAGCGCTGGACGCGCTCACATATGGATCGGCTTGAAGAAGGTCGCGAGCGCGGCTTCCTTGACGGCCTCCGACATGGTCGGATGGGCATGGCAGGTGCGGCCGAGGTCTTCCGACGAACCGCCGAATTCCATCAGCACGGCAATCTCGTGGATCATTTCGCCGGCGCCGAAACCGACGATATGGCCGCCGAGAACCCGGTCGGTGTCCTTGTCGGCCAGGAACTTCACGAAACCGTCCGTCGCCAGCATGGCGCGAGCGCGGCCGTTCGCCGTGAACGGGAACTTGCCGACCTTGTAGGCGATGCCCGCAGCCTTCAGCTCTTCCTCGGTCTTGCCCACGGACGCCACTTCCGGCTGGGTATAGACGACGCTCGGGATGACGTCGTAGTTCACATGGCCGTGCTGGCCGGCGAGGATTTCCGCCATCGCCACACCTTCGTCTTCCGCCTTGTGGGCAAGCATCGGTCCCTTGACCACGTCGCCGATCGCATAGATGCCTTCGACATTGGTCTTGAAGTGCCCGTCGATCTCGACGCGGCCGCGGTTGTCGAGCTTGACGCCCGCTTCTTCCAGGCCGAGGCCTGCCGTGTAGGGCTTGCGCCCGGTGGCGATCAGCACCACGTCGGCCTCCAGCGTCTGGGCCTCACCGCCCTTGACCGGCTCGTAGGTGACCTTGGCACCATTGGCGGTCTTTTCGACGCCGGTGACCTTGGCATCCGTGCGGATGTCCATGCCCTGCTTGGCCATCATGCGCTGGAACTGCTTGGAGACTTCGCCGTCCATGCCGCCGAGCAGCTTGTCGAGATATTCGATCACGGTGACCTTGGCGCCGAGGCGTGACCAGACCGAACCGAGCTCCATGCCGATGACGCCGCCGCCGACCACGATCAGGTGCGCCGGCACCTTTTCGAGCGCGATGCCGCCGGTCGACGAGATGATCACCTTTTCGTCGATCTCGACATTGACGCCCGGAATGCCGGCAACGTCGGACCCGGTGGCGATGACGATGTTCTTGGCCTCAAGTTCCTGGATCTTGCCATCATCGCCGGTCACCGAGACCTTGCCGGCCGAGACGATCTTGCCGGTGCCGATGAAGCCGTCGATCTTGTTCTTCTTGAACAGGAAGGAGACGCCGTCGACGTTCGACTTCACCGTCGCGTCCTTGTGGGCCATCATCTTTTCAAGATTGAGTTTTGGCGCGGAAACCTCGACGCCGAGCGCATCCATGCCATGGGCGGCGTGGGCGAACATTTCGGAAGCGTGCAGCAGCGCCTTGGAAGGGATGCAGCCGATGTTGAGGCAGGTCCCGCCATAGGTGGCGCGCTTTTCCACGACCGCGACCTTGAGGCCGAGCTGGGCAGCCTTCACCGCGCAGACGTAACCGCCGGGGCCGCTTCCGATGACGACGAGATCATATGCCATAGTTCTTTTTCCTTCTCTTCATCTCTTAGCGCCCGCCGCTCACGTCGAGTATGGCGCCGGTTACGTAGGAAGCCGCTGGCGACAGAAAATAGAGGACGGCATCCGCCACCTCTTCCGCCCTGCCCGGCCGTTGCATGGGAACGCTGGGCGCCATGTCGCGCGCCCGGTCCGGCAGCCCGCCGGACGCATGGATATCCGTGTCGATAATGCCCGGCCGGATGGCGTTGACGCGCACGCCTTCGGTCGCGACTTCGCGCGCCAGGCCGACGGTCAACGCGTCGATCGCTGCCTTCGAGGCCGCGTAGTCGACATATTGCCCCGGAGAGCCGAGTTTGGCGGCCATCGATGAGATATTGACGATCGCGCCACCCTTGCCGCCATGTCTCGTCGACATGCGGCGCACCGCTTCCCCGGCGCAGAGGATCGAACCCGTGACATTGATCCGCATCATCCGCTCGATGCGTTCGGCGCTCATCTCGTCGATGCGCTGCGGCATGTCGACGATCCCGGCATTGTTGACCAGCCCGTCCAGCCGCCCGAAACGTCTGTCGACCGCCTGAAACATCGCGACGATCTCGGCCGAATTGCCGACATCCGCCTGGACCGCGATCGCCTCACCGCCGGCTGCCTCGATTTCCGAAACCACCTTCTCGGCCGCCTGCCGATTGGCCGCGTAGTTCACCGCCACGCGCCAGCCATGGCTGGCGGCCATGAGCGAGACCGCCGCACCGATGCCGCGGCTTCCGCCGGTCACCAGGAGAACAGGGATTTCGCTCATGCGTTGCATTCCTTGAACTCGTACAGGTCCCAAGGGACCTGTTTCAGACCGCTCTTGCCCCACAGCGTCGAATGGCGGATCGCCGGGCCGAAGCCCGGCATCAGGATCGCGTCCGGTGCCGGGGCATTCGCGGCGCCCAGTATGTCGATATGGCCGGTCGCCACATCAAGGGCATACGGCACACCGGTCCAGACCGTGCAGGCCCGAAGTTCCGCGCCCGTCGCATCGCCCTGCGGGCAATTGTTCGTCACCATGCCGCCGGGACGCTTGGACTCGTCGTCATACATGACGTTGCCGTCGAGCTTCAGCTTGCCCCCGGTGACAGTAAAGAGATGGCTGACCACCGCGGCATCCGAACCGACCGGCTTGAACGCAAGCACGGTTCCGGCAGTCGCTTCGACGAACAACGCCTTCTCGATCGCGCATCGCTCCGCAGCCAGCGCCATCCCCGGCACCAGGCAGAATATCGGAAGCCATGTTTTCAAGGATGCGGTCATGGCGTCACCGGAACAGCGCGATGGTCATGGCGAGAAGCCCGATCAGGCTCACCGTCCAGACGAGGGAGCGGATATAGGGCACCCCTCCCATGTAGAGCGGGATATAGACGACCCGAGAGAGCAGCCAGATCCAGCCTCCGATCAGCCCCCAGCCGGACGCGTCTCGAGCAAAGGCAACGCCGAGCAGCAGGCCCACGAAAGCCGGATAGGTCTCCTGGAAATTCTTCGAAGCGCGCGCGGCACGCCCCGCGAACTTATCCCTCGGCGCCAATCCCTCGTCCCGCGGCCCTGCGTTCCATTCACGACCGAGCTCGCGGGTGGAGAGCGTACCCTGCAGCAGAACATGGAACACAAGAAGGACAACGCTCAAGGCCAGCAGCGTCATGTATGGCGTTGCGGTAACCCCGAGCGTTTCCATGAGGTTCGTTCCCGTCTTAGAGATCGAGAACCAGGCGTTCCGGATCTTCGAGGCTTTCCTTGACGCGCACCAGGAAGGTCACGGCTTCCTTGCCGTCGACCATGCGATGATCGTAGGAGAGCGCGAGATACATCATCGGGCGGATGACGATCTGGCCGCCGATGACGACCGGACGATCCTGGATCTTGTGCATGCCGAGAATGCCGGACTGCGGGGCGTTGAGGATCGGCGAAGACATCAACGAACCGTAGACGCCGCCGTTCGAGATGGTGAACGTGCCGCCCTGCATGTCGGCCATCGAGAGCGCGCCGTCACGGGCGAGCTTGCCGAGGCGGCCGATATCCTTCTCGATTTCGGCGATCGACATCTGGTCGGCATTGCGCACGACCGGCACCACGAGGCCCTTGTCGGTGCCGACGGCGACGCCGACATGGCAGTAGTTCTTGTAGATGATGTCGGTGCCGTCGATCTCGGCGTTGACGGCCGGCAGTTCCTTCAGCGCGTGGGTCACGGCCTTGGTGAAGAAGCCCATGAAGCCGAGCTTGACGCCATGCTTCTTCTCGAACACGTCCTTGTAGCGGTTGCGCAGGTCCATGACCGCCTTCATGTCCACCTCGTTATAGGTGGTCAGCATGGCAGCGGTGTTCTGGGCATCCTTGAGGCGGCGGGCGATCGTCTGGCGCAGGCGCGTCATCTTCACACGCTCTTCGCGGGATGCGTCATCGGCCGAGGAAACCGGACGCGGTGCCGCCGGAGCAGCGGGTGCCTGGGCCGGAGCCGAAATGCCCTTGGCGACGGCGGCGATCACGTCGCCCTTCAGAACCTGGCCACGCTTGCCCGAACCATCGATATCGGCAGTCGAGATGTTGTTGTCCGCAGCGACCTTTGCAGCAGCCGGAGCCGGCGGCATCGAGGTGGCGGCAGCAGAGGCGCTGGCGGCGGCAGCGACCGGGGCGGGAGCAGCCGGTTCGGCAGCCTTGGCAGGCGCGGCTTCGGCGGGCTTTGCAGCCGGAGCAGCGGTCGCGGCACCGGCAGCACCTGCGGCGATCTGGCCGAGCAGGGCGCCGAGGCCGACGGTCTCGCCATTGGCGGCGACAATCTCGGTCAGAACGCCGGCGGCCGGCGACGGAACCTCGACGGTCACCTTGTCCGTTTCGAGCTCGAGGAGCGGCTCGTCGGCCTTGACCGTATCGCCGACCTTCTTGAACCAGGTGCCGACAGTTGCCTCGCTGACGGACTCGCCGAGAGTGGGGACGCGGATTTCGGTGGCCATGATCTGTTTCCGTGTTTGTCAGGTTGTGTCTGTGAAAAGTGAAGGAGCGGCTGGGAATCAGCCGCCGAGCGCGTCTTCGAGAAAGGCTTCGAGCTGTGCGAGATGCTTCGACATCTGGCCCGTTGCAGGCGAGGCCGCTGCCGGCCGGCCCGTATACCGGACACGCTGATACTTGGCATCGATATGCGCCAGAACCCATTCCAGATACGGGTCGATGAACGACCACGCACCCATGTTCTTCGGCTCTTCCTGGCACCAGACCATTTCCGCATTGCGGAAGCGGGAAAGTTCGTTGATCAGGGCCTTGGCCGGGAACGGATAGAGCTGTTCGATGCGCAGCAGGTAGATGTCGTCGATGCCGCGCTTTTCGCGCTCTTCGAGAAGGTCGTAATAGACCTTGCCGGTGCAGAGCACGACGCGACGGATCTTGGCATCCTTCTGCAGCTTGATCGGACCGTCCTTGATGACCTCCGCATCGTCCCAGAGGAGGCGATGGAAGGCCGATTCGCCGGCCATTTCGGCAAGCGTCGAGGTGGCCCGCTTGTGGCGCAGCAGCGACTTCGGCGTCATCAGGATCAGCGGCTTGCGGAAGTCGCGCTTCGTCTGGCGGCGCAGGATGTGGAAGTAGTTGGCCGGCGTCGTGACGTTGGCGACCTGCATGTTGTCTTCGGCGCACATCTGCAGCCAACGCTCCAGGCGTGCCGAAGAGTGTTCCGGACCCTGGCCTTCATAACCGTGCGGCAGAAGGCAGACGAGACCGGACATGCGCAGCCACTTGCGTTCACCAGACGAGATGAACTGGTCGAACACGACCTGCGCACCGTTGGCGAAGTCGCCGAACTGGGCTTCCCAGAGGGTCAGCGCATTCGGACGGGCAAGCGAATAACCGTATTCGAAGCCGAGTACCGCCTCTTCCGAAAGCATCGAGTTGATGACTTCGTAACGGGCCTGGGTCGGCGACAGGTTGGCGAGCGGGATGTAACGCTCTTCGGTGTCCTGATCGTAGAGAACCGAATGACGTTGCGAGAACGTGCCGCGTTCGCAATCCTGACCGGACAGGCGGATCTTGGTGCCTTCGACGGCAAGCGAGCCGAATGCCAGGGCTTCCGCCATGGCCCAGTCGATGCCTTCGCCGGTCTCGACCATCTGCGAACGGTTCTCCATGAACCGCTTGATGGTGCGGTGCGCGTTGAAGCCTTCCGGAATGGTCGCCAGCTTGCGGCCAATTTCCCTCAGTTCCTTCATCGGCATCGCAGTCTTGCCGCGGCGCTGTTCGTCGGCATTGTCGGCCGAGCGCAGGCCCGACCACTGACCGTCCAGCCAGTCGGCCTTGTTCGGCTTGTAGCTCTGACCGGCCTCGAACTCGGTTTCGAGATTGGCGCGCCAGTCGGCCTTCATCTTCTCGAATTCACCATCGGTGACGAGGCCTTCGGCGATCAGGCGGTCGGCATAGATCTGCGCGACCGTCTTGTGGGCGCGTATGACCTTGTACATCTTCGGCTGCGTGAACGCCGGCTCGTCGCCCTCGTTATGACCGAAGCGGCGGTAGCAGAACATGTCGATGACGACCGGCTTGTGGAACTTCATCCGGTATTCGGTCGCGACCTTGGCGGCATAGACGACCGCTTCCGGATCGTCGCCATTGACGTGGAAGATCGGCGCCTCGATCATCTTTGCGACGTCGGACGGATAGGGCGACGAACGCGAGAAGGCCGGGTTGGTGGTGAAGCCGATCTGGTTGTTGACGATGACGTGCATCGTGCCGGCAACGCGGTGGCCGCGCAGACCCGACAGGCCGAGGATTTCGGCCACTACGCCCTGGCCCGCAAACGCGGCATCGCCGTGCAGCAGCAGCGGCAGGACCTTGGAGCGTTCCTTCAGCGGAATGATATCGCCGTCCCAGGCCTTGGCGAGCATGTCCTGCTTGGCGCGAGCCTTGCCCATGACGACCGGGTTGACGATTTCCAGATGCGACGGGTTGGCCGTCAACGACATATGGACCTTGTTGCCGTCGAATTCGCGGTCCGACGAAGCGCCGAGATGGTACTTAACGTCGCCCGAACCTTCGACTTCGTCCGGCTTGAACGAACCGCCCTTGAACTCGTGGAACACCGCGCGATGCGGCTTGTGCATGACGTTGGTGAGCACGTTCAGGCGGCCGCGGTGCGGCATGCCGAGAACGACTTCTTCAAGGCCTTCCTGGCCGCCGCGCTTGATGATCTGTTCGAGCGCCGGGATCAACGATTCACCGCCGTCGAGGCCGAAGCGCTTGGTGCCCTTGAACCGGACGTCGAGGAACTGTTCGTAACCTTCAGCCTCGACCAGCTTGGAAAGGATCGCCTTCTTGCCTTCCGGCGTGAACTCGACGCCCTTGCCAGGGCCTTCGATGCGCTCCTGGATCCAGGACTTTTCTTCCGGATTGGAAATATGCATGAACTCGACACCGAGCGTCGAGCAATAGGTCCGCTCCAGAATCTCGATCATCTGGCGCAGCGTCGCGTATTCGAGGCCGAGCACGTTGTCGATGAAGATCTTGCGGTCGTAATCGGCTTCGGTGAAGCCGTAAGCGGACGGCGACAGCTCGTTATAGTCCTCGACCGCGCTGGCAATGCCGAGCGGATCGAGCTTGGCATGCAGGTGGCCGCGCATGCGGTAGGCGCGGATCATCATGATGGCGCGGACGCTATCGCGCGTCGCCTGCAGCACATCGGTTTCGTTGACCGGCTTGCCGGTCGCGGCAGCAGTCGCTTCCGCCTTCGCCTTGACCTTCGTTTCGATCGCCTTTTCGACGATCGGCCAGTTGCCGTCGAGTGCCGACACCAGTTCGCCGTTGGCCGTGATCGGCCAGTTCTTGCGCTGCCACGAGGCTCCCTTGGCGGCCGCCTTCACATCGTCCGGATTGTCGGCGAGCGCCTTGAAGAAGGCCTGCCATTCCGGCGAGACGGATGTCGGTTCGTCCTCATACCGCGCATGAAGCTGCTCGATATAGGCCGCGTTCTGTCCGTCGAGGAAAGAGGTGATGAGGAACTGCTCGTTGGCTTCTTGCCGTGCCATGGTTATCTGCGGGCGCCGCGCCCGCCTCCTGACGTAATCGGAGCCGGAAAATATCTCTGGCCTCCGCATTTTCTTGGTCTTCGTCTTGGTACCGAACCGCCCTTGGCGGTCACACGTCCCCTAAGATTAAGAGACGCAGAACATGGACAGGCGAAACAATGTGGCGCTTCGCCTGTCCGAAGCTTGTCGGATCAATCGCCACCTATCTATCTGGGGGTGGCGAGTGTCCTTTATGTGGCGTCAGCCCTTCAGGACTTCAACCAAGGTCTTGCCGAGACGGGCCGGGGACGGCGACACTTTGATGCCTGCCGATTCCATGGCCGCGATCTTCGATTCCGCGTCACCCTTGCCGCCGGAAACCACAGCACCGGCGTGACCCATGGTGCGACCCTTCGGAGCGGTACGACCTGCGATGAAGCCGGCCATCGGCTTGCTACGGCCTTGTCTGGCTTCGTCCTTGAGGAACTGCGCCGCGTCTTCTTCCGCCGAACCGCCGATTTCGCCGATCATGATGATCGAGGTGGTGGCGTCGTCGGCGAGGAACATTTCCAGGACGTCGATGAACTCGGTGCCCTTAACCGGGTCGCCGCCGATGCCGACAGCCGTCGTCTGGCCGAGGCCTTCGTTGGACGTCTGGAACACGGCCTCATAGGTGAGCGTGCCCGAGCGGGAAACGATGCCGACCGAGCCCTTGCGGAAGATCGAGCCCGGCATGATGCCGATCTTGCATTCTTCCGGGGTCAGGATGCCCGGGCAGTTGGGGCCGAGCAGTCGCGACTTGGAACGGTCGAGGCGAGCCTTGACGCGCACCATGTCCATGACCGGAATGCCTTCGGTGATGCAGGTGATGAATGGGACTTCGGCTTCGATCGCCTCGATGATCGCGTCAGCTGCGCCTGCCGGCGGAACGTAGATCACGGTCGCATCGGCGCCCGTGCGTTCCTTGGCTTCGGCAACAGAGGTGAAAATCGGCAGCGCCGTACCGTCGACGCCGGAGGACCACGATTCGCCGCCCTTCTTCGGATGAACGCCACCTACCATCTTGGTGCCGTAGTAGGCGAGCGCCTGCTCCGTGTGGAAGGTGCCGGTCTTGCCGGTCAGGCCCTGGACGATGACCTTGGTGTCTTTGTTGACGAGAATAGACATTGGTTCCGGTCCTTCCAGGTTAGGCTTCGATCGCCGCGACGATCTTCTTCGCCGCGTCGTCAAGGTCGTCAGCCGCAGTGATCGCGAGACCGGACTCGTTGAGGATCTTCTTGCCGAGTTCGACATTGGTGCCTTCGAGGCGCACCACGAGCGGAACCTTCAAGCCGACTTCCTGCACCGCCGCGACAACGCCTTCGGCGATGACGTCGCAGCGCATGATGCCGCCGAAGATGTTGACGAGGATGCCCTCGACCTTCGGGTCCGCAGTGATGATCTTGAAGGCCGCAGCCACCTTCTCCTTGCCGGCGCCGCCGCCGACGTCGCAGAAGTTAGCCGGCTCCTTGCCGTAGAGCTTGATGATGTCCATCGTCGCCATGGCGAGACCGGCGCCGTTGACCATGCAACCGATATTGCCGTCGAGAGCCACGTAAGCGAGGTCCCACTTGGAGGCCTCGATTTCCTTGGCGTCTTCTTCAGTCTCGTCGCGCAGCGCCTTGACGTCGTCGTGACGGAAGAGCGCGTTGCCGTCGAACGACATCTTCGCGTCGAGAACGCGCAGGTGGCCGTTCTTCATGACGATCAGCGGATTGATCTCGAGAAGAGCCATGTCCTTCTCGTTGAAGGCCTTGTAGAGCAGCGGGAAGAGCGACTTGGCATCTTCGGCGGCAGCGCCGTCGAGTTCTAAGGCCTTGGAGATCGCAGCAATGTCCGCAGCCGTTACGCCGGCTTCCGGATCGATGGCGATCGTGTGGATCTTTTCAGGCGTATCGTGGGCGACGGCTTCGATGTCCATGCCGCCTTCGGTCGAAACCACGAATGCGACGCGGCCGACCGAGCGGTCGACCAGCAGCGAGCAATAGAGTTCGCGGGCGATGTCGGCACCGTCTTCGATGTAGAGGCGGTTGACCTGCTTGCCGGCTTCACCGGTCTGCGCGGTCACCAGCGTGTTGCCGAGCATTTCCTTGGCATGCGCCTTTGCTTCTTCGATCGAGAAGGCCAGACGAACGCCGCCCTTGGCGTCAGGACCGAGTTCCTTGAACTTGCCCTTGCCGCGACCGCCTGCATGGATCTGGCTCTTGACGACGTAAAGCGGACCCGGCAGCGACTTCGCAGCAGCCTCGGCCTCGTCAGCCTTGAGGATCGCGACACCTTCCGCAACCGGCGCGCCATAGCCCTTCAGCAGAGCCTTGGCCTGATATTCATGAATGTTCATGGGTTTATCCCTGTTTCGATGAGTTCGGCGCGTCGATTACTTGAGAGCCGGGGCGATGTTGATGCAGGCTTCGCAGAGACCGGCAACGGCGCCGACGGACTTCTGGAAGGCGGCTTCCTCGTCCTTGTTGAACTCAACCTCGATGATGCGCTCGACGCCACCGGCACCAATGATCGTCGGAACGCCGACATACATGTCCTTCACGCCGTACTGGCCGGAGAGATAGGCGGCAGCCGGAAGAACGCGCTTCTTGTCCTTGAGGAAGGATTCGGCCATTTCGATCGCCGAAGCGGCCGGAGCGTAATAGGCCGAACCGGTCTTCAGCAGGCCGACGATTTCGGCGCCGCCGTCACGGGTGCGCTGGATGATTTCTTCGAGACGCTCCTTGGTGACCCAGCCCATCTTGACGAGGTCGGTGAGCGGAACGCCGCCGACGGTCGAGTAACGGGCGAGCGGCACCATCGTGTCGCCATGACCGCCGAGAACGAAGGCCGTGACGTCCTGGACGGAAACGTTGAATTCTTCGGAGAGGAAGAGACGGAAGCGAGCCGAGTCCAGCACGCCGGCCATGCCGACGACCATGTTCTTCGGCAGGCCGGAGAACTTCTGGAGAGCCCAGACCATCGCGTCGAGCGGGTTCGTGATGCAGATCACGAAGGCGTTCGGGGCATATTTCTTGATGCCGGCGCCGACCTGTTCCATGACCTTGAGGTTGATGCCGAGCAGGTCGTCGCGGCTCATGCCCGGCTTGCGGGCAACACCGGCGGTGACGATGCAGACATCGGCGCCTTCGATGGCCGCGTAGTCGCTGGCGCCGGAAAGCTTGGCATTGAAGCCCTCGACCGGGCCGGACTGGGCGATATCGAGGCCCTTGCCCTGCGGGATGCCGTCGGCAATGTCGAAGAGGACGATGTCGCCCAGTTCCTTCAGGCTGGCGAGATGCGCCAGCGTGCCACCAATCATGCCAGAACCAATAAGTGCGATCTTCTTGCGCGCCATCGAAAAGCTTCCTTTCGAGATCCGAATGCATGGCAGACTACGGCTCGCCTACCAATATGCCAGACCGCATAGCCCCATCCGCTCAAAATGGCAATCGATTATTTTCCACTCAACTTTTTCAATCGGTTAGATATTAAAACTCTTACGTAAACGTAAGAGCTTCTGTCACCAAACCGTTAAAGTGCGCGGCGCTTTTCCTGGTGCAGTGCAAGATAATCGGGGCTGCGCATCTCAAAAAGACGCGAGACGGTCCGGTCGAACTCGAAGCCCTCTGTGCCTTTTCGTTCCAGGAGGATGTCTTCCGGTGCAGTCGCTGCGGACACGTAAAGCCGGACCGTGTGGTCGTAGAGCGCGTCAACGAGATTGATCAGCCGTTTGGTTTCGTTGCGCTTCTCAGGTCCGAGTTGTGGAACATGCTCGACGAAGATGGCATCGAAACGGTCGGCGAGCGCCAGATAGTCCGACGCACCCAGCGGTTTGCCGCAGATGTCCCTGAAATCGAAGCGCGCCGCCCGTCCGGCAGCGGCGGGCACGTGGATGCTGCGGCCCTTCATCGGGATCTCCGCAGGCGCCGCCTTCTTGCCCTCGGTCACCTGATGCCAGGCGGATTCCATCGCCGCGTCGGCGCGCGCATCGAGGGGCGTCACGTAGACCGGAAGGCTTGCGAGCTTCTGCATGCGGTAGTCGTTGGGTGAATCGAGGGTGACCACGTCGACATACTGGTTGAGCAGCGCGATGAACGGCAGGAAGAGGCCGCGGTTCAGCCCGTCCCGGTAAAGATCGTCCGGCGCGACGTTTGAGGTCGCGACGAGAACGCAGCCCAGCCCGAACAGCTCCGTGAACAGCCGCGCCAGGATCATCGCATCGGTGATGTCGGTCACCGAAAACTCGTCGAAGCAGAGAAGCTCGGCTTCCGCAAACAGCGCCGCGGCGACCGGCGGCACGGGATCCGCCTGCTTGGTCTCGCCGCGTTTCAGCTTCTGGCGATGGTCGTGGATGCGGTTGTGCACATCCGCCATGAATTCGTGGAAATGCGCCCGGCGTTTCTTGGTCGTCGGGGCCTTCTTGAAGAACATGTCCATCAGCATGGTCTTGCCGCGCCCGACGCTGCCATGCACGTAGAGCCCGCGGATTTCGCGCGGCCGGCCGCCGCCCTTGGCGAAAAGCCAGCCGAGCGCGCTTTTCTTCTTCGCCGGCCTCGTCTCGCGAAGGCAGGTCAGCAGATGGTCGAGTTTGGCGGCAACCGAGAGCTGGGCCCGATCGGCGGTCAACACGCCGGATGCGGTGAGGGCTCTCAGCTCTTCACCGACACTCGTCGTGTATTCGGGGATGGGTTCCAACCGGACGCCCTCGAAATTACGGGGGCCGCTTAACGGCTGAGGCTGACTTGCTGACCGGAATTCATCGTTCCGTCAAAGCGGTTCTCGGCACTCTTGTAGACGCGCCCGATCACGTCGCCGGCCCGGTTCTTGAACTGGACCATTTTGCCGGACACTTCCCACGAGCCCATTGCCGTCAATTCGCCGGCACAGCCGCGGGTACCGCCGCGCGAACCGCCGCCGAGATTGGTGAGCGTCAGGAACATGTCGCAGGACGAACCGCCGTTGGAAACGCGCCAGTTGCCGACCATCGCTTCCTTCTTGACGTCGAGCGCACTCGCAGGCGGTGCGGCCGGATTGGCCGAAGCCATGGCAGGATTTGCGCCGGGCGCGCTCGGGAACTGGGAGGAACCCGCGGTGCCGGGAGGCGGCGGCAGCTGGCCGCCCTGAACAGACGGCACGGGCTGCGCCTGAAGCGGAGCAGGCTGAGAGGGTTGGGCAGGCAGATCGCTGTAGGGGCTATACGAAGTGCGCTGGCAACCCGCCAGTGCCAAGGCTAGAACAAGTCCCGTCGCCACGTATCTGAACTGCATCATTAACTCCTGCTTTCAGCTTGACCCGCCACCGATGCCACTGAATTGAGACCGAATTATCGTAAACCACCTTGGTTAATCAAGTCGTACCGGAACAATTTGGCATGTCCGCGCAAGAGAAATGCTGCAATGCCCTCAGCCCCCCGCCAACGCAGGGGCCCGATAAGGCATCGACTGTCGGGAATGCTTCAGACGCGGCGCTCGACCATCATCTTCTTGATCTCGGCGATCGCCTTGGCCGGGTTCAGACCCTTGGGGCAGGTCTGGGCGCAGTTCATGATCGTGTGGCAGCGATAGAGCCGGAAGGGATCTTCGAGATTGTCGAGGCGCTCGCCCTTGGCTTCGTCGCGGCTATCGATCAGCCAGCGATAGGCCTGCAGCAAAGTGGCCGGGCCGAGATAACGGTCGCCGTTCCACCAGTAGCTCGGACAGGAGGTCGAGCAGCAGGCGCACAGGATGCACTCGTAGAGGCCGTCGAGCTTCTGGCGGTCCTCGTGGCTCTGCTTCCATTCCTTGGCCGGCGGCGGCGAAACCGTCTTCAGCCAGGGTTCGATCGAGCGGTGCTGGGCGTAGAAGTTGGTGAGGTCCGGAACCAGGTCCTTGACCACAGGCATGTGCGGCAGCGGATAGACCTTCACGGTGCCCTTCACGTCGTCCATCCCCTTGGTGCAGGCGAGCGTGTTGGTACCGTCGATGTTCATGGCGCAGGAGCCGCAGATGCCCTCGCGACAGGAGCGGCGCAGCGTCAGCGTCGGGTCGATATTGTTCTTGATGTAGAGCAGACCGTCGAGAACCATCGGGCCGCAATCGTCGACATCGATATAATAGGTGTCGATGCGCGGGTTTTGGCCGTCATCCGGGTTCCAGCGGTAGATGCGGAATTCCCGGACGTTCTTGGCACCGGCCGGCTTCGGCCAGGTCCTGCCTTCGGTCATCTGAGAGTTCTTGGGGAGAGCGAGTTCAACCATGGTCCAGTTCCCTCAGATCAGTACACGCGTGCCTTGGGCTCGATCTTGTGCGGATCGATGCCTTCGGCGATGAGCTCGGTGTGAACCGGGCGATAGTCTAGCTTGACGTCGCCGTTGTCGCTGACCCAGGCAAGCGTGTGCTTGCGCCAGTTCTCGTCGTCGCGGCCGCCGAACGGGCCGGATGTGTAGTCCTCGCGGGCGTGGGAGCCGCGGCTTTCCTTGCGGGCTTCCGCGCCGACCACCGTGGCAATTGCATTTGCCATCAGGTTTTCGAGTTCGAGCGTCTCGACCAGGTCCGAGTTCCAGATCATCGAACGGTCGGTGACCTTGATGTCCTTCAGCTCGCCCCAGATCGCCGACATGCGCTTGCAGCCCGATTCCAGCGATTCCTGGGTGCGGAACACGGCGGCGTCGTCCTGCATGGTGCGCTGCATCTTGTCGCGCAGCACCGCGGTCGGCGTGCCGCCATTGGCGTTCCGCAGGCGGTCGAAGCGGTCCATGATCTTGTCGCAGGCAGCGACGTTGAGCGCCGGGATCGGCTCGGCCTTGTTGATCACCTCGCCGGCGCGGATCGCGGCGGCGCGGCCGAACACCACGAGGTCGATCAGCGAGTTGGAGCCGAGGCGGTTGGCCCCGTGAACCGAGGCGCAGCCCGCTTCGCCGACCGCCATCAGGCCCGGCAGCAGACGTTCCGGATTGTTGCTGTCGGCGTTGAGCACTTCACCCCAGAAATTGGTCGGGATGCCGCCCATGTTGTAATGCACGGTCGGCAGGACCGGGATCGGCTCCCGCGTCACGTCGACGCCCGCAAAAATCTTGGCGCTCTCGGAAATGCCCGGCAGGCGTTCGTGCAGAACGGCCGGATCGAGATGGTCGAGATGCAGGAAGATGTGATCCTTGTTCTTGCCGACGCCGCGGCCTTCGCGGATTTCCAGCGTCATGCAGCGCGAAACGACGTCGCGCGAGGCGAGGTCCTTCGCCGACGGCGCATAACGTTCCATGAAGCGCTCGCCCTCGGAATTGACGAGGTAACCGCCTTCGCCGCGCGCGCCTTCGGTGATCAGACAGCCGGAGCCGTAGATGCCGGTCGGGTGGAACTGTACGAATTCCATGTCCTGCAAAGGCAGGCCGGCGCGAGCCACCATGCCGCCGCCGTCGCCGGTGCAGGTATGGGCTGATGTCGCCGAGAAATAGGCGCGGCCGTAGCCGCCGGTCGCCAGCACCACCATCTTGGCGGCAAAACGATGGATCGTGCCGTCGTCAAGGTTCCAGGCGACGACGCCGGTGCAGCGTCCGTCATCCGACATGATCAGGTCGAGCGCGAAATATTCGATGAAGAATTCCGCATTGTTCTTCAGCGACTGGCCGTAGAGCGTGTGCAGGATGGCGTGGCCGGTGCGGTCTGCCGCGGCGCAGGTGCGCTGCACCGGCGGGCCGGCGCCAAAGTTCTGCATGTGGCCGCCGAACGGGCGCTGGTAGATCTTGCCTTCCTCGTTACGCGAGAAGGGCACGCCGTAATGCTCGAGTTCGTAGACGGCCTTCGGCGCTTCCATGACCATGTACTGCATGGCATCGACGTCGCCGAGCCAGTCGGAGCCCTTGACCGTGTCGTAAAGGTGCCACTGCCAGCTATCCGGCGTCATGTTCTGCAGCGAAGCTGCAATGCCGCCTTGTGCTGCGACGGTGTGCGAACGGGTCGGGAAGACCTTGGTGATGCAGGCGGTCTTGAAACCCTGTTCGGCCATGCCGAGCGTGGCACGCAGGCCCGCGCCGCCGGCGCCGACGACGATCACGTCATAGGAATGGTCGACATAGGTATAGGCCTTGCCGTTCTGGGCGATGGGTGTGACGGATGCCATGACGGGGTTATCCTGCAAATGCGATTTTCAGGACGGCGAAAAGACAGAGGCCGCCCACCGCGAGGGAAAAGAAGGCGTTGAGGATCAGAAGAACGATCTTCGTGGCTTCGGAATGGATGTAGTCCTGGATGATCTCTTCCATGCCGAGACGCATGTGGATGATGCTGGCGACGACCGTCAGCCCGTTGATCGTGGCGACGAAGGGATTGGCCAGCGCGCCCACCACCTCGGCATAAGGCTTGCCTGCATAGATGATCAGGAAGACGACATAGAAGAGGAGGAGCGGCACGAGTGCGACCGCGGTCGTCCGGACACGCCAGAAATGCTCCGTGCCGCTCTTGGCCGAGCCGAGACCGCGGACTTTTCCGAGAGGAGTGCGCATATCCATGATCGATCTCCTCAGCGAACGATGAGCACGATCGCCCAGACCAGAACGGTCAGCGCGATGGAAGCCACGAGATTGGCCTTGGCCAGCATGGTCGAGAATTCCTTCTCGAAACCGTAGCCGATGTCCCACATGATGTGGCGCAGGCCGCCGAGCAGATGGTGAAGAAGGGCCCAGGTATAGCCGAACAGCACGATCTGTCCGATGATCGAGCCGAACAGCCAGTTGACCTGGTTGAAATATTGCTCGCCGGATGCGGCCGCGATCAGCCAGGCGGCGACCAGCAACGTGCCGACGTAGAGTGCACCACCGGTAATGCGGTGGACGATCGACATCGCCATGGTGGGAATGAACTTGTAGATTTGCAGATGCGGCGACAGAGGCCGGTTATTTGTCACATTCGCCATCAGAACCTCGCGGCGTCGTATGCGGTATCAAGGGCGGGCGCCCAGCAATGCACGGTGCCGAAGAAATGTGCATTGCATCATTGGCGTGGTTTAATCGCACGGATGTCGGACGACAAGAACAATTCAAACCGATTTTCAATTTAATCGATTGTGTCTTTCTCGTGGCTGGTGCGGTTCAAACCCGGCGGTCACATTAACCAGGATTTCGAAAGAATTCGTTGCCGCCGGGACGCGACGAGCCGTTTTATGGTAACGTTTCGTTAATCATGTTCTCCGGAGTTTCGCCATGATCGCGAATCGCATCAAGCCTGTCCTGGTCGCTGCGGCGCTTTTTGCGTCGCTCGCATCCGCCGCCAATGCCCGCGACGGCCGGAGCGGTGCCGACGGCAGCGTCTACCGCCTTGGCGGCAATCACTGGGTCGAACAGGGCGATGGCGCACCCAACGTGGAAAGCTTCCGGGTTTTCTACACCGGCACGGCATCGTTCGTCCGCAGGCTCGGCATTTTCAGCGGACCGCTGCAGGCTCCCCCGATCCCCGACTTCGGCATTCATTTTTCACGCTACTTTTCGGAAGGCTACTGGCAGGGAGAAGAAGGTCGCGTGGTGCTTGCCCCCAGGGCCAAGATCATCGATGTCGGCACGGGCCTGCGCGGCTTCGGAAATGCCTGCTCCTACGGAGCCGGCGTCTGTGTCATCCGCGGCGGGAATTGAAACGCGGCATTACCTGCTCCAAGCTAAACAAACCGCCAGACGGTCGTTTTCTTCACCTCGCTGTCTTCCAGCGCCCGGGTGACCGGCACTTGGTAGACCGCCAGCGATTCGAGCCGGTCCTTCGGAAGATAGCTGCGGCCCGGATCGCCGATCAGGACCAGTTTCCCCTCCTCCGCAAGCCGCGTGAACCACGGGATCAAGGCCGCCGCAAAATCCCGGTCGTAGAAGACATCGCCAGCCAGGATGACATCCGCCCCGACCACCTTGCCGATCTGATCGTCGGCTGTGGAGCGGATTACCACCCCGTTCTCCGCGGCATTCAGCGCTATGGCGCTCGCAGCCCAAGGATCGATATCCGCCGCCAACACGTCGGCGGCGCCGGAAAGCTGCGCGGCAATCGCCACCAGACCGGAGCCGCTGGCGAAATCCAGCACCTCTTTGCCCGCGACCGTTCCCGGATGATCGAGGATATAGCGCGCAAGCCCCTGCCCGCCCGCCCAGGCAAAAGCCCAGAACGGCGGCGGCAGGCCGATTTCCTCCAGATCCTCTTCCGTCTTCAGCCAGAGGTCATGCGCCTCGCTCGCCAGATGCAGCCGGATTTCCGGCACATGCGGCGGCGCGGCGATATCCGTGTTTTGAAGGATGAATGTCCGGGGATCAGTCTTCAATTTTTCCGCTTATTGCCTGTCTATGACGGGCCAACGGGCGACAGAAACGACCCACAAGCCAATGATATTGACCAGCGGAACAAATGCGATGACGGTCCACCAGCCTGAAAAGCCCATTCGCCTCAGAATTTTCGCGATTGGCCAACCAAACACAACCAACCAAATAATGACTATCAACCAATGCCAAATGCTGAACGACCCCATTGAAGCCCCCTAAAATCGCTTGGCATGCAGCCAATACTCCGCACAACCGCCACTTTAGGTTAACGCGGCGGGTTGTCGAGACCACCGAGCTTGCAGATCTCGAAATATTCCTCGTCGGTCACCGGCTGCACCGAAAGCCGCATCGACGTCACCAGCGACATCTTCTCGAACTTCGGGTTCGCCTTGATATCCTTCAGCGTCACCGGCGTCGGTATGTCGGTCACCGCGCGGATGTCGACGCAATCCCACTTTGGATCGCCCTTGGCGCTGGAATCGGGATGCGACAGGGCGCAGACCTCGACGATGCCGACGATCTCCAGCCCGTCATTCGAGTGGTAGAAGAAGCCCTTGTCGCCGATCTTCATGGCCCGCATGTTATTGCGCGCCAGGTAGTTTCGCACGCCGGTCCATTCGGTGCCCTTTTCGCCCGCCGCCTTCTGCTGTTCCCAGGACCAGGCCGACGGTTCGGATTTGTAAAGCCAATATGCCATCTGTCGCCTCACTCCGGCTTGTTGAAGACCCAGTTCCAGGCCTTCACTTCGACCTTCTCGAAGAGGCCGGCCAGGTAATAGGGATCGGCTTCGGCGACCAGGCGAGCGGCGGCCATGTCGGCGGCTTCGACGACCACGAGGCTGCCGTTCGGCTTGCCGTCGTCATCGAGGAACGGGCCTGCGAACTTCAGCACGCCCTCTGCATTGAGCTTGTTCAGATAATCCAGATGGGTCGGGCGGGTTTCCATCCGGACGTTCAGATGGCCGGGCTTGTCGGTGCACAGAAACGCAAACAGCATCAGTCTCTCCTTGCATGATCCTATTGGGGAAATGATCTTATTCGGTGGTGATCGGCCGGGTCATCAGTTGTTCCATGGCCGTCATGATATCGAGCTTGCCGTCGATGATATCGGCCACCGCGTTGGTGACCGGCAGTTCGACCGAAAATTTCTCGCCAAGACGCGCCGCGACGGATGCCGCAAACGCCCCTTCGACCAGCGGTCCGCCGGCCTGAGTGCCCTCGCCTCTGCCGAGCGCGATGCCGAAACGCAGGTTGCGCGACTGATGGCTGGTGCCGGTCAGCACCAGGTCGCCGAGGCCCGACAATCCGCGCACCGTATCCGCCTTGCCGCCCATCGCCTCGACCAGCCGCGACATTTCCGCAAGACCGCGCGAGATCAGTGCGGCGCGCGCCGATTCGCCGAGCCCGGCGCCTTCGATGATGCCGCAGGCGATAGCCAGCACGTTCTTCAGCGCGCCGCCGAGCTGAACACCGATCCGATCGGTGGAAGCATAGAGGCGGAAGGTACGGCTGGAGAGCGCGTTGGCGAGCCGTTCCGCCAATGCCTCATCCCCCGCCGCAATCGCCATCGCCGTCGGCAGGCCGCGGGCGATATCCGCCGCAAAACCCGGCCCCGAAAGCACCGCGACCGGATGATGCGGCAATTCCGCCTCCAGCAGCTCGGTCAGCAACCGGCCGGAAGACTTGTCGATGCCCTTGGCGCAGGTGACGACCACCGCGCCGCCGGCAAGATAGGGACCGTAATGCCGGGCCGCATCCGCTTGTGCCTGCGAGGGCATGGCGAAGAGCACGAGGCTTGCCTCGCCGATCGCATCCGGCTCGGCGGAAAACTCCAGCGCATCCGGCAGGGGCACGCCGGGAAGGGCCGCATCATGCACCCGGTCGTCGCGCAGATCGCTCATCAGCGAAGGATCGCGGCCGATCAGGGTCACCGGATGTCGGCCTTCCAGCGAAATCACGGCAGCAAGCGCGGTCCCGAAGGCGCCGGCGCCGATGACGACGATTTTTTCCGCACCGCTCATGCCTTGGCTCCTCGCTTGCCGGATCCAAGCAGGGTCTTGGCGTCCTTGTCGAGCGGCCAGCGCGAGCGCGGCGCCACGTCGAGACCGTCGGTCGGCAGTTCCTCCGCCATCCGCTCGAGCCCCGCCCAGGCGATCATCGCCGCATTGTCGGTGCAGAGGCGCAGCGGCGGTGCGATGAAGCGGAAGCCGTTCTCGATGCAGAGCGCCTGCAGCGTCCGGCGGATTTCCTGGTTGGCGGCAACCCCGCCGGCAACGACCAGCGCCCGGTCGACATCGAGATGCGCGAACTCCTGTTTGAAGCGGGCCAGCCCGCGGCCGATGCGGTCGCGCAGCGTCCGGGAAATCGCCTTCTGGAACGAGGCGCAGATATCGGCGACATCCTGCTCGCTGAGCGGCGCGATCTCGGTCGCCGCCTGGCGCACCGCCGTCTTGAGGCCGGAGAAGGAAAAGTCGAGCCGCGCTTCGCCGACCAGCGGCCGCGGCAGCGAGAACCGGTCCGGATTGCCTTTCAAAGCCGCCTTCTCGACAGCCGGCCCACCGGGATAGGGCAGGCCGAGCAGTTTTGCCGTCTTGTCGAACGCCTCGCCAAGCGCATCGTCGATCGTCGTACCCCAGCGCTCGTATTCCCCGACGCCGCGCACCAGAACCAGCTGGGTATGGCCGCCGGACACGAGCAGCATCAGGTAGGGAAAGGAAAGCCCGTCGGTCAGCCGTGCCGTCAAGGCATGGCCTTCGAGGTGGTTGATCGCCATCAGCGGCTTGCCGGCCGCCCGCGCGATCGCCTTGGCGGTCATCAGCCCGACGATCAGGCCGCCGATCAGGCCAGGCCCGGATGTCGCGGCAATCGCATCGATCTCGTCGAGCGACACATTGGCGCGGGTGAGCGCTTCCTCGATCAGCCCGTCCAGCGCCTCGACATGCGCACGCGCCGCGATTTCCGGCACGACGCCACCATAGGCACTGTGTTCATCGAGCTGCGACAGCACGATATCGGAGAGGATTTCGCCGCGGCCGTCCTCATGGCGCGCGACGACGGAAGCCGCCGTCTCGTCGCAGCTAGTTTCAATGCCGAGGATGCGAAGAAAGGTCGCCATACGCCTATCGATAATTGCGATGCCGGATAAACCGGTTTACGAAAGCTTCCGGTAACAATGGAATGACGCGGATGCAAACAAAACCTTTCCGGATCGGCACGCGCGGCAGCCCGCTGGCGCTCGCCCAGGCTTCCGAAACGCGCGCACGGCTGATGACGGCGCATGGCCTGCCGGAGGACATGTTCGAGATTGTCGTGCTGTCGACCACCGGCGACCGCATCACCGACCGGGCGCTGACCGAGCTCGGCGGCAAGGGCCTGTTCACCCAGGAACTGGAGGAAGGGCTAATCTCCGGCGATCTCGATTTCGCCGTTCATTCCTCGAAAGACATGCCGACCAAACTGCCCGAGGGCCTGCGTCTCGCCGCCTACCTGCCCCGCGAGGATTTTCGCGACGCCTTCATCGGCCGCACGGCCCATACGCTCGCCGCACTTCCGGATGGCGCCACCGTCGGCTCCTCGTCGCTGCGCCGCCAGGCGCTGATCCGCCGCATCCGTCCGGACATCGAGGTCATCACCTTCCGCGGCCTCGTCGAAACGCGGCTGCGCAAGCTCAGCGAAGGCCAGGTGGATGCGACCCTGCTCGCCTATGCCGGCCTGAAGCGCCTCGGCAAGCAGGATGTCGTCACCGAATTGCTCGACCCGCAGGACTTCCCCCCGGCACCGGCGCAGGGCGCGATCTGCGTCGAAAGCCGTGTCAGTGACGCCCGCATCGACGCGCTTCTCGACCCGATCAACGACCGCCCAACCTATGACGCGGTCTCCTGCGAACGCGCCTTCCTGGCCGCACTCGACGGTTCCTGCCGCACCCCGATCGGCGGTTACGCGATCTGCGAGGGCGACCATCTGAAATTCTCAGGGCTGATCCTGACGCCCGATGGCCGCAAGGAACATTCGATCGAGACCGAGGGCAAACGAGCAAACGCCGAAAAGCTCGGCAGGCAGGCGGGCGAAGCCGTTCGCGCGGCGGCCGGTTCCGATTTCTTCGAAGGCTGGTCGTAACGCGATGCGGGTCGTCGTCACCCGCCCCGAAAACTCGGCCCGCCGGACCGCCGAACGGCTGCAGAACCTCGGCCATCAGCCGGTCCTGCTGCCGCTGACCAGGGCGATCCATCATCCGAAAATTGCCGAGGCCTCGCTCGCCAGCCCCCATTCGGCGCTGGCCGTCACCAGCGCCGAAGCCCTGCGCGTGCTGTCCGCGTTGGGCGACCACCTGACCCTGTTTCTCGGCCAAACCCTCTATGCTGTCGGAGAAACAACGGCAAAGGCGGCCGAAGATGCCGGCTTCCGGGACATTCGCCGTGGCCCCGGCACAGGCGCCGAACTTGCTGAACTCATCGCAAGCGATGCACCTTCGTTCGACACTCCGCTGCTCTATCTTGCCGGGAGGCCGCGCTCGACAAAATTCGAAGATGGCCTGCACGCGGCGGCGGTGCCGTTCGTCACCGCCGAAATCTACGAAATGGAACCCATAGCCTACGATGAAGCTCTTATCCGCGGCACTCTCCTCGATCAGCCGGCGGATGCCGTGCTTCTCTACTCGCGGGAAAATGCCCGGCTTTTCTGCGATTTCGCTGCGCCGCACCTTCAGGAACTCGTGTCCCTGCAGTTCCTCTGCCTCAGCGACAATGTCGCCGAAATCATTCCCCGGGAATTCCATAGAAATATCAAGATCGCCAGCCACCCTGACGAGGATGGGGTATTGGCACTCCTTTAGTCGAGGTGTGGCGCCAAAATCCCCACCGCCCCTTTCTTTCCTAAGACCCACCCACTAGTTTCCTGTGAGCGCATGCAAAAAGAGGTCGAGATGGCACCGGAACAACCACCCCGCCGATCCAAGACGGACAAGGAGCCGGTCACGATCGACCTAACCGCCGAGCAGTCCGATGTCGTCGCCGAACCTGTCCGCAGCAACGACACCGACGAAGCGGTGAGCACGACCGAGCCCACCGAGGACGTTTCTGCAACAGTCGAAGAGCCGGCCAAGCCCGAGTCCACGGAAGAACTGGCGTCCAGCCCCTCGGCCGCGGACGAGCCGCGTTATGACGACCCCTGGTCTGCCGCCGCCCGGAGCGAACCGCAGCCCGCGACCGTGGCGCCCGAACCGGAGCCGACGCCCGCCGCGCCCCAACGCCCGAGCCCTGCCACGTCGACGCTGATCGCAGCCGGCATTTTCGGCGGCATCGTCGCGCTGCTGCTGGCCGGCAGCATGCAATATGCCGGTTACCTGCCCGGTGCCACGCCAGCTCCGGCCGCCTCCAACACGGCCGGCCTCTCCTCCGAGATCACCGCTTTGCGCCAGGAAATTGCGGCCCTCAAAAACCGTCCCACCACCGCAGCAGCGCCGGATACAGCGCTCGCCAATCGCGTCGCAGCCCTTGAAACCGCGCCCAAGGCATCAAGCGGCGCCAGCGATCAGGCGCTTGCCGCGCTGAAGGCCGATCTCGACCGGCTTCGCGCCACCGTCCAGTCGGCGGCGAGCGCCGGTTCCGGTCTCGCCCAGCGCCTCGACCAGGCCGAGGCCAAGCTGAACGATCGCGGCCCGGAACAGCAGGTCGCCCGCGCCGTCGCAGCCGCCGCCCTCAAGGCCGGCATCGATCGCGGCGGTCCGTTCGAAACCGAACTGCAGACCTTCGTGAGCGTCGCCGGCGACGATCCCGCCGTCGCCGACCTGCAAAAGTTCGCGTCCGCCGGCGTGCCCGCCCGCGCCGAGCTGCAGCGTGACTTCCCCCGCATTGCCGATGCCATGCTGGAAGCGACCGCCCAGCCCGATCCCAACCAGGGCATTGCCGGCCGGCTGCTTGCCTCCGCCATGTCGGTGGTCAAGGTCCGCCGCGTCGGCGACGTCCAGGGCGCGACGCCGGATGCGATCGTCGCCCGCATGGAAGAGGCGCTGCGCAACGGCAATCTCCAGGCCTCCGCTCGCGAATGGGACGCGCTGCCGGAACCGGCAAAAGCCGTTTCGCGCGATTTCAAGCAGAAGCTCGATGCCCGCATTCAGGTGGAAAATCTCGTGGGCGGAACGCTGACGCGTGCCGTCGCCGGCACCCAAGGCTGAGGACGGAAGAACCGGATGGTCAGACTTTTCATTTTTCTCGTTGTGGTGCTGGCTCTCGGCTGGGGTTTCTCCTGGCTCGCGGATCGCCCCGGCCTGATTTCCATCACCTGGCAGGACCACCTGATCGAAACCAGCCTGATGGTGGCCGCCACCGCCGTGGTCGCGCTGGTCGGCTTTGCCATGATCCTCTGGTGGATCGTCGGGGTGATCTGGACCTCGCCCTATTCCGTCCGCCGTTATTTTCGCGCCCGCAAGCGGGATCGCGGCTATCAGGCGCTGTCGACCGGCCTGATCGCCGCCGGCGCCGGCAATGCTCTGCTCGCCCGCAAGATGAGTCTTCGCACCCGCGGGCTGATCAGCGCCGACCAGGAGCCGCTGATCCATCTCCTCGAAGCACAGGCCGCCCTCATCGAAGGCAAGCACGACGAAGCGCGCAAGAAATTCGAGCAGATGGCCGAGGATCCGGAAACCCGGGAACTCGGCCTGCGCGGCCTCTACATGGAAGCCCGCCGGCTCGGCGCCAACGAGGCCGCCCGCCAATATGCGGAAAAGGCCGTCGAACACGCGCCCTACCTGCCCTGGGCCGCCCAGGCAACGCTCGAATCCCGCAGCCAGTCCGGTCGCTGGGACGATGCGATCCGCCTGCTCGACCAGCAGCGCATGGCCAATATTCTTGAAAAGCCGAAGGCCGAACGCTGGAAGGCCGTGCTCCTGACGGCCAAGGCAAACGACCGGCTGGAAGGCGATCCGAAGGGCGCCCGCGACGACGCCATGGCGGCTTTGAAGCTCGCCAAGGATCTGGTGCCCGCCGCCGTCATCGCCGCCAAGGCCTGGCTGCGTGAGGACAATGTCCGCAAGGCCGCATCGGTCCTCGAAGGAGTCTGGAAGCTCGGGCCCCATCCGGAAATCGCCCGCGCCTATGTCCGTGCCCGCAGTGGCGACAGCACCGTCGACCGGCTGAAACGCGCCGAAAAGCTCGAAGCGATGCGACCCAACAATGTCGAATCGCTGCTGGCCGTCGCCCAGGCGGCGCTCGATGCGCAGGAGTTCAGGAAGGCCCGCGCCAAGACGGAGGCCGCCGCCCGGATGGAGCCCCGCGAGGCCGTCTACCTGCTGCTCGCCGATATCGAGGAGGCCGAGACCGGCGATCAGGGCCGCGTCCGGCACTGGATGGCGCAGGCGCTGCGAGCACCCCGCGATCCGGCCTGGGTGGCCGACGGACACGTCTCGGAAAAATGGCTGCCAATTTCCCCGGTCACCGGCAGGCTCGACGCCTTCGAATGGAAGGCGCCGTTCGACCAGCTCGAAGGCCCGGTCGAGGAAGGTTCGCTCGCAGCCGACACGGCGATCGCCAGCCTGCCGCCCGTCACCGAGGTGCCGGCTTTCACCCCGAAGGCCGAGTCTCGCGCCGAGGAAGCGCCGCGGCCGATCGTGGTTCCGGTCAAGCCCGTTCCGCAGGAGGCAAAGCCGGCTCCGAAGGAGTTAGCTGTTGCAGCAAAAACACCAGCGCCTGCGAATGTGACGTCAAAGGACGGAAAAACCCCTGAAAATAGGGAGGAGCCCGTTCCCTTTTTCGGCCGCCCGCCGGATGATCCGGGTGTGAAAGATCCCGATGCCGGGCAGCCTGCAACGAGGCTCCGGTTGTTCTAGAATGGCGAGGGCCTGGAGATAGATGTTAGATCGCATTCAGGCTTTCCTCCACACTCTGACAGGGTCTCACCATACACAGGAATTCGCGCCCGATGATCCGCGGGTGGCGTTCGTGGCGCTATGTTTCCAGGTCATGGAGGCGGACGGCAATATTTCCGATCAGGAACAGCAGAAGTTTCGCGATCTGCTGCGCGAACGGTACGACTTGAGCGAGGACCGCCTCAAGGTGCTGATCGAGGTCGGCCACCAGGCCGGGAGCGAGGCGGTCGATTATTACCGCTTCACGTCCGATCTTAGAAAACATCTCGTCAATGAAGAAGACCGTGTCGAGCTGCTCGGCATCCTCTGGGATATCGTTTATGCCGACGGCCAGCGCAGCGAAATCGAAGATCACGTGATCTGGAGGATCGCCGATCTTCTGGGCGTTTCGGCGCGCGACAGGGTTCTGGAGCGCCAGCAGGCCGCCGCCCGTGCAACCTTGGGAGACCGGGGAGAAGACTGACGGTCCCCGATGCCGATGCTTCCACCAGCCACGACGCTTGAGATATTCGCCATGCTGCGCCGTCAACCGGCGCTTCAGGCCGGCTGAGCCGATTTCTCTTCCCGCTCCGGTGCCTCGAGGCTGTCGATCCGGCGCAGCTTCGGGAAACCCATGGACCAAATGATCGCGACCGCCAGCGTGCCGACACCGCCGATGACCACGGCCGGCATCGCCCCGAAGATCGAGGCCATCGTACCTGCCCGGAATTCCCCGAGTTCGTTGGACGCGCCGACGAACACCATGTTGACCGCATTGACCCGGCCACGCACTTCGTCCGGCGTCCAGAGCGCGATCAGCGTCTCGCGCACATAGACGGAGATCATGTCCGACGCTCCCATCAGCATCAGCGCCGAAATCGACAGCCAGGGCGTCGCTGAGAGACCGAAGACCAGCGTGCCCACCCCGAACAGTCCGACGCCGATGAACATCGCGATGCCGGCATGGTGGCGGATCGGGTAGAAGGCAAGATAGATCGCGACGATGATCGCGCCGACGCCCGGTGCTGCCCGCAGCATGCCGAGCCCCCAGGGCCCGAGCTCCAGAATATCGCGCGCAAAGATCGGCATCAGCGCCACCGCGCCGCCGAGAAGCACCGCGAAGAGATCGAGCGAGATCGCCCCGAGGACGATCTTTTCCTGCGAGATGAAGTGGAAGCCGGCGAGAATCTGGCCCCAGCTCACCTTCTCCACAGCATTGCGCTGCGTAGGCTTCGGGATCATGAATACCAGAATGGCGGCGAGGATGAGAAAGGCGAAGGCGACCGAATAGGCAGCGATCGCACTGACGCCGTACAGCAGACCGCCGGCAACCGGACCGAGGATCGCCGCCGTCTGCCATGACGAGGAGTTCCAGGCGACCGCATTCGGCAGGTCCTGTTCCGGCACCAGGTTCGGCCCGAGCGACTGCACCGCCGGCCCCATGAAGGCGCGCTCGATCCCGAACACGATCAGGATGCCGAACACCGGCCAGGGCGAAAACGAATGCGTGACGGTGAGTGCCAGCAGGGCACCGGCGCACAGCGCTCCGACCACCATGCAGGCCGCTACGATCGCGCGCCGGTTATAGCGGTCGGCGACGGAGCCAGTGACAAGGATCAGGAGCAGCGACGGCAGGAACTGGAAAAGCCCGATCAGACCGAGATAGAGCGGATTGCTGGTCTCGTCGTACATCTGCCAGCCGACTGCGACGCTGATGATCTGGATCGCGAAAGCCGAGAAAAGCCGGGAAAAGAAGAAGCGAGTATAGGATGAGTGCCGGAAGGCGGCGAAACGATCGCCCGAGGCGGGAATGGACATAAGGCAGCACTTTCAGCGGAGCCGGAAGCCGGCAGCGTGCCTGTCGCCCGTTAAACATGAATCGGATGAGGCACGGGCGCGGCACTTGCCCGTTAGTTCGCCAATGTCTACATGTCTGTCAACAAAGAAATGGAGACGTTAATGCTCGCCCTGTTTCAGACCATCGATTTGGCCTTGAACCTCTATACCTGGGTGCTGATTGCCAGCGCCATCTTTTCCTGGCTCTTTGCCTTCAACGTCATCAATTCGCGAAACCAGTTCGTCGATGCGGTCGGTCGTTTCCTCTTCAACGTCACCGAACCGGTGCTGCGCCCTATCCGCCGCATCATGCCGGATCTCGGCGGCATCGACATTTCGCCAGTCGTCCTGCTCCTCATCATCTTCTTCATCCGCTCGCTGATGTGGACGTCGATCTATCCGCTGTTTGCGTGAGCGGTCCTTTTAGCAGGCATTCCGATCATCTGCGGCTCGCAATCCGGCTCACGCCGAATTCGGGCCGCAATGCTGTCGAGGGCCTGGAGACCGCCGCCGATGGCGACATCTTCCTGAAGGCACGCGTCACCGCCGTGCCGGAGGACGGCAAGGCCAACAAGGCGCTGATCCTGCTGCTGGCCGATACGTTCCGTCTCCCCAAATCCTCCATTTCGATCCTGTCGGGCGAAACCGCGCGCAAAAAAATCCTCCGGATCGATGGCGACCCGGAGGACTTGGAAGAGAAATTCAAAAAATTCCTGAAAGCCTGACGGCTTACTTGCTTGCCTTGTAACGCTCGATGGCTTCGATGATCAGCGTCTTGGCCACGTCGACATTCTGCCACCCGCCTATCTTCACCCACTTGCCGGGCTCCAGATCCTTGTAGTGCTCGAAGAAATGCTCGATCTGCTTCAGCGTGATCTCGGGCATATCCGTGTAGTTCTTGATCTTGTCGTAGCGCTGGGTCAGCTTCGGAACCGGCACGGCGATGATCTTCTCGTCCTTGCCGCCATCATCTTCCATGATCATCACGCCGATCGGGCGCACGTTGATGACGCAGCCGGGAACCAGCGGACGTGTGTTGCAGATAAGGACGTCGATCGGGTCGCCGTCTTCAGAGAGCGTATGCGGTACGAAGCCGTAATTGCCCGGATAGGTCATCGGCGTGTAGAGGAAGCGATCGACGACAAGAGCGCCGGCTTCCTTGTCCATTTCGTACTTGATCGGCTGGCCGCCGACCGGCACTTCAACGATGACGTTGACGTCTTCAGGCGGATTCTTGCCAACGGAAATTGCATCGATACGCATTCTAGTCCCCGATGAGGTTCGACAAAGTTAAGCGTCGATAGCGGGAATCATGCTGCAAGGCAACAAGGCTTTGACGCCAATATTGAACCGCGCTGCGCGCCGAAACATTAGAAAGCGTTTAAATTCAAGGTCTTCAAGCCTGACCGTTCAAGGCCAGACAAAACCGATCTTGCGAAGCTGCGTGCCGCCGAAATCTTCCATGCCTTCGGCGAGATCCACGCCGCCGTGCCGGCGGAAGAAACGCGCCGCATGCTCGCTGTCCTCAAGGCACCAGACGACCAGGCCTTCGCAGCCGAGTGACTTCAGGAGCCGGCGGCTTTCGCCGAACAGGCGGCGGCCAAGGCCGATGCCCTGGAATTCCGGACGCAGATAGATCTCGTAGACCTCGCCGTCGTAAGGCAGGGCACGGGCGCGATTGAGGCCGATCGTCGCATAACCGGCGACCTGGTCGGCGACGTCGAGCACCAGCAGTGTGGCCGGACCGCGCGTCGCCTTGCGCCACCAGGTCTCGCCCCGGCGCTCCAGCATCTGGGTCAGCGGCTTGTAGGGAATGAGGCCTGCATAGGCCTGGGTCCATGCCTGGCGGTGCGCCTCGGAAATGGCGCGGGCGTCTTGCGGTTCGGCCCGCCGGACATCGATCGATAACGTCTTCATAACGTTTACTCTAGGCCCTGATGTCGGCAATCCGCCATTCCACCAATGTGTGTAGAGCGGATTGCCCACAGACTTCTCATGTGGACAACGAGGCAACGTTAACGTGTTTTTAACCTTTGCGACAAGGCCGGGCAGGTCGTAGGCACAGAAAAAACCCCAGCATTTCTGCCGGGGTTTTGAAAGGCTCAGAGCATGTAGCCGAAATCAGGCGATCTTCGCCTTGCCGAAGCGCTTGCGGTCGTTGGCATCGAGATAGGTCTTGCGCAGACGGATGTTCTTCGGCGTCACTTCCATCAGTTCGTCGTCCTGGATCCAGGAGAGAGCGCGGTCGAGCGTCATGCGGATCGGCGGGGTCAGACGAACGGCTTCGTCCTTGCCGGCAGAGCGGATGTTGGTCAGCTGCTTGCCCTTGAGGACATTGACCTCAAGGTCGTTGTCTCTGCTGTGAATGCCGATGATCATGCCGGCATAGACCTTCTCGCCCGGCTCGATGATCATCGGGCCGCGGTCTTCCAGGTTGAACATCGCATAGGCGACGGCTTCGCCGGCCTGGTTGGACAACAGCACGCCGTTGGTGCGGCCGCCGATTTCACCCTTGTAGGGCTGATAGTCGTGGAACAGGCGGTTCATGATCGCCGTGCCGCGGGTATCGGTCAGAAGTTCCGACTGGTAGCCGATCAGGCCGCGGGTCGGCGCAAAGAATACCAGGCGGACGCGGCTGCCGCCGGACGGACGCAGCTCGGCCATTTCCGCCTTGCGCTCGGACATCTTCTGCACGACGACGCCGGAATGTTCTTCATCGACGTCGATGACGACTTCCTCGATCGGCTCCATCAGCGTGCCGTCCTCGGCCTTGTGCATGACGACGCGCGGACGCGACACGGCAAGCTCGAAGCCTTCGCGGCGCATGGTTTCGATCAGCACGGCGAGCTGCAATTCGCCACGGCCGGACACGAAGAACGAATCCTTGCCGTCCGATTCCTCGATCTTCAGCGCGACATTGCCTTCGGCTTCCTTGAACAGGCGATCGCGGATGACGCGCGAGGTGACCTTGTCGCCTTCGGTGCCGGCCAGGGGTGAGTCGTTGACGAGGAAGGACATGGTGACGGTCGGCGGGTCGATCGGCTGTGCGTGCAGCGCCTCGGTGACCGAGGGATCGCAGAACGTGTCGGCGACCGTGCCCTTGGAGAGGCCGGCGATCGCGACGATATCGCCCGCATGCGCTTCGTCGATCGGCGTACGCTCGATGCCGCGGAAGGCGAGAATCTTGGAGATACGGCCGGTTTCGACCGTCTTGCCGTCCTGGCTCAGAACCTTGACAGCCTGGTTCGGCTTGATCGAGCCGGAATGGATACGGCCGGTGATGATACGGCCGAGGAAGGGGTTGGCTTCGAGCAGCGTGCCGATCATCCGGAACGCGCCGTCTTCTTCACCGACGCTCGGCTCGGGAACGTGCTTCAGCACCAGATCGAGAAGCGGGGCGAGACCCTGGTCCTTCGGGCCTTCCGGATTGACGTTCATCCAGCCATCGCGACCGGAACCGTAAAGGATCGGGAAATCGAGCTGTTCGTCGGTGGCGTCGAGATTGGCGAAGAGGTCGAAGACTTCGTTGATGACTTCTTCGTGGCGGCCGTCCGGACGGTCGATCTTGTTGATCGCGACGATCGGGCGAAGGCCGACCTTCAGCGCCTTGCCGACCACGAACTTGGTCTGCGGCATCGGACCTTCGGAGCTATCGACGAGAACGATCGCGCCGTCCACCATCGAGAGAATGCGCTCCACTTCGCCGCCGAAGTCGGCGTGGCCGGGCGTGTCGACAATGTTGACGCGAACGCCCTTCCACTCGATCGAGGTCGCCTTGGCAAGGATGGTAATGCCGCGTTCCTTTTCGAGATCGTTGCTGTCCATCATGCGCTCGGTGGTGCGCTGGTTGTCGCGGAACGAGCCGGACTGCTTCAGAAGTTCGTCAACGAGGGTGGTCTTCCCATGGTCAACGTGTGCGATAATCGCGATATTGCGCATTTTCATGTTTTGAATCTCTGAGCTTTGGCGCGGCGACGGGAGGCGGCACCCAATTCGTTTTGCGGCCTCATACCCTGTTTTTCGCATTTGCGAAAGGGGTGAGCGCGATGATGGTTGACGGCTATTCCGCCACCAGCCCGCTGCGCCTCAACAGCGTCAGCAGGAGGAGCGGCAGCAGGGTGGTAATCACGATCGCGATGAAGGCCATGGCCATGCCGAGACCGATCGACCCCTGTTCGAACTGCCGCCAGATGAATGTGGCGATCGTCTGCATGCCGACCGGTGCGACGACGACAGAGGCGACCAGCTCGCGGGAAGCGAGCGCAAAGACCAGCAGCATGGCCGATGCAAGGCTTGGAAAGACCAGCGGCAGCAGGATGCGCCGGAAGGCCGTGATGCTGCTGGCACCGAACACGCGGGCCGCTGCCTCCAGATTGTCACCGATCTGCTGGAAGGCCGCCGTGGTATAGCGTACAGGCTGCGGCAGCAGGATGCAACAATAGGCAAGCAGCAGGATAAAGGCGGTGTTGTAGGGCGTCGCCGGCAGCCAGGGCATGTTCCAGGCAAGGATCAGCCCGACCGCCACGACAATGCCGGGCAGCGCGTTCGGCAATATGGTCATGATGTCGATCGCCGTGCGGCCGCGCATCCGCGTCTTGACCACCGTGTAGGCTGCGGTCACGCCGATCAGCCCGGTGATCAGCGCCGTGGCGATGCCGAGCGAGAAACTGTTCACCAGTGCCCCGACCGCGCCGGCGCTGTTGCTGAACACTAGGATGAAATTGTTGAGGCTGAGATTGCCGAGCGCCAGCCCGCCGGAAATCGTCCGCGACAGCGCCGTCGCCAGGATCGCCAGCAGCGGCACCCCGGTCGCCAGGAACGCCACCACTGAGAAGGCGATCATCACAGGCACCTTCAGGGCGCCGAGCGGCCGTTTGTCCTTGGCGCTCGGCTTGCCGCCCACCGTCTGGTAGGAGCGCCGCAAAAGGATCCAGCGTTGCAGCAGGAATGTGACGAGGGACATGGCGACCAGCAGCAGCGACAGGATCGCTGCACCCGGAAGATCGATCGGCCAGTCGGTGATGCGAAGGTCGATGCCGGTCACCAGCACCTGGAAACCGGCACGACGGCCGAGTGCTGCCGGTGTGCCGTATTCCTCGATGGCGGCTGCGAATACCAGCATCAGGCTGGCGGCAAGGCCGGGAGCCGACAACGGCAGCGTGATCCGCCAGAAAGCCCGCGCCGGCGTCGCACCGAAGACGCGGCCGACATCGGCGTAACGGGAGCCAACGGCTTCCACCGTGCGCGACACCGCGAAATAAACGATCGGGAAAGTGTTGAAGGCCATGACCAGCGTCATGCCGAACAGCGAGAACAGGAAGGGTGCGAGATTGAAGCCGACCAGCTGCTGCAGATAACCGCGGGGCTGCAGCGTCATGATCCAGCCGAGCGTCGCGATATAGGGCGGGATCATGAAGGGAACGAGCAGGACCACATCCCAGAACGGGGCGAAGGGAATGCGGTAGAGCGCTCGGAACACGCCGAGCGGCACAGCGACCACGGCCGAGGCGAGCACCACGCAGAAGCCGAGCAGCAGCGTATTGCCGGCCATGCCGATCAGCTCGCTATCGGCAAGCGTCGAGAAAAGAGAGGAGAAAGGGCCCGCGAACGAGCCCTGTCCAAGATTGGGGAAGATGCCCTGCAGCACCACGGCGATGAAGGGAATGGCGACGACGAGGACCAGTCCCGCGATCGCGAGCCAGGCGGCCGGAGCCGCGCCGCCGATGCCGTTCGCCTTCATGCGCCTGTTCCTTACTTGCCGCCGTAGATCTTGGTAATCTCGGCCAGCGTTTCCTTGCGCTTGCCGTAGACGGTGGCGGTATCGTACTTCAGCAGCTTCAGGTCGCTGATCAGCGGACGGTTAGCCGGGATATCGGTGCGGGCCGGCATCAGCATTTCGTCGGCAACGGCCTTCTGGCCTTCGTCTGACAGCATGTAGTCGATGAACTTCTTGGCGTCGTCCTGGTTCTTGGACCAGTTGAGGATCATCGCCGGGCGCGGTGCGATGACCGTGCCGGAAGCCGGGAAGATCACGTCGATCGATTCACCCTTCGCCTTGGCAGCGAGCGTGATGTAATCGACGGCGCCGAAGACGGCCGCCTTGGCACCCTGCAAGACCGGGTTCAGAGCGTCGGCATTGGCGCCGGCGATGATCGCGCCATTGGCCTTCAGGTCGTTGAAGAGCTTGAAACTGTCCTGGCCGGCAAGGGCAGCGGTCAGTTCGAACGACGAGCCGGACTGCGCCGGATCCGGAATGTTGACGAGGTCCTTGTATTCCTTGCTTGTCAGGTCGGCCCATTCGGTCGGCTTCGGGGTGCCGCTCTTGGTGTTCCAGGCAATGCCGAGAGCCGAAATACCTTGGGCTACAGCGCTTTCCGTCTTCAGGAAGTCCGGAACCTTGGCGGCGTTCGGGCTCGAATACTTGACGAGCCAGCCGCGCTTGGCGAAATCGGTCGCGGTATCCCAGGAAGCCGAAACGAGAACGTCGACGACCGGGTTTGCAGCCTCGGCTTCGATACGAGCCATGACCTTGCCGGTCGTTGCCTGGAAGACGTTGACCTTGATGCCGGTCTGCTTGGTGAAACCGGACGACAGCTTGTCGATCAGGCTCTGCGGACCGGCGGTGTAGACGGTGACGTCGGCATGGGCGACGCCAGCCATAAGTGCTGCGGCAACGACGCCGAAGGTAATGCTCTTCAATGACTTAAACATGTTCCAAAGTCTCCCTTTTGGACGAATGAATTTTGGGCGAAAACCAGCGGACCTGGTCGGTGTCGATCGAAAGGCCGACACCATCGCCCGGCCGAAGCTTGACGCGGCTCAGAACCTGCAATTCCATATGGGTGGGGCCGACGAGCGAAACCGTCGCCAGGTGCCCGTCGCCGCGGAACTGCGAGCGCAGCACGGTTGCCGCAAGCAGCCCCGGCCCGATATCGCCGATCGAGATCGCGCCGACCGGGATGAGCACGCGGGCGCTCGTGCCGGCAACGGCGGCATCCCGCAGCAGCGCCACGTCGCTGCCCTTGAAGACCCACAGCCCGTCGCGATAGTCGAGATCGGCGATGCCGCCGAGGCGCAGGAAGTCCGCCACTTCAGGCGTCGCCGGCTTATCGATCAGCTGGTCGGGGGATGCGAGCTGTTCGATCAGCCCGCCGCGCATCACCGCGACGTCGTCGGCAAGCGTCAGCGCTTCCGCATGATCGTGGGTGACATAGATGGCGGTCAGCCCGAGCGTTGCGATCAGCTCGGCAAGTTCGCCGACCATGTTTTCGCGCAGTTCACGGTCGAGGTTGGAAAGCGGCTCGTCGAAAAGGATCAGCTGCGGCTCGGCGACGATCGCGCGGGCGATCGCCACGCGCTGCTGCTGGCCGCCGGACAGATCGCTTGGACGGCGGTCCGCATAGGCACCGAGACCGACACGCTCCAGCGCCCGCATCGTGCGAGACTGGCATTCGGCCTTGCCGAGGCCACGCATCTCGAGCGGAAAGGAAACATTGCCGCCGACCGTCAGATGCGGCCAGAGCGCGTAATCCTGAAAGACCATGCCGAGATTGCGCTTTTCGGGCGGGGAGAATGTATTCGCGGCAGCATCCGCAACCACCTGGCCGGCAATCGAGATCGAACCCTTGGTCGGCGCCAGCAATCCGGCGACGAGGCGCAGAAGCGTGGTCTTTCCGCAGCCGGAGGGGCCGAGCAGAGCAAGCGTCTTGCCCTTCGAAAGCGAGATATCGATGCCCTTGAGAACCGGCGTCGCGCCGTAATGCAATTCCACCCCGGCCGTCGAGACGGCGGCATGTGTCGCTGGGGGCTGAAAGGTCATGGGGAACCGGCATCGGTTGGAGGCGATGCCGGTTTCCTATTAAGGTTTCATGACAGTGGTGTTACGGTTTTATGACGGCCGAATGACAGGCCGATGATTGATGAATCACCGGCATGCCGCACCCCTTGAGACTGGGATCACAACGCGCTCAGGCGTCGCTGCCGGACAGCTCCTCGACCATCGCAAGGCCCTTTTTCTTCAGCATCGCCTGCGGGTCCGGCAGCTTGCCACGGAAGGCCTTGTAGGTCTCTTCCGGGTCGATAGAGCCGCCGACCGAATAGATGTTGTTCTTGAGCTTGCGGGCCATGACCGGATCGAAGGCATTGCCGGTTTCCTCGAAGGCCGAGAAGGCGTCCGCATCGAGCACTTCCGACCACATGTAGGAATAGTAGCCGGCCGAATAACCGTCGCCCGAAAACACGTGCTGAAAATGCGGTGTCGCGTGGCGCATGACGATCGAGGCCGGCATGCCGAGCTCGTCAAGCACCTCCTTCTGAACCGCCATCGGATCCTCGACCGCTCCGCGGGTGTGGAACGCCATGTCGACCAGCGCCGAGGAGGTGAATTCCACCGTCGCGAACCCGGCGTTGAACGTGCGCGCCGCCAGCACCTTGTCGAGCAGCGCCTTCGGCATCGGCTTTCCGGTCTCGTGATGGACCGCGTATTTTTCGAGGATTTCCGGCACGGTCAGCCAGTGCTCGTAGAGCTGCGACGGCAGTTCGACGAAATCGCGCGACACGCCGGTGCCGGAGACCGACGGATAGGTGACATCCGACAGCATGCCGTGCAGCGCGTGGCCGAATTCGTGGAACAGCGTGCGGGCATCGTCGAGCGACAGCAGTGCCGGCTTGCCTTCGGCGGGCTTGGCGAAATTGCAGACATTGTAGATGATCGGCAGTTCGCCTGTCGCACCGTTCTTCAGCGGCAGCTTGTGCTGCGACTGCAGGGAATTCATCCATGCGCCGGAGCGCTTCGAGGAGCGGGCGAAATAATCGCCGAGGAACAGCGCCTTCAGCGAACCATCCCTGTCGCGGACTTCGAACACCCGTACATCCGGATGATAGGCCGCCACACCCTTCACTTCGACCGCCTTGATACCGAACAGGCGCTCGGCGACGTCGAAGCAGGCCTCGATGATCTTTTCCAGCTGCAGATAGGGCTTTAGCTCGGTCTCGGAGAAATCGAAGGTCCGCTGGCGCAGCTTCTCGGCGTAATGCCGCCAGTCCCAGGGCATGACCTCATGGTTCTTGCCCTCCTCGGCAATTAGCCCGCCAAGGCTCGCCTCCTCCTCCAGCGCCTTGGAGCGCGCCTTGTCCCAGACCTTGCGGAGCAGGGAATTCACCGCGTCCGCGGTCTTCGCCATCGTATTGTCGAGCTTGTAGGCGGCGAAATTCTCGTATCCGAGCAGCTTTGCCTTTTCCGCCCGCAGCGCCAGCGTTTCGCGCACAATCCCGAGATTGTCGGTCTCGCCGCCGTTTTGTCCGCGCGCAGCCCAGGCCCTGAACGCCTGTTCGCGCAGGTCCCGGCGGGTCGAGAAGGTGAGGAACGGTTCGATGATCGAGCGGGACAGCGTCACCATATAGCCGTCCGCCTCGCCGCGTTCGCGGGCCGCGGACGCCATGGCATCGCGCAGGAAGGCCGGCAGGCCGTCCAGTTCAGCCTCGCCGGACAATTTCAGCGACCAGCCCTTCTCGTCACCGAGCACGTTCTGGCCGAACTTGGCGCCAAGCCCGGCGAGCTTCTCGTTGATATCGGCAAGCCGCTCCTGCTCAGCCTTGGCAAGCTTGGCACCGGCCTTGACGAAGCCCTTCCAGTGACGTTCCAGCACGCGTTCTTCCTCGAGCGTAAGGCCAAGCTCCTTGCGCTTTTCCCAAAGCGTATCGATGCGGGAAAACAGCGCCGCATTCATGCCGATCTTCGAATAATGGCGCGACATTTTTGGCGCGATCTCGCGCTCAAGCGCCTGAATATTCTCGTTGGTATGCGCACCAGCCTTGCCCCAGAACAGTGACGAAACGCGCGACAGCTCGTCGCCCGCGGTCTCCAGCGCAACGACGGTATTGGTGAAGGTCGGCTCTTCCGGATTGCTGGCGATCGCCTCGATCTCCGCTTCGTGGATGCCAAGTGCCGCGTCGAAACCGGGAGCGAAGTCCTCGTCCTTCACCTGATCGAAACGCGGCAGGCCGTGATGGCCGTTCCAGTCCACGAGAGCGGGGTTCACCAGAAGATTAGAAGACATGCAAATATCCTTCCTAACGATGCATCGCCATTCATATAGGAGAAGCCGGCGGGAATGGGTATGCGCCTGTCCATTTTCGATTTCCGGCAAGAAATCATACATAACAATTAACGGTTATTAACCATTTGACGCAGTGCAGTAATCAAAGGTACTTTTGGCCAGTATCCGATGAATCAGGATATAGCCATGGAAATCAGTTCCTTGCGCTGGTCTACCAACTTACTGCAAAGAGACCATTCTCGAAACAATAAAGTCGAGAAGTCATCGGAGCATGGAAGTCGGCAGAGCCAGATCACCTTTCAGGTGCCCGACACGGATGAATCGCCGATCGATTTTTCGGCGATCACCCCGCGGGATCTGCGTGCGCTCGCGCTTGAAAACTATCAGGCGGGCAGGATCGACCAGGACACTTACATCACGCTGTCCGAAGAACTTCCAACGCACGCCGTCGATGCTCAGGGACAGTTGATGGACCTGTCGCAGGTCACAGACGAAACCGGCTTCAATTTCCACGATTATTACCGCAATCAGCTCGAAATCGCCATGTCGCTTGGCGATATGCCCCGCGCCAACGTCCTTCGCGCGGTGATGGCCTTCATCGAAGTCTGATCGGAAAGCGTAGTCGCTCAGGCACGCCGGTAGCCGAACAGGCCTGGTGCCGAATGCCAGAGCGCCTGCATCGCAAAACCGATGAACAGCAGGCCGGAAAGCCGGACGATCACCCTTTCATACTTCCGATAGAACCGCCGAACCACGCCGGCCCCGATAATCCCGATCAGCACCAGATCGGCCGTCAGGAACCCGATCAGTGACACGGCGAGAAGAAGCGGCAGCGCGCTGAAATCCAGTGCATCGGCAGAACTTGCAAGCAGCGCGGTGAACGTCGCCAGCGCCACCGGATACCCCTTGGGGTTCGTCAGGCCGAAGATCAGCCCGCGCCGCAGCGGTTTTTCGACCGTCACCAGAGCGCCTCCATTCTCCTTCGGCTTAGCCCGCAACGCGCTCCAGCCGATCCAGCCAAGATAGAGGCCGCAGAAAACCCCAAGTATGTCGAAGACTGTGGTACCGACCGTCTTGGCGCCGATGATCGCCACCAGCGCCAGCCCGGACCAGAGGATGTCTCCCGCCAGGTGACCGCCCATGAAGAAGGCGCCGGCCTGCCTTCCCTGTCCGGCACCGATGCCGAGCAGCGCCAGGAATGCCGGGCCGGGAATGAGCGTATAGGCGAGCGCCGCGAAAAAGGCGCCGGCAAGCAGCGATGATGACATGGAGAGGCTCCGTCCGAAGGCTGTGACAATCTCGCCGCAGGTTTCGCCGGTGTCAATGCAACCGAACCCCGTTTTCCGTTTGCCTCACACCCGAAAGATAGTAAGGGTACCTTACAAAATTTGCATATAAAGGCGAAAGGTGCCGAAGAGGGCATGGACAGTTTGGGATTTCTGATCGCCGACAGTGCCCGATTGCTGCGTGCCGCCTTCGAGCGCCGCATCGCCGAGGCCGGCCTCGGACTAACGCCCGGCGAGGCGCGGGCGCTCCTGAACATCGCGACCGTCGACGGCAGCCGCCAGCTCGACATCGCTGCCCGCATGGGCGTCGAGCCGATGACGCTCTGCGCCTATCTCGACAAGCTGGAGACGCTCGGATTGGTCGAAAGGCAGCAATGCTCTGCCGACCGGCGCGTCAAGCGGATCAATCTCACCAAGACCTCCGACGAGATGATCGGCTCGATCCGCCACGAACTGAACGCCATCCTTGCTCAAGCGACCGAAGGCTTGAGCGAGGAAAACAGCCGCATCCTGCGCGAGGCATTGGCCGCGTTCAACGCCAACCTCCAGGCCGCAACCCCCTCCGTCATGCTCCAGACCGCATTCGATGAAAGCCGATAACATGCCGCCTGTCCCCGCTCGGATGAGCGAGCGCCGAACCACGATCATCGGCGCGCTCCTGACGGCAATCGGACCGATCTCGATGGCGATCTACACGCCGGCCATGCCGGAGCTGGTGCATGCCTTTTCGACCACGGAGGCAGCGATCAAGATGTCGCTGTCGCTCTATTTTGCCGGGTTCGCGCTGGCCCAGCTGGTTGCCGGCCCCGTCTCCGACGCCTTCGGTCGCAAGACCGCCTCGCTGAGTTTTCTCCTGGTCTATCTGGCCGGTTCTCTGCTTGCCGCCTTTGCTCCCACGGTCGAATGGGTGCTCGCCGGCCGCCTGATCCAGGGTATCGGTGCCTCCGTCGGCATCACTGTGTCGCGCGCCATCGTGCGCGACCAGTTCAACGGCGGCGACGCGGCCCGGATCATCAACACGATGGGCATCATCCTGGCGATCGGGCCGTCACTTGGGCCGACAGTCGGCGGTCTCGCGCTGGCCGCGTTCGGCTGGCGATCGGTATTCCTGCTGATGGTCGGCTTCGGCGCCCTGCTGGTCTTCCTGTCGACCGTCTGTCTGAAGGAAACCACGATTCCGGATCGCAGCCGGCTGAAGCCGCTGCGGCTCGTCCAGGCCTATGCGGAAATCATCGCCTTGCCGCGCTTCCTGTTTACCGCGGTCGTTCTCGCCGGCGCGGTGGGATCCATGTACGCCCAGGCGGCCGTGCTGCCGTTCATCCTGATCGAGAAGGTCGGGTTGACGCCCATCCAGTTCGGCATGAGCATGCTGATGCAATCCGGTTTCTTCCTGATGGGTTCGGTCTGCCTCCGCGTCATCTCGAGATGGTTGCCGGCCGAACAGGCGCCCCTGGTTGGACTGATTTTCAGCGGCAGCGGTGGTCTCGTCATGGCCCTTTCGATCCACTACCTGCCGCCATCCTTTCTGTCGGTCATGGTGCCGGTTGCCATGTGCGCCTTCGGGATCGCCTTCGTATCGCCCTACATGACCGCGGCGGGCCTCATCCCCTTCCCGCATATTGCCGGGTCAGCGTCCGCGATGATGGGCTTCATCCAGATGGGCGCCGGCTTCGTGGGCGGCGTCGCCGCCGCCTCGATCGGCTCGCCGCTACCGGCCTTCGGCATCGTCATTCCCGCCATGCATCTGATCGCCGTGCTCGGTTACATCGGTTTCCGGATCGCCAGCCGCAGGGCATGAAAAAACCCGCCTCCCTTTCGGGCAAGCGGGCTTCGGTGATCGGATTGTTTGGAATTACTTGCCGAGATTGCGCTTGGCGAGGGTGCGCAGGCGCAGCGCATTGAGCTTGATGAAGCCGGCGGCGTCCTTCTGGTCGTAGGCGCCCTGGTCGTCCTCGAAGGTGACCAGCTTGTCGGAATAAAGCGACTTTTCGCTCTCGCGGCCGATGACCATGACATTGCCCTTGTAGAGCTTCAGCGTCACTTCGCCTTCGACATGCTCCTGGCTCTTGTCGATCAGCGCCTGCAGCATTTCGCGCTCCGGCGAGAACCAGAAGCCGTAATAGATGAGCTCCGCGTAACGCGGCATGATGTCATCCTTGAGATGCGCGGCACCACGGTCGAGCGTGATGCTCTCGATCGCGCGGTGGGCAGCCAGCAGGATCGTGCCGCCGGGGGTCTCGTAGACGCCGCGCGACTTCATGCCAACATAGCGGTTCTCGACAAGGTCGAGACGGCCGATGCCGTTGTCGCGGCCGTAATTATTGAGCGCGGCAAGCAGGGTCGCCGGCGACATGGCGACGCCGTTGATGGAAACAGCATCACCCTTCTTAAAGCCGACCTTGATGACGGTCGCCTTGTCCGGAGCAGCTTCCGGCGAAATGGTGCGCATATGCACGTATTCGGGAGCCTCGATGGCCGGGTCTTCCAGAACCTTGCCCTCGGAAGAAGAGTGCAGCAGGTTGGCATCGACCGAGAACGGCGCCTCGCCCATCTTGTCCTTGGCGACCGGAATCTGGTTTTCCTCGGCGAATTTCAGAAGATCGGTACGGCTCTTGAAAGCCCAGTCACGCCACGGCGCGATGACCTTGATGTCCGGGTTCAGCGCATAGGCCGAGAGCTCGAAACGGACCTGGTCGTTGCCCTTGCCTGTGGCGCCATGGGCAATCGCATCGGCACCGGTCTTTTTGGCGATCTCGATCAGGTGCTTGGAGATCAGCGGGCGGGCGATCGAGGTGCCAAGCAGGTAGACGCCTTCATAGACGGCATTGGCGCGGAACATCGGGAAGACGAAATCGCGCACGAACTCTTCGCGCACGTCCTCGATATAGATCTCCTTGATGCCGAGCATCTCGGCCTTCTTGCGGGCCGGCTCCAGTTCCTCGCCCTGACCGAGATCGGCGGTGAAGGTCACCACCTCGGCGTTCAGTTCGGTCTGCAGCCATTTCAGGATGATCGAGGTGTCGAGGCCGCCGGAATAAGCGAGAACGACCTTCTTTACGTCTTTCGGGATTGCCATGTCGATTTACGTCCGTCTGCGGGTGGAAGCGGTTCTTGAAACTGCCAAGTCGGGATTTGCGGCACTTTTAGCGAGTTTCCTGAGGCACGCAAGAAAAACCCGGCAAAGCCGATCAGAGATGACGGTCGAGGTTCATTCGCTGATGCAGGACGCGGACGATGGAAATTTTCTTGGACGCTTCTCGATAAATGATGAAATGGGACTGGTACGCGAGTGATTGATACCCGCGCTTGATTTCGTCGATCTTCCGACCGCTTCTCTCGCCTGACGAAAGTGCTCTGCAAAAGTCCCGTATTCCAAACGTATATTCTTCAGCCTGGGTGACTCCCCAGGTTGCTTCCGTATGGTCGTAGATGCGATCAATGTCCGCGACAGCCTTGGGCGTGAAGATCAGAGTTTTCATCGCTCGGCACGTGCGGCTCGCTTTTTCTCGATAAATTCATCGAAGTCGAAAGGCTGCGGCTCGCCCGAGGCCTCGCCGTCTTCGATCGCCGCGCGAATGGCCTCGATACCGCCCTCGCTGTCACGCAGAAGCCGTAAGGCGGCCTCCACCACTTCGCTTGGCGAACTGTAGTTGCCGCCGCTCACCTGCCTGTCGATGAACTCAGTCAGTTCCTCATCCACTGTGATCGATGTCATCTTGCCCATGAAGCGGCTCCGGTGTGACGCCCTTACTTGTGACGCCCTTGTCATGTTGACAGGTTTTGATGAGGGTACCATATCCCGCCCGACCTTTGAACAGCAGCGCCCTAGAGGAGATCTGCCATGACCATCACTCATCCCGCTCTGAAAAAGGACAATGTCGCCGTGATTACCGGGGCCGCATCCGGTATCGGCCTTGCGGCGGCGAAGGAATTTGCCCGGATGGGCCTTTCCGTCGTCCTTGCCGATCTGGAGGGCGACAAGCTTGCGGAAGCTTGCCGCGAGGTCGCGGCCCTTGCCGAAGACGGTGAGGCGGATGTCGCCGCCATCGGCACCGACGTTTCGAAGCCGGATGAGATCGAGGCTCTGGAACGCGCCGTCATCCAGCGTTTCGGCCGGGTGCATGTGCTGATGAACAATGCCGGCATCAGCCCGGGGAGCTCGATATTCGGGCCGCAGGTCAACTGGGACAGCATTTTCGCCGTCAACCTCCTCGGCGTCATCAACGGCACGCGGACGTTCGGCCCGGCCATGATCGCCCATGGCGAGCCGTCGCTGATCATCAATACCGGCTCGAAACAGGGGATCACGACACCGCCCGGCAATCCCGCCTACAATGTCGCCAAAGCCGGCGTGAAGACGTTCACCGAGGCGTTGCAGCACGAGCTTCGCAATACGCCGAACTGCCAGGTGTCGGCGCATCTGCTCATCCCGGGCTTCGTGTTTACCGGCCTGACCAAAGGCGACCGCATCGAGAAACCCGCCGGCGCCTGGACGCCGGAAGAGACGGTCGGGTTCATGCTGGTGAGCCTGGAGCGCGGTGATTTCTATATCCTCTGCCCAGACAACGACGTGGATCGGGCGACAGACGAACGCCGCATGGCCTGGGCGATCGGCGACATCATCGAGAACCGCCCGCCGCTGTCGCGCTGGCATCCGGACTTTGCGGATGCATCAAAGGAATTCATCTCCAAGCGCTGAGCGCCTGATTGGCATAGCTGCGAAAGCCGGATAAATGGAGCCATCCTTACCCGGCTATTCGAGCGTGCGCCCCATGGATTTCCTGCCGAGCCTTGCCACCCTTCTCGCCTTCACGGCTGCTGGTCTGCTTCTGGCGCTGACGCCGGGGCCGGACATGACGCTGTCGATCAGCCGCGCGCTTGGCCAGGGCCGGCGACCCGCGTTGTTCGTGGTGCTCGGCACCAGCCTCGGCGTCGTCTGCCATACGCTGCTGGTCGCGTTCGGTATCTCGGCGCTGATCACCGCGTCACCGACCGCCTTCTTCATCCTCAAGACCGGCGGCGCCGCCTATCTGCTCTGGCTGGCGATCCAGGCAATCCGCTTCGGCTCAAAACTGTCGGTGGAGAAGGTCGACCAGCCCAAGGCGAGCGCACTTTCCAACATTTCGACGGGCTTCTGGGTGAACCTCTTGAATCCCAAGGTCATCATCTTCTTCATGACTTTCCTGCCGCAATTCGTCACCGCCGGCGATCCGGACGTCACGAGCAAGCTGATTTTCTTAGGGGTCTATTTCATCGTCATCGGCATGCCGGTCAACGTGATCGTCGTCCTTGCCGCCGACCGCCTGGCCAACTGGCTGCAGGCCAACCCGAAGGTCCTGCGCGGCATCGACTGCACCTTTGCCGGCGTCTTCTCGGTCTTCGCGGCCAAGATTTTCTTCACCCAGGCACGCTGACAGAAAAGCCGGCCTCGTTATTCAATCGTCCTCGCCGTGCCCGGCGATCATCATCGCCTCGAAGGCGAGGCGGTCGGTCTTGCGCATCCGCTCCGATTCCGATTTCAGCTGGCCGCAGGCGGCGAGGATGTCGCGGCCGCGGGGGGTGCGGATCGGCGAGGCGTAACCCGCCTGGTTGATGAAATCGGCGAATTTCTCGATCTGCGCCCATTCCGAACACTGGTAGTTGGTGCCCGGCCAGGGATTGAACGGGATCAGGTTGATCTTGGCCGGAACGCCCTTCAAGAGCTGGATCAGCGCCTTGGCGTCCTCCAGGCTGTCGTTGACGTCCTTCAGCATCACATATTCGAAGGTGATGCGGCGGGCGTTCGAAAGACCGGGATAGTTGCGGCAGGCCTCGATCAGCTCCTTCAGCGGATATTTCTTGTTGATCGGCACCAGCATGTCGCGCAGGTCGTCGCGCACCGCATGCAGCGAGATCGCCAGCATCACGCCGATCTCGTCGCCGGTCCGGAAAATTTCCGGCACGACGCCGGAGGTCGACAGCGTGACGCGGCGCTTCGACAGCGACAGCCCGTCGCCGTCGGTGGCGATCAGCAGCGCCGTCTTGACGCTCTCGAAATTGTAGAGCGGCTCGCCCATGCCCATCATCACGACATTGGTGACCTTGCGGTCGCCGGTCGGCACGAAGGCGCCGGGCGGCGTGTCGGTGCCCGGAAAATCGCCGAGCCGGTCACGTGCCAGGAGCAACTGCGACAGGATTTCCTCGGCGGTCAGGTTGCGCACCAGCTTCTGGGTGCCGGTGTGACAGAAGGAACAGGTGAGCGAACAGCCGACCTGGCTCGAAATGCAGAGCGTGCCGCGGCCTTCTTCCGGAATGTAGACAGTCTCGACTTCGACCGGACGGCCGGCGCCGCGCGGCGGAAAGCGCAACAGCCATTTGCGGGTGCCATCGTTGGAAACCTGTTCCTCGACGATTTCCGGACGCGCAATGGTGAAATGCGCCTTCAGCATTTCGCGCATATCCTTGGCGACATTGGTCATCGCGTCGAAATCGGATACGCCGCGGATATAGAGCCAGTGCCAGAGCTGGCTGACGCGCATCCGCACCTGCTTTTCCGATACGCCCTTTTCCTTCAGCGCCTGCGCCATGTCCTCGCGCGAAAGCCCGATCAGTGACGGCTTGGTGCCGAACAGATCCGGATTGGCGACGAGCGGCTTCTTGATGGCGAGCGGCGCCAGAGCCTCTGAGACTGACATTCTTCTATCCCGTTCGAACACATGCAGCTTTCCCACGATCGATCAGCGGGAAAGTCAGGGCATGTTGGATGCGTGAAACCTGTATCGGCCCATTGGGCACATGTGCCGGACCTTCGTTGGGGCGGGCTTTATCATCAAATAGCCGCCGCGTCACTATTCTTCAAGAAATGCAAAAGGCCGGTCCTAAGACCGGCCTTCCAACTCTTGCCGCGCACGGGCGCCTACTTGCAGGTTTCGATCTGCTTCAGCGCCGCCGCAATGCCCTGCAGCGAATAGGCGTAGGAGGTCCTGGTGCCGCGGCCGGAAACGGCGCTGACGCTCATGTTGTGACCCGTCTTCATCGCCGCGACGAGCGCCGGCTCCTCGGCCGCGTTCTCGACCCAGGCCGCCTTGTCCTTGGTGAACATCGTGAAGTTCTTCTTGTCGATCGTCACCGTCACCTTGGAATTCGGCTGCAGGACGTATCCGACCATCGCCTGCGGCTCGTAGGAAATGTTCTGGCCCGGCCGCTGCGAGACGATAAAGAAGATATCGCCGTGATCGACGCTGGCCGGTTCCTTGGTGGTCGGCACCGAAAGCACGTAGCAGACGTTGCTGGCGCCCGACTTGTAGGAATAGGCGCCCCACGCCTTGAACTGCTGGATGCGGGTGGGACCTGCGGCGGCCGGTGCCGGCGCCTGGGCCTGCTGTGGCTTGGCCGGGGCAGTGGCCTTCGGCGCCTGAGCCGATGCCAGGCCGGCGCTTGCAGCCAAGATTGCCAATGCGGTTGCGATTGTTCTTACAGACATGGTCTCCTGCCGGTTTTGTTCGTTCAACGGCCCGAGCGGGCAAGCCTTGCCAGGCATGATCCTGATTCGGTGCATTTTGACTTGATCCTGGTTACCAAACCGTCAACCAGATTATTAGAATCTTCTGAATCTCCTGCCTGGGCGCGTAGGTGCGTGGAGATAGCACTCCCCGCCATGCCTCCAAAGAGCCAACCAGCAGAATTTCCATGCGTTTCGTCAATCAGTGACACAAGGATTGGGGCAAGAGTTTGTCCTTTTCCTAACTCTCACAATGACATTAGAATGGTCGAATATGACGCGAATCTCATCGGAAACTGTGCGCAGCGTAAATGGATGTAGACGAAAGAGACCACTTCGCCGGCTTGGTAAGGGCAGTGGCCGATGAGCGCGATCAGGCAGCTTTTACCGTGCTGTTCGATCATTATGCGCCGCGTCTGAAATCCTGGCTGATGAAACGGTCGATGCGGCCCGACGATGCGGAGGAACTCGTCCAGGAGGTGATGGCCGTTCTCTGGCACCGCGCCGGCCTCTACGATCCGACGCGATCCTCCCTGTCCACCTGGCTTTTTCGCATCGCCCGCAACCGTCGCATCGATGCGGAACGGCGGGCGAGGCACAAGTATCTGGATGTCTACGAACCCCTGTTCTTCGTGACCGAGGCGCCGGGCGCCGATACGATTTTCGAAGGCGAGGAACGGGATGCGCAGGTGCGTGCAGCCCTTGCCGACATCCCCGGCGAACAGATGGAAATGGTGCGGGCGGCCTTCTTCCTCGGCCAGTCCCATTCGGAAATCGCCTCGTCCACGGGCCTGCCGCTCGGGACGGTGAAGTCACGAATCCGGCTTGCATTCGAGCGCTTGCGAAGAGTTCTCGACGATCCTTCGGGGGAATGACGCCCCGTGAGACTATTTGCCGCGCACGCCCTCGGCGATGTCCGGATTGTCCGCAAGCGCCAGATCGGCAGCCTCGTAATGGCGGTCGGCGATATGGCCCTGGATCATCCGGAAAGCTGCTGCGAGCACGGCGACATCGTCGGTGAAGCCGACAAGGACGAACATGTCCGGCACGAAATCGATCGGCATCACGAAATAGGCGAGCGCGGCAAGCAGCACGCCCCGGACGCGGGTCGGAGTCCGCCGGTCGATCGCGCAGTAATAGGCGGCGATCAGGTCGCGGCTGAACGGGACCTGCCGCACGGCCCGCTTCAGAGTCGGCCAGAACTTAGTCCGCACCTGCCGCTCGCGGCGGCCTTGTGTATCCTCGTCACCCGGCAGCAGAATTTCGCCGATCTTCACGTCGTCCATGGTCGCTCCGTTCGCTCAACGTGTGCCCACCCAATATGGGCTCTCGACCATGAAGTTCAATTGCGGCGCGAGGATGCCTTGTCCATCGCCCGGGCAAGCTTGAAGTCGATGTCGGTCAGCCCTTTTGTCGCGTGGGTGGTCAGCAGCACGTCGACCCGCGAATAGACGTTCGACCATTCCGGGTGATGGTTGAGCTTCTCGGCGGACAGCGCGCATTCGGCCATGAAACCGAAGGCCTCGATGAAGGTCTTGAACTTGAAGCTCCTGAAGATCGCGTCGCCTTCCGGCTTCAGCTCCCAGCCATCGAGCGTCGCGAGTTCACGCACGACGGCAGCCGCATCCAGCTTTTCGTAGTTCATCGTCCAACCTTCCTTCGGACTAAAGGGGCGCCTTCCGGTTAAAGGAGGCTCTTCGCCGGCTCCATGTCGCCGGCATAGGCAGTGCCGTAGCTTGCCTCCTGCAGCGGGAAGATTTCCTCCGTCAGATACGGTCCGCCTCCGACCGACTCCTTCGACGACAGCAGCACGAAACGGGGGACGGTGAAGGGTGCCGTGTGGAAATTGCCGCGGCCGGCAAGATAGTGAACCACGTCGTCCAGGCGGCAGTTCTTGAGCCGTGCGAGCGTCACATGCGGCGTGAACTTGCGGGGATCCGGCGGCAGACCGATACGCTGGCAGATCCGTTCGATCTCCGCCTGCAGCGCGTAGATCTCCGGCGAGGGTGAAACGCCGGCCCAGATGGAATGCGGTTTCTTCGATCCGAACGAGCCGATCCCGGTCAGCGTCGCCTGAAATTCCGGTCGGTCGATGCGGTCCAGCCGGTCGACGATCTCGTCGGCGGTGCGGCCGTCGACATCGCCGATAAAGCGTAGAGTGATGTGATAATTCTCCACGTCGATCCACCGGGCACCGGGGATCCCGCCGCGCAGGAGAGACAGACTCATCGCTACATTGCGCGGAACTTCGAGGGCGGTGAAAAGTCTCGGCATAGGGACCTCCTCGAATCTTTTGCAGATGCAAACAGCGAATCATGCAACGGAGTTCCGCGCAAGCTGTTATTTTCCCTTATCCTTAATAGCCCCCAGGAAGCTTTTGACAGGTTCGATGGTCTTTTCGACCATCACCGCGACCCCTTTGGTGTTGGGATGCATGCCGTCGGAGAGCTGCAGGCTGGAAATGGTCGCGACCCCATCCAGGAAGAATGGATAGAGCGGCACCACGTATTTCTCCGCCAGCCGCTTGTAGATCGGGTTGAACTTTTCGGCATAATCGCCGCCCATGTTCGGTGGCGCCAGGATGCCGACCAGGAACACCGGGATCTTCCGTTCCTTCAGCCGCGCCAGGATCGCATCGAGGTTCTTTTCCGACTGCTCGGGGGAGATGCCGCGCAGCGCATCGTTGGCGCCGAGCTCGAGGATCACGCCGTCAGTGCCGTCGGGCACCGACCAGTCGATGCGCGAAAGCCCTCCTGCTGTCGTATCGCCCGAAACGCCCGCGTTGGTGACCACGACATTCTGCCCATCGGCCTTCAGCGCCGCCTCGAGCTGGGCCGTATAGGATTCGGAAGGCGCAAGCTGGTAACCCGCCATCAGGCTGTCGCCGAAACCGACGAGCTGGATCGCCCTGTCCTGCGCAGCGGCCGGCAGTGCGGCCAGCGCCAGCGCGGACATGACGATGAAGTGAAGCAGGCTTGCTTTAAAACTCACGATCCGTCTCCTAGATTGGGCGCTACCGCAACGCGGTGTTCGGGTTACGCTTCACGCCTATATAGGACGGTTCGATTTGACTAAAACCATCATCACGCTGAAGAAAGCCGATCTGACGCTCGGCAGCGCGGCGGCCTCGGTGCATGTGCTGAAGCAGATCGACCTCGAAATCCGTGCAGGCGAAGCCGTCGGCATCGTCGGGCCTTCGGGCTCGGGAAAATCGACGCTGCTGATGGTTCTGGCCGGCCTCGAACGCCTCGACAGCGGCGAGATCGTCATCAACGACGCACCCCTTCACGCCCTTTCCGAAGACAGGCTTGCCGATTTCCGCGGCCGCAATATCGGCATCGTTTTCCAGTCCTTCCACCTGATCGCCAACATGACGGCGCTCGAAAACGTCGCCGTGCCGCTCGAACTCGCCAATGTGAAGGACGCCTTCGAGATCGCCAAGCGGGAACTGACCGCCGTCGGCCTCGGCGAGCGGCTGAGCCACTATCCAGGCCAGCTTTCCGGCGGCGAGCAGCAGCGCGTGGCGATTGCCCGCGCCCTTGCCCCCTCGCCCTCCGTGCTGATCGCCGACGAACCGACCGGCAATCTCGACACCGAGACCGGCCGGCAGATCGCCGACCTCTTATTTTCGAAACAGGCCGAGCGCGGCATGACCATGCTGCTCGTCACCCATGACAACGCGCTTGCCGCCCGCTGCTCCCGCCAGATCCGCGTCCGCTCCGGCGAGATCGTCGGCGACAGCGCCACCGCCCACCTGTCCGTCCAGGCGGTCTCCGCATGAGGTCGGCCTTTCCGCGCCTTTCGATTTCCTTTCGCCTGGCGCTACGCGAAATGCGTGGCGGCCTGGCCGGCTTTTACATCTTCCTCGCCTGTATCGCGCTCGGCACCGGGGCGATCGCAGCCGTCAATTCGGTATCGCGCGCCATCACCGGCGCCATCGCCTCACAGGGACAGGAGATCCTTGCCGGCGACATCCGTTTCGAACTGAACAACCGCGAAGCCACCGACCAGGAAAGCGTGTTCCTGGCGAGCCTCGGCAAGGTCTCCCTGTCCACCAGCCTGCGCTCCATGGCCCGCAAGCCTGACGGTTCCGAACAGGCGCTGGTCGAGGTCAAGGCGGTCGACGACGCCTATCCGCTCTATGGCAGCTTTGGCGCCGAACCGGCGGCACCGCTTCCTGACCTGCTTGGCAAGCAGGGAGAGACGTTTGGTGCTCTTGCAGCCCCGCTGCTGCTGGAACGCCTCGGCCTCAAGGACGGCGATCAGCTTCTGCTCGGCAATGCCAGGCTGACATTGCGCGGCACGATCACCGCCGAACCGGACGCGCTTTCCGACGGTTTCGGCTTTGCGCCCCGCCTGATCGTCAGCCGCGAAGCGCTCACCGCTTCCGGCCTGATCACCACCGGCAGCCTCGTCGAACATGCCTATAAGATCCGGCTCAATGATCCGGCGACCCGTTCGACGCTGACCACCCGCGCCAATCGCGAATTTCCGAGTGCCGGCTGGTCCATCCGCACCAGCGACCGCGCGGCTCCTTCGCTCACCGAAAACGTCGACCGCTTCTCGCAATTCCTGACCCTGGTCGGCCTGACCGCCTTGATCGTCGGCGGCGTCGGCGTCGCCAATGCCGTGCGCGCCTTCCTCGATGCCAAGCGCACCACCATCGCCACCTTCAAGTGCCTGGGCGCACCGGCCTCGGTGGTGACGATGATCTATCTCATCCAGATCATGCTGCTTGCAGTGGTCGGCATCCTGATCGGTCTCGTCATCGGCGCCATCTCGCCCTTCGTGGCGCTGCAATTCCTCGAAGGCGTGCTGCCGGTACCGAAAGAAGTCACCTTCTACCCCTCAGCGCTGGCGCTTGCCGCGCTGTTCGGCATCCTGATCACCTTCGCCTTCGCAGTCCTGCCGCTCGGTCATGCCCGCGAAGTGCCTGCGACCGCGCTTTTCCGCGAACAGAGTTTCGACAATACCCGCCTTCCCTCCTGGCCCTATCTTCTGGCCGCCGGCCTGGCACTCGCCGCCCTGGCGGCGCTTGCGATCGTCTCGGCGGAAGAACGTTTCATCGCCTCCGTTTTTCTGGCCGCCGTCGCCGGTGCCTTCGTGCTCTTGCGCCTTGTCGCGGCCCTCATCGCCGCCCTTGCGAAAAGAAGTCCGCGGGTCAATTCGCCGGCGCTGCGGCTGGCGATCGGCAACATCCACCGGCCGGGCGCACTAACGCCCTCGGTCGTGCTGTCGCTCGGCCTCGGCCTTGCCTTGCTTGTGACGCTCGCCCTGATCGACGGCAACATGCGCCGCCAGCTGACCGGCAGCATTGCGCAGCAGGCGCCGAATTTCTTCTTCGTCGATATCCAGGGATCGGAGCGCGAAGGCTTCGTCAACATCCTGAAACAGCAGGCGCCGGAGGGGGCGATCACCCAGGTGCCGATGCTGCGCGGAAGAATCCTCGCCTTCAACGGCCAGGACGTCACCCAGATGAGCGTGCCGCCGGCCGGCCGCTGGGTGCTGCGCGGCGACCGCGGCATCACCTATGAGGAGAAGCTTCCTTCCAATTCGGCGCTCACCGCCGGGCAATGGTGGGGTGCAGACTACACCGGCGAGCCGCTGGTGTCCTTCTCGGCCGAAGAGGCCGGCGAACTTGGCCTGAAGATCGGCGATACCGTCACCGTCAACGTGCTCGGCCGCAACATCACCGCCCGCATCGCCAATTTCCGCAAGGTTCAGTGGGAATCGCTGTCGATCAATTTCGTGATGATCTTCTCGCCCAATACCTTCCGCGGCGCGCCGCATGCCTGGCTCGCGACGTTGAGCGATCCTTCGGCCACCGCCCAACAGGAAGCCTCGATCCTGCGTGCCGTCACCAACGCCTATCCGACCATCACCAGCGTTCGGGTAAAGGATGCGATCGACATCGTCGACCAGCTCGTCGGCCAGCTCGCGACCGCGATCCGGGCCGCCGCCGCTGTTGCGCTGATCGCCTCGGTGCTGGTCCTTGCCGGTGCGCTCGCCGCCGGCAATCGGGCTCGCACCCATGACGCCGTTATCCTGAAGACGCTCGGTGGCACGCGCGGCATGCTGATGCGCGCCTTCAGCTACGAATATATGATCCTGGGTGCTGCGACCGCGCTCTTTGCGCTCGTCGCCGGTGGCCTCTCCGCCTGGTTCGTGGTCAGCCGCATCATGCGGCTCCAATCGGTCTTCCTGCCTGATGTTGCGGTGCTGACGCTCGCCGTTTCGCTGGTGCTGACGGTCGGAATAGGGCTTGCCGGCACCTGGCGCATATTAGGGCAGAAGGCCGCACCTGTGCTGCGCGAGCTCTAATTCGTCCAGAGGTAGTATTTCGTGTTAACTCTCGGATCAAATTCCCGTCAGAACGTCCCATAGGTTGCTAAATAGCGCCTGTGGCTTGCGTTTTTCGCTTGGCGCACCTCTTGTATGTGAAGCGATCTCGCATCATATTTATGCGCAGGCTTGCTGGAGCTCCGCAGCGGCGCCTGGGTCCGTAAAAAAGGGGGCCCGACACCGTGAATAATTCCGGAGCTTAAAGAGGAAACAATGGCTGACTTTAACAACTACCAGACCCGGGCGGCGCAGGGTCGCGCCCAGTCCGGCGCGATGATCGATGAAGGCCTGCGCGCCTACATGCTCAAGGTCTACAACCTGATGGCTGTCGGCTTGGCTATCACCGGTATCGCTGCTTATGGTATCTCGGCCCTCGCAACGACGACGGATGCAGCCGCAGCTGTCGCCCGGCTTCCGAACGGCATCCTGCTGACCAGCCTTGGCGCTGCGATCTACGGTTCGCCGCTTCGCTGGGTCGTCATGCTCGCACCGCTCGCGGTGGTGTTCTTCCTGAGCTTCCGCGTTCATAAGATGAGCGTCAGCGCTGCGCAGAGCACCTTCTGGGCCTATGCGGCCCTGATGGGCCTGTCGCTGTCGTCGATCTTCCTGGTCTACACCGCCCAGAGCATCGTTCAGACGTTCTTCATCACCGCTGCCTCCTTCGGCGCCCTGTCGCTTTACGGCTACACGACGAAGAGAAGCCTGTCGGGCATGGGCTCGTTCCTGATCATGGGTCTGTTCGGCCTGATCATCGCCTCGATCGTCAACATCTTCCTGGGCTCCGCCCCCCTCGCTTGGGCGATCTCGGTCATCGGTGTTCTGATCTTCGCGGGCCTCACCGCCTACGATACACAGAAGATCAAGGAAATGTACTTTGACGGCGACGACGTCGCGGTTGCTGGCCGCAAGGCCATCATGGGCGCTCTGACCCTTTACCTCGACTTCATCAACCTCTTCACGTTCCTCCTCCAGTTCCTGGGCAACCGGAACAACTAATCTCCGAGGAATTCGAACAGGAAAAAGGCGGCCTCCGGGTCGCCTTTTTTGTTGCCCGGCTTCGCGTTGCGGCATAGGCTTGGCTATTCCTTTCAACGGCCTGCCTCAATGACATTCCATCTCCGCGACGCCTCCCCCGCCGATCTTCCGACCATCACCGAGATCTATCGCGACAGCGTGCTGAACGGCACCGCAAGCTACGAGATTTTACCCCCGGACCAGGCTGAGATGACGGCTCGCTTCGAGGCAATTCGTACCAAGGGGTATCCCTATATCGCGGCGGAACAGGAAGACGGCACCCTGCTCGGTTATGCCTACGCGTCCGCCTTCCGGACCCGCCCCGCCTATCGCTGGCTGGTCGAGGATTCGATCTACCTGGCGCCGGAAGCGCGCGGCAAGGGCGTGGGCAAGGCGCTGCTGAAAGAACTGCTGGTGCGTTGCGAGGCGCTGGGTTTCCGCCAGATGGTCGCCGTCATCGGCGGCGCCAGCCCTGCCTCCGTGGCGCTCCATCGCGGCCTCGGTTTCGAACTGACCGGCACCCTGAAGGGCACCGGCTTCAAACACGGAAAATGGCAGGATACCGTGCTGATGCAGGCAGCCCTCGGCGAAGGCAACGAAACCGATCCGGATCCCAGCGTCTATCCGGGTTCGCTGTTTACCGGGTAGCGATCAGCGTCAGTCGATCAGTTTCAGCACCTTGTCGAACACCTTGAGCACCTGCGGCAGCTCATGGCCGCGCTTCATGATCAGCCCGTGGGTGTTCGTCACGGAATAGGCGCCCTGCTTGGCGGCAAGCTTCGGGTTCTTCTCGATTCGGAACAGCGGCGTCTCGCCCGAGCGCTTGAAAATGGAAAACACCGCCCGATCCTTGAGGTGATCGATGGCATAGTCCTTCCATTCTCCTTCACCGACCATACGGCCGTAAATCCTCAGGATCGCGTCGAGTTCGCGCCGGTGGAAGGTGACCGGTGCAGGATCGAGATTCTGCCTATATTCACTGAGATCGACGACGACGGCTGTGTCCCGGGATCTCTGGCCCCCCGGCAAATCCGGCTGATCTGTCATCAAGACTCCCAAATCGTCAAATGTCAGAGACATGACAGTTTGCCCGAGAGGCTGCAAAAATCAACCCCGGCAATTTCGCGGGGAGCGAACCGCACGATTTTATTGTTGCCCCATTTCGAACAAAAGAGTGCCCGATTTCGAAGCGAAATTGACGATGTTGGTTGGCGCCGTTTTCAGCGCCATATGGCCCGGTCTGGTGCATTGACCCTTACCCCCAGCCCCCCAATGTTATTGGATCGGGCCGCCAACAAGTTCTCATACAGTCAGCCAGCCCGGAACCGCGCCTGCGGTCAATAGTTCTTGCGACCCACCATCAATACCGTCGCGCCGAGAATGGCTGCCGGTTCGCCGCCCGGACCGGAGGTCTGCAGCAGGATCGCGCAACCGTCCTTCTTGGACTTGCCCATCAGCTTGCCTGGCAGGGTCAGCTTCATGCTCTGGCCGTTCCAGGTGCCGACCGACTGGACGTCATAGACGGCGTGCCAATATTCCATGTTCTTGCCGCTGTTTTCACCCTTGGTGACATCCACCTGCTGGCGTTTGGTGAAATAGGCGACGACAACGTCTGCCTGTCCCTTGCCGCCGCCGATCTCGATCTCGATCTCGTCGCCGCGCATCGCAGCGGTCACCGGAACGTCTAGCCCCTTGCCGTTCTGGCCGAGCACCTTCACCTTGTCGTTGATGACCGTGAGGTCCGTGCCCTTGACATGATCGCGGCCGTTGATGACGGCCTGCGGAGTATAGACGCCGGTTCGTCCGAACGTCTTGGCATAACCATATTGCCGCTCGGTATTTTCCTTGGAGCTCAGTGTATCGGTCCAGCCGAGATAGTTCCAGTAATCGACGTGGTAGGAGAGCACGACCATGTCACCCTGCGCCACCAGCTCGCCCAGCGCGGCGTCGGCCGGCGGGCAGGAAGAACACCCCTGAGAGGTGAAAAGCTCGATCACGCCCTTCGGCGCTCTCACCTCTCCCGCCAATGCAGCGCCCGCATAAAACAGGCCCGCAACAAGGAGTACGGAGCGAAAACGAAAGGGCATGGGTGGCGGACCTTTTTATCAGGGCAACTGTTATCCACGATTGCTCGCGGCGATCAAGGCCGAATGCACTGGATGGCGGAAAGTAACCACCGGGCACCTTCAAGAGAAAGTCACGAAGGGGTGAAGACCGGATAATTGATCGGTTCCCGAATGCGTTTCGTTGGGCGCCAAACTTGGCGAAAAATACGCTGAGGTCAAATCAGTTTAAGCAAGCCCTGAGTAAAATAAACGGCACCCACGCCGGTGACGACCCAGCGCGTCCAGGCGCGGAAATTCTGGTCGGTCATCTTCTGCAGGATGCCATTGCCGACATGCGCGCCGAGGATGGCGATCGGCGCGGCGAGCAGGATCGAAATCCAGTCGGAGGCTGGCAGGCCGGAAGCCGCGTTCCAATAGAAGGCGACCTTCGTGAGATGCGAAAGCGTCTGGATCGACGCCTTGGTGGCGATGATCTTGCGGCGGTCCATCTGGGTGCGGATAAAGAAGATATCGACCGTCGGCCCCGCGACGCCGACGCTGATCGTCAGTGCGCCGGAAAACAGCCCGCAGATGAAAGCATGCAGCGGCTTTGACGCATCGAGCTGCAGTCGCTTGACGGGCAGCCAGACCAGGATCGGCATCAGCCCCACTCCGATCAGCACGACGACCAGGTCCGGCGCGTAATTGACCGAGAACAGCACCGCCGCCGAAACGGCGACGCCGAGGCAGAGGATGCCGAGGATACGGTAGTCGATATAGGCGCGGGAAAACCAGGCGCGCGATCCGTTCGACACCATCTGGATGATGCCGTGGAAGGCGATCGCAGTACCGACGGGATAAAGGAAAAGCAGCACCCAGAGCAGGATCAGCCCGCCCGCCATGCCAAAAATTCCCGAAAGCAACGATGTCAGGAAAACGGTGACGGCCATTCCGGTGAGGATGACGACGGTCAAGGAACAGGCACCTTAAGAGGCAGAACGACGCCCCTGGCAGATTTGGAGAAGCATCGGTTATCGGAAGGAAATCCGCCGAAGTTTTTCACTCCGGCGGATGATTGCCATTTGTCGCTTAGGCTGCGAGGTCGCGCAGAACGGTCTGCAGAATGCCGCCATTGTTCATGTAGATGACCTCGTCGAGCGTATCGATGCGGCAGAGGATGTTGATTTCCTTCACCGTGCCATCGCCGTAGGTGATCTTGGCGGTCTTCCATTCGCGCGGCTTGATGTCGCCTTCGAGACCGAGAATCTCGACAGTCTCGTCGCCCTTGAGGTCGAGGCTGGCCCAGGTCGTGCCCTCTTCGAAGACGAAGGGAACGACGCCCATGCCGACCAGGTTCGAGCGGTGGATACGCTCGAAGGACTGGGCGATGACCGCCTTGACGCCGAGCAGGTTGGTGCCCTTGGCAGCCCAGTCGCGCGACGAACCGTTGCCGTATTCGACGCCGGCGAAGATGACGAGCGGAACGCCCTCCGCCTTGTACTGCATGGCCGCGTCGTAGATCGACATCTCTTCCTTGGACGGATAGTGGAAGGTGAAGCCACCTTCCTTGCCGTTCGGGCCGAGCATGTAATTACGGATGCGGATATTGGCGAACGTGCCGCGCATCATCACTTCATGATTGCCGCGGCGCGTGCCGTACTGGTTGAAGTCGGCAACGCCGACGCCGTGACCCGTCAGGTATGCACCGGCCGGCGAAGCGGCCTTGATCGAACCGGCAGGCGAGATGTGGTCGGTGGTGATCTTGTCGCCGAAGAGACCGAGGACGCGGGCGCCCTTGATGTTCTTGAGGCCCGAACCGGTCTTGCCCATGCCGACGAAGTAGGGCGGGTTCTGCACATAGGTCGAATCGTCGTCCCAGGCATAGGTCTGACCCGGAGGAACCTTGACCGCCTGCCAGTTCTCGTCGCCCTTGAACACGTCCGCATACTTGGTTTCGTAGAGTTCGCGGGTGACGTATTTCAGGATGAATTCCTGGACTTCCTTCGAGGTCGGCCAGATGTCCTTGAGGAAGACCGGGTTGCCGTTCTGGTCTTCGCCGAGCGGCTCGGAGGTCAGGTCCTTCTGGACCGAACCGGCGAGCGCATAAGCAACGACGAGCGGCGGCGAAGCGAGGTAGTTCGCCTGGACGTCCGGCGAGATGCGGCCTTCGAAGTTGCGGTTGCCCGAGAGCACGCCGGCGGCGATCAGGCCCTTGTCGTTGATCGTCTTCGAGATCGGCGCCGGCAGCGGGCCGGAATTGCCGATGCAGGTGGTGCAGCCGAAACCGACAAGGTTAAAGCCGAGCTTGTCGAGATCGGCCTGCAGACCGGACTTGGCAAGATATTCGCCGACGACCTGGGATCCCGGTGCAAGCGAAGTCTTCACCCACGGCTTGGACTTCAGGCCCTTGGCAACCGCGTTGCGGGCAAGAAGGCCGGCAGCGATCAGCACCGACGGATTGGAGGTGTTGGTGCAGGAGGTGATCGCGGCAATTGCCACGTCGCCATGGCCGAGATCGAAATCCGTGCCTTCGACAGGGTAGCGATTGTCGAGCTGGCCAGGCTTCTTGTATTCGGTATCGAGCGAACCGGCGAAACCGGATGCGATCTTGTCGAGCGAGATGCGGCCTTCCGGACGCTTCGGGCCGGCCATCGACGGCACGACGTCGTTGAGGTCGAGTTCCAGCGTGTCGGTGAAGACGAGGTCGGAACCATCGCCTTCGCGCCACATGCCCTGGACCTTGGAATAGGCCTCGACCAGTGCGATCCGCTCATGCGTGCGGCCGGACATGGTCAGGTAGTTGATGGTTTCGCCGTCTACGGGGAAGAAGCCGCAGGTCGCGCCGTATTCCGGACCCATGTTGCCGATCGTCGCGCGGTCGGCGAGCGGCATGTTGTCCATGCCCGGACCGAAGAATTCGACGAACTTGGAAACAACGCCCTTCTTGCGCAGCATCTGCACGACGGTCAGCACGAGGTCGGTCGCCGTGACGCCTTCCTTGAGCTTGCCGGTGAGCTTGAAGCCGATGACTTCAGGCAAAAGCATCGAGACCGGCTGACCGAGCATCGAGGCTTCCGCTTCGATGCCGCCGACACCCCAGCCGAGAACGCCGAGGCCGTTGATCATCGTGGTGTGAGAGTCCGTGCCGACGCAGGTGTCCGGATAGGCGATCGTTTCGCCATCCTCTTCCTTGGTCCATACCGTCTGGCCGAGATATTCGAGATTGACCTGATGACAGATGCCGGTGCCCGGGGGAACGACGCGGAAATTCTTGAACGCCTGCTGGCCCCACTTCAGGAAGCGGTAACGCTCGCCGTTGCGCTCGTATTCGAGCTCGACGTTCTTGGCGAACGCGGTCGGCGTGCCGAATTCGTCGACGATAACCGAGTGGTCGATGACGAGGTCGACGGGAACCAGCGGGTTGATCTTTTCCGGATCGCCGCCGAGCGACACCATCGCATCGCGCATCGCGGCAAGGTCGACGACGGCGGGAACGCCGGTGAAGTCCTGCATCAGCACGCGGGCCGGACGGTAGGCGATTTCCGCTTCCGTCAGACCCTTGTTGTTCAGCCATTCGGCAACGGTGAGGATCTGTTCCTTAGTGACGGACTGGCCGTCTTCAAAGCGGAGCAGGTTTTCGAGCAGCACCTTCATGGAGAAGGGCAGCTTCGAAACACCGGCCAGGCCGTTCTGTTCGGCCTTGGGAAGACTGTAGTAAACGTAATCCTTACCGCCTACGGTAAGGACGGAGCGACAATTGAAACTGTCGAGAGACTTAGCCACGGAATAAACCCCGCTGATTAAAGAGCCAACACGCGCGTGCGGACGCCTATGCACTTCATGCACATCAGGATGCGGGTACGACCATTTCCGCTGTCCGCACGAGAAGATTTTTTGGGATCTTCAGGTTCGGCGGAAGATTGAAATCACGCCGGCCGCTGGCGTGGTTGCAGTGCTTATAGATAATTTCTAAGAAGGGTTCCAGACGCTTGGCGCCCATTCCGAATAAATTTTCGGATCGCGATGATTAAAATCTTAATGAAGGTCTCCAGCATGCGGCTTTTGGCCGAAAACCTGAGCGCAAGACGCGGCGAAGACCTGATTTTCACGGATATCTCCTTTGACCTCGGAGCCGGTGAAAGCCTCGTCCTGACCGGCCGCAACGGATCGGGAAAATCGACGCTGCTGCGCGTCGTGGCCGGATTGCTGCACCCGGAGACCGGTCGCGTCGCCTGGATTTCGGACAAAGCCGAATCGGGCATGCGCGCCGCCGAGGCCTGCCACTATCTCGGCCACCGCAACGCGATGAAGGCGGAACTGACGGTCTTTGAGAATCTCTCCTTCTGGAAAGACTTTTTCGGCGATGCGGAGGACGGCAAGGGAATCTCCCCGGGCGAGGCCGCAGAGGCCGTGGGTCTCGGTGGGATCATCCATCTGCCCTTCGGTTATCTCTCCGCCGGCCAGCAGCGCCGCATGGCGTTTGCCAAGCTGCTGGTCGCGTATCGCCCGGTCTGGATCCTCGATGAGCCGACGGCGGCGCTGGATGTCAGTGCGGAGGGGGTGTTTACCGAGTTGATCAAGGCGCATCTCGCGACCGGTGGCATTGTGCTGGCCGCGACTCACCAGCCGCTGGGGCTGGAGAATGCAAAGGAACTGAAGATGACGGGGTTTGCAGGCGTGGCGGAGGGGAGATGGTGAACGCCCTGCCCTTGAATACCCCCCTCTGCCCTGCCGGGCATCTCCCCCACAAGGGGGGAGATCGGCCAGCCGCCGGCTCCTCGCTCCTTATCGAGCGACTTGAGCCCGCCCGTATCACGCAACGGATATGGCATGTCACTCAATCTCCTACTGTGATTGAGGCAGGGCACCGGCTCCATCCAATCTCCCCCCTTGTGGGGGAGATGTCCGGCAGGACAGAGGGGGGTGCGCCCCGGACACGGGGCGTCCAATCATGACCGCCCTCCTCCTCCGCGACCTAAAACTCTCGGTGCGCGCCGGCGGAGGCGCCCTCATCGGCGTCCTCTTCTTCATGACCGTCGTCGCCGTCATCCCCTTCGGCGTTGGCCCCGACCTCAACCTCCTCTCCCGCATCGGCCCCGCGATCGTCTGGATCGGCGCGCTGCTCTCCGCCCTGCTCGGCCTCGATCGCCTGTTCCAGACAGAGCGCGAGGACGGGTCGCTCGACCTGCTGCTGATGCAGGAGCACCCGCTGGTGCTGACCGTGCTGGTCAAATGCCTCGCCCACTGGCTCGGCAACGGCCTGCCGCTGGTCATCGCCTCGCCGCTGCTCGGCCTGTTCATGAACATGGACGAGGTGGCGATCGGCGCCACCATGCTGACGCTGCTGGTCGGCACGCCGGCGCTGACCTTCATCGGCGCGGTCGGCGCCGCGGTCGCGGTCGCCCTGCCGCGCGGCGGGCTGCTCGTCTCGATCCTCGTCCTGCCGCTCGCGATCCCCGTGCTGATCTTCGGGGTCAGCGCTTCCTATGCGGCGGTCGAGGATCCTGCCCCGTTTATGCCGCCTTTCTTGATATTGGTGGCGATCACGATGTTTTTTGCCGTCCTCGGCCCGCTCGGCGCGGCACTGGCGTTGCGCAATGCCGGCGATTGACTAGAATCGGATTAAACGGGGTCGGATCGACGACCGGCGAATTGACCAGGATCAAGCTGATTTTTCCGCGCGCATATTAGAAAGTGCACATGACCGACAGCCTCGCCATCAGCAAATTCTCCGAGCTGGCCAACCCGACGCGATTTCTGGCGCTGGCGGCCCGCATCCTGCCGTGGATGGCGGCGGCGACCGTGATCCTCTTTGCGATCGGGCTCTATCTGAGCTTCACGACGGAAGGCGATTACCAGCAGGGCGCGACGGTGCGTATCATGTACGTGCATGTGCCGGCCGCCTGGCTGTCGATGATGTGCTACACGGTGATGGCCGTTTCAGCGATCGGCACACTGGTCTGGCGCCACCCGCTCGCCGACGTCAGCCACAAGGCCGCCGCCCCGCTCGGCGCCGCCTTCACGCTGATCGCGCTCGCCACCGGTTCGCTCTGGGGCAAGCCGATGTGGGGCACCTGGTGGGTGTGGGATGCGCGGCTGACTTCGGTCTTCGTGCTGTTCCTGATGTATCTCGGCCTGATCGCGCTCAACCGCGCCATGGACGATCCGTCGCGGGCGGCCCGCGTCTCCGCCGTGCTGATCCTCGTCGGCTTCGTCAACATCCCGATCATCAAGTTCTCGGTCGACTGGTGGAATACGCTGCACCAGCCTGCCAGCGTCATCCGCATGGGCGGCCCGACTATCGACCCGGAATTCCTCTGGCCGCTGCTGATCATGGCGATCGCCTTCACCCTGCTGTTCTTCACCCTGCATGTGATGGCGATGCGCAACGAGATCTGGCGCCGCCGCGTCGCCGCCCAGCGCCGCATGGCCGCACGTTTGGCCGGCCGGGAGGCTTAGGGAACTATGACCCACACGTTCTACATCGCCATGTCCTATGCCGTAGCGGCCGTCGTCATCCTCTGTCTGATCGCCTGGACGTGGCTGGACGGGCGCGCGCGTCAAAAAGAACTGGCCGAACTCGAGGCTTCCGGCATCCGCCGCCGCTCCGCCCAGCCGACAGGTGACGCAGCATGAGCGTCGAGACCGGAAACCAACCCGCCCCACGCAAAAGCCTGGCGCGTTATGCGCTGCCGCTGATCCCGCTGGTGATTTTCCTAGGTTTTGCCGGCGTCGCCGGCAAGATGCTGTACGACCAGGACGTCAACGGCCGCGACGTCTCAGCCATCCCCTCGGCCCTGATCGGCAGACAAGCTCCGTCGCTGGCGCTGCCCCCGCTGGAAGGCTCGAACACCGCAGCGCTGACGACCGCAGCGATTGACGGCAAGCTGACGCTGGTCAACGTCTTCGCCTCCTGGTGCGTCCCCTGCCGGCAGGAACACCCGATCCTGAAAGAACTGGCCAACGACAGCCGGCTCACCATCGTCGGGATCAACTACAAGGACCGCAACGACAACGCGCTGCGTTTCCTCGGCGAACTCGGCAACCCCTACAAGGCAATCGGCATCGATCCGAACGGCAAGGCGGCGATCGACTGGGGTGTCTACGGCATTCCGGAAAGTTATCTGGTCGCGCCGGATGGCACGATCCTCTACAAGCGGGTCGGTCCGTTCGACGCGCGCAGCCTGACGCAGGATCTCATGCCGGCGATCGAGAAGGCGTCTGCGAAAGGCTGATCAGGCACGAAAATCCGCCACGTGAATACAAGCAGTTTTGGCCGCGCGGGACATCTTGTCCAGCGCGGTTTTGGTTTGGGAATGGGGCAGGCGGTATCGAGTATGTGGGAGGTAGGTGTTTGTGCCTGCCCCGACTGTTTCGATGGTCTTTCGAGGATTGCCAGGCCCTCGCCACCCACCTTTGCAGCCATCACCGGAAACCGGGGTCCGAAAACCCTTGGACGAGGAGGCCGGTTCGCGAACCCGGTTTTCCCATCTGATGACGGGGGTGATTATGGGATGGGTTCGGGAGGCGGGGATGAAGGGGGAAGTGAATATGGCTAAAGCGTTGATGAGGTTGGGGGCATTTTTCATGGGGCGAGGAAATCATCCCCGGTGAAAACCCCTACCACCCCCAGCCGGAGACCTACAACCCACCTTGCCACACACGCACCGCATCCACCGGCCAGACCAGCATCAGCACGTTGAGCGTCAGGTTGTCGCGGATGATGTAGCCGGTCGCCAGTTCGAAGAAAATGGCGATCGCAATCGTCAGCCAGACCGGCAGGCGCGAGGCGACAAAAAAACCGACTGCCATGAACACCGTGTCCATCGCCGAATTGAGGATGCTGTCTCCGGTATAACCGAGCGCCATGGTTGCGGTGCGGTAGCGGTCGATGATGAGAGGGGAATTTTCCAGGAGTTCCCAAGCAGCTTCGATCAAGACCGCCAGCGACAGCCGGGCTGCGATCGGGGCGCGGCGCAGGATCAGCCAGCCGAGACCGTAGAACAGGAAACCGTGGATGATGTGCGACGGCGTATACCAGTCCGAGAGATGCTGCGAATTGCCGCTGGTATTCACGCCGCCTTCCCAGAGCTTCACATAACCGCATTCGCAGATCGGAATGCGGCCCATCGCATAGAGGATGGCGATCTGGAGCAGGAAAAGGATGAGCGCGGCAAGAAACCAGCGTTTCGGCGACGAACTCGAGGGGGAAAATTCCGCCGCTGTCACTTCTCAGCCTCGGGTGCCGGTTCCTGGATCGTGTGGCGCATGATCAGCGGCATCTGGGCGATCGTGAAGATGATGGTGATCGGCATCGTGCCCCAGACCTTGAAATTGACCCACACCACATCGGAGAAATTCCGCCAGACGACCTCGTTGATGACGGCCAGGAACAGGAAGAAGATCCCCCAGCGCAGGGTCAATTTCTTCCAGCCGGCTTCGTCGAGCTGGAAGGCGGCGTTGAAGACGTAGCCTAGCAGCGACTTGCCAAACAGCAGGCCGCCGAGCAGCGCGACGCCGAAGAGCGAGTTGACGATGGTCGGCTTCATCTTGATGAAGGTTTCGTCCTGCAGCCAGATCGACAGCGAACCAAAGATCAGCACCACGACGCCGGACACCATCGGCATGATAGGCAGATGGTGGAAGACGATCTTCGAAGCGATCAGCGAGGCGACGGTGGCCACCATGAACAGCGCGGTCGCCACCAGAAGTGGGCCGCCGACCGCCGAAAGCGCCGGGAATTGCGCAACCAGCCATTCGCCGCGCAGGTTGCCGAAGAAGAACACCAGGAGCGGCCCGATTTCCAGCGCGAGCTTCAGCATCGGATGCTGCTTTTCTTCCTTGGTCGGCGTGATGTCGCTTTCGATCGTCTGCATGGGTTCCAACTTTGAGGCCGTTATCGGCGAAGCCAAATCGTCATTCTGTGTCATCAATGCGTCAAACCCGCAATGGCGCGCGCAAAATCCTGCGCCTCGAAGGGTTCGAGATCGTCGACACCCTCGCCGACGCCTATGAAATAGACCGGCAGCTTATGCTTGGCGGCGATCGCCACCAGAATGCCGCCGCGCGCCGTGCCGTCGAGCTTCGTCATGATAAGCCCGCTGACCCCCGCAACGTTCCGGAAAATCTCGACCTGGTTCATGGCGTTCTGGCCGGTCGTGGCATCCAGTGTCTGCAGCACGGTGTGCGGAGCGTCGGGATCGAGCTTGCCAAGCACGCGGACGATCTTTTCGAGCTCGGCCATCAGCTCGGTGCGGTTCTGCAGCCGGCCGGCGGTATCGATGATCAATACATCCGATTTGTTGGCGCGCGCCTGCTCGTAGGCGTCATAGGCAAGTCCTGCGGCATCGGCGCCGAGCTTGGTGCCGATGAAGGTCGAACCGGTGCGGTCCGCCCAGATCTTCAGCTGCTCGATGGCGGCCGCGCGAAACGTGTCGCCGGCGGCGAGCATGACCTTGAGGCCGGAGCCGGAGAGTTTTGCGGCGAGCTTGCCGATCGTCGTGGTCTTGCCGGTACCGTTGACACCGACGACGAGGATGACATGCGGCTTGTGATTGAGGTCGAGCGCCAGCGGTTTGGCGACGGGGGCCAGAACCCTGGTGATCTCGGCGGCCATGATCCGTGACACGTCCTCGCCGGTCACGTCCTTGCCGTAACGCTCCGACGACAGCGCACCGGTGACCCGCATGGCGGTCTCGACCCCGAGATCGGCCTGGATCAGCAGGTCTTCGAGCTGTTCCAGCGTTTCTTCGTCCAGCTTGCGCTTGGTAAAGAGCGCACCAATCTGGCCGGTGAGCTGCGACGACGTGCGGGAAAGGCCGGCGCGCAGGCGCTGGAACCAGGTGAGTTTTGCAGCCGCGGCGACGGGTTCGGGCGTCGGTTCCGGGCGGGCGGTGGAGAAGCCTCTGGGGAGGGTGGGTTCTGCCGGCCGATCCAGCCCTTCGCTTTGGCTCAGGGCGTTCGTCGCTGCAATCGATTCACTGGATCGATTGCTCTGCTCTGCAGACCGCGCCTCACCCCCCTTTGTCCTGCCGGACATCTCCCCCACAAGGGGGGAGATCGAATCGTGGCCCGCGCCTTGCCCCAAAACTTCAGCCGAGCCTGCTGTACTGTCGTCCGATGCTGGCGCCGACGGCTCATCCGTAATCTCCCCCCTTGTGGGGGAGATGCCCGGCAGGGCAGAGGGGGGTGCTTCCGGAGATGCCGCGCCCTCTTCGACTGCCTCGGCCTCTGCTTCCGCCTGCAGCAGCGAAAGCGGCACCATGCCGATATCCGGCACGCTCTCGACACCCGAAAGCAGCGCCGGCTCATCCTCTTCGGCAGTCTCCGGCTCGGCCGGCTCGACATCCCCAGCCGCCACATCCGCGACGGGCCCGCCGGCCGTCTCGATCTCGGCCGGTGCAACCGGATCGACGGGCGAGACCGGCAGGTCTTCGTCGCGCGACTTCGGCTCCAGTTCCGCCTGGATGGCGGCGGCGTCCTCCGGCCTTACCGCATCGGGTGTCGGTTCCTCGGAGGGTTTGCCGAAGGTGAAGACGCGTTTGATGAAGCCCAATGCCATGAGAACCTGTTCCGGTTACGCCGCCCGAGACGGGACAAGGGCGGACGCGACCTGCATTTCCAGATGTTTGCCGTTATGGCCGGTAATCATAACGCGCTTGAACTCGCGAGGAACAAGGCGCGGCGCCGCCACCAGCGAAAAGTTTTCCGTATGCGCCATGCCGTTGTTCTCGACGATGATCGCCTGCTCGGTGCCGACCATGCGATCGAGGTGGAGACGATGCAGCACCTCGCCCCGTGCCCGCAGCCTTGCGGCGCGATCCTTGACGACAGCCCGATCGACCTGCGGCATACGCGCCGCCGGCGTGCCCGGACGCGGGCTGTAGGGAAAGACATGCAGGAAGGAGATGCCGGCCTCCTCCGCCATCGTCGCTGCATTCTCGAACATTTCTTCCGTCTCGGTCGGGAAACCGGCGATCATATCCGCCCCGAAGGCGATCTCCGGGCGCAGGCGCCGCGCCTGTTGCACGAAGGCGAGCGCTTCGGCGCGCGAATGGCGGCGCTTCATCCGCTTCAGGATCATGTCATCGCCATGCTGCAGCGACAGGTGCAGGTGCGGCATGAAGCGAGGCTCGTCGGCGATCAGGTCCCAGAGATGTTTGTCCGCCTCAATGCTGTCGATCGAGGACAGGCGCAGGCGCAGGATTTCCGGCACTTGGCGGAGCAGCGTCTTGGCGAGATATCCGAGCGACGGCTGGCCCGGAAGATCGGCGCCATAGCTGGTGGCATCGACGCCGGTCAGCACGATTTCGCGATAACCGCTTTCCGTCAGCCGCCGGGCCTGGTCGACCACCGCACCCATCGGCACCGAGCGGGAATTGCCGCGGCCATAGGGAATGATGCAGAAGGTGCAGCGATGGTCGCAGCCGTTCTGCACCTGGATGAAGGCGCGCACGTGGCCGTCGATATGCTTCACCATCTGCGGCGCGGTGGCGCGCACGCTCATGATGTCGTTGACGCGCAGCTTCTCTTCCGCCGAGACGCCGAAATCCGGCAGCGCCCGGTAGGAGGCGCTGGTCAGCTTCTCCTCGTTGCCGAGCACGGCATCGACTTCCGCCATACCCGCAAACGTGTCTTTCTCCGTCTGGGCGGCGCAGCCGGTGACGATGATGCGCGCATGCGGATTTTCGCGCCGCGCCCGGCGGATTGCCTGGCGGGCCTGGCGCACGGCCTCGCCGGTCACGGCGCAGGTATTGACGAGGATGGCATTGTTGAGCCCGGCCTTTTCGGCCTCCGCCCGCATCACTTCCGATTCATAGGTATTGAGCCGACAGCCGAAGGTGATGACCTCGACCCCGCTCAATTGACCCGGGCCTCCGGCTCGCCCCGTTGGATTGCATTGGCCTCTGGCTCGTCGTCGCGGATGAAGGTTCCGACGGTCGGATCCACCTTGCCGGACCATTCCCATTCGGCTGGACCGGTCATCACGACGTGATCGTCGTCGCGCCATTCGATGACGAGCGGCTGACGGATCGGGCTGGAGGCAACGTCAATCGTCACCATACGACCGGTGCGCCCTGTGCGGGCGGCGGAAACGGCGGCAGCACAGGCGGCCGAACCGCAGGCAAGCGTCAGGCCGGCGCCGCGTTCCCAGGTGCGGGTGCGCAGCGACGACTTCGACGTGACCTGCGCTAGCGTGATATTGGCCTTTTCCGGAAACATCGGATGGTTTTCGAGCAGCGGCCCGAACCGTTCGAGGTCGAAGCTCATAGGATCACGGTCGACCCAGAAGATCGCATGCGGATTGCCCATCGACATGGCGGACGGCGAATGCAGGATCGGGGCGTCGATCGGGCCGATCTGCAACTCGATGCGGCTGGTATCGAAAAACTCCTCGGCAAGCGGAATGCGGTCCCACTCGAAGACCGGCTTGCCCATGTCGACCGAAATCGTACCGTCCTCATGCTCGACGGCATTGAGGATGCCGGCGACGGTCTGGAAGGTAAAGGTCTTGCGGCCGGTCTCGGCGCTCAGCGCCTGCACCACGCAACGCGTGCCGTTGCCGCAGGCCTGCGCCATCGTACCGTCGGAATTGAGGATGTCGATCCAGGCATCGGTGCCTTGAGCCTTCGGATCGTGGATGGCCATGATCTGGTCGAACTGGGTGGCCGGATCGGCATTGAGTGCGATAGCAGCCTGGGGCGTCACCTTGTCGGTGCGTCCGCGCATGTCGACGACCAGGATCTTGTTGCCAAGCCCGTTCATCCGCGCGAATTCCACCAGTTCCATCATGACGCCAATCCATTCCGGGCCGAATGCCCGCCTATTGGGCTGTATATGGCGGAAAAGGCAGGGAATTACCAGTGGGTGGCGCGGGGTCAAGCCCGGGGACCCAGGCCACGCCCTCAGACGAAAAACTTGTCCACCAGCGCATGCACCCTCCGAAACGCCGACTTGGCGCCTTCGGCCATTTCCGTTTCCTCCACCTCGGACATCTCGAACCCGTTGAAAGCAGCAACGAAAGTGCGCCAGTGCAGGCCGCGGCCGGCGGGGTGGCCGGCGAGGTGGCGGGCGCCGAATTCTTCCGACAGGCCGAGCCTTGCCGCCTGCTTCAGGAGGAAGGCGGCGCCGAGGTTCGAGCCTTCGGCAACGTACAGCCATCCGAGTGCGGCCGGGATACCAAGCCCGCCCGTGCCGGCAGTGAGGACCGGCGGCTCGCTTCCGGTCACGTCGGCAATATCCTGGCGCAGCGCTTCAAGCCGGACCCGGCTCGGAAGATCGGGGACGACGCGGTTGAGCCGCGGATCGAGATAGAGTGGGTCGACATCCGCATGGAAATGATGCTGCACGGCGAGGAAGAGCGCGTAACGCTCGCGGCTGGCGAAGGGATCGGCCGCCATGATGCGCTTGTCGAGGCGCTCATGGGTGGCATCGGTGAGAGCCTTCAGACGCTGGATCCGGGTCGGTGCGGTGGGTGTTTCGAGTTCGATCTGCATGCGTGCAATGTCCAGATGCTTATATGTTTTAGAATTTGGCTGTCAGGAACGCCCGGATTGTCCGTCCGGGAGCGGGAGTGAACCCGTCGAGCGCATCCACGTAAAATCGATCCGTCAGGTTCTCCGCCTGGAGATCGAACGTCAAGTGGTCGGTGATCTTGTAGGTGGCGAACGCATCGACGGTCGTGTAGGGAATCCACATGCCCGTATACATCCGGGCTTCCTGTGTGACCGGCGACAGGCGCGCACCGCCATGCGTGAAGCGGGTGCCTAAACTCAGCCTGTCGTCGAAGAGCCGCATGCCGAGCGTCAGGCTCGCCATGATCTCGGGCGGCATGTGGTTGGCGGCATAGTCCATCGACACGGTCGAGTCCGAGCAGGTGGAAAGAGTGCGGCAGAACTCGTAGCTCAGGTACTTGGTCAGCGATCCTTCGCTGAAGAACAGGCCGGCCTCGTAGGAGCCGGAGATTTCGATACCGGAGAACCGGGTGCTCCTGAGATTGTCGAAGGTGAAGACCGGCTGGCCCGGCCCCGCATTGGACGGTACGCGAGAAATATAGTCGGTGTAGTTGTTGTTGAAATAGGACAGCTTGAAGCGCAACGCGTCGTCGGCGAGCAACAGGCCATCCTTGCTGTAGTTGATGCCGACTTCCCAGTTCTTCGAGACCTCGGGCTTCAGATAGGGGTTCTGGATGACGTTACCGTCATTGCCCATTGTTTCGCGCATGGTCGGCGGGCGCATGCCTTCGGCATAAAGCGCGTAGAACTGCAGCCCTTCGATCGGCTCCACGATGACGCTGACGGACGGGTTGAACCGGCCACCTTCCTTGTGGCGGATACCGGTCCTGGATTCGATACCCTTGTCGTTCATCCAGTAACCGTCATAGCGCAGCCCGGCATTGAGGGTCAGCCAGTCTGTCGCCTCCCACTGGCCGTCGGTAAACACGCTGGCGATCGACCGGTTGCCCATACTGGGATCCATCTTGACCCCTGGGCTGTTTGACTGACTGCGGCTGTAATAGCGCCGGGAATCGATATCCTCGAGCAGGTAGGACACACCGTAATTGGCCTTGAAGGGCCCGTATTCGGTGTCCAACAGGCTCGTGTTCGAAATGTCGCCGCCCCAGGTATGAGTCATGGCGTAGCGGGGATCGTCACCCGGTTTGATGTTGAATTGCGGAAGATAAATACCGAAACCCGTCGACATGGAGTTCTGGTCGACGATGCTCAGCCAGGCATTGACCTTGAGATCGATCAGGTCGCTGGGATTGTAGCGATAACGGCTGGTGAACGTGTCGGTCGTGACATCGGATAGCGGCGCCTGCCGGAATGTGTTGTCGCCCGAGGTCAGAAGCGAGGTCATGATCTGGCCGAACTGGCTTTCATAGCGGATATAGCCCAGTTCCAGGCTCTGGTCGTCATCGAAGCGAAGCGTACCCTTGGCGAGAAACGAGGTGGATTCGTTGGACGAATTGAAGACCTCCTCACCCTGCTTGGTGAGCGAGAGGAATTGATTGCGGCCTTGGAACTCGTAGTAATTCTTGCCGTGCTTGCCGGCGAAATAGTTACCGCGATAGCGGCGGGCACCGGCGATGACGAAATCGAAATTGTCCTGCACCGTACCGAGCGCAAAGCTGCCCGAGCCATTGGTGAAATCGAAGAATTTAGCCGAATCCGTCTGCTGGTCGTAGGAATTGACCGTAAAATCCTTCGTCGTGTTGTCCTGGGCACCGATCTTGATGCGGCCGCCATATTGCCTGCCTTCCTCGACGATATCCTTGGCTTTCAGCGTGGTGATCTCCACCACGCCGCCATTGACGCCGGCGCCCACCGCGCCGCCCGTCGGTCCCTTGGAAATGCCGACGCCGCCGATCAGGTCCGGATCGATATAGGTGCGGTCATCGACGCCGCCGTAACCGCGCCAGGTGGTCGTCGTCTGCTGCGTACCGTCGATCGCAACCCGAACGCGGTTCTGGCCCTGCAGGCCGCGAATGTTGACGTTGACGGAACCGCTGCTGTGGTTGTTGGCGGAGATGATGCCCGGCGTGTTCTTGAACAGGTCGCCGGCCGACGAGCCGCGGAAGCGTTGGATTTGCTCGGACGAGATATAGCTCGTCGAACCCGGCGTCTCGTAAGGCGCGTCGGCCGCACCACCGTTGCCGCCATCGCGCAGAACAATTGGCTTGAGCGTCGTATCCGGGTCGCCGCCAGTCGCTGCGACCGAAGACGTACCGGCTTCCAGCGTCACCGTATTGCCGCCGCTTGACCGGAAGGAAACGCCGGTGCCGGAGAGCAGCCGCGACAGGGCGGCAGAGGGCGTCAGCGAACCAATCACGCCGCCCGTGGTCTTTCCGGCAGTGATTTCGCTGCGATAGACGAGACGCAGGTCGGTCTGGCGGCCGAGTGCGAGAAGTGCGCTTTCGAGCGGCCCGGCGGGAATGGAAACGGCGACCTGCTGCGACTGGACGCCCTGCGCCGGCTGCTGTGCGAAGGCCGAAGCCATGCCGCCCAGCAAGGATGCGCAACCAAGCGCAATCCGGACATGCCGCGAATAAAGCGGTCCCCTCAAATTCATTTAGCCCCCTGCACTCGAACCTCGTGACCGCTCTCATCGCGGTCCCTGGTGGTTATGAGTGAAAGAGGGCTCCAACTCCTGATGTCGGCTTTCGAAAAAAGATGATTTCAATACTCAATTTTCCGATCGGCCTATCTTCAGCGCGAACGGACCAGCGTGACCCAGTCGGAAAGCCGGATGATGCGGATCGGCAGGCTCTCCTGCAGAGCCGTGAAAGTCTGATCGACATCGTTCACGGCAAAGACGCCGCTGACCCGCAGCTGCGAGGCCTGGTCGTCGAGCACCATGATGCGACCCCGCTGGTAACGGCCGATCCGGTCGAGCACCTCGCCGAGCGGTCGGCCGGAGAAGACCAGCTTGCCGCTGCGCCAGCTCGTCAGATCGGCGACATCGCCGGAGCCGGTTGCCAGGCGGCCATCGGCGCCGAGATGGGCGGTGCCACCGGTTTCGAGCACCGCGCGCTCGGAGCCGGCGGTCACCGCCACATGTCCCTCCTCAACCATCACCTCGTCGCGCTCGCCGACCCGCACCGCATAATGGGTTCCGAGCGCGATCGCCTGGGTTTCGTCGCCGCTGACGACGAAAGGCCGTGCCGGGTTCGGGGTGACGTCGAAAAATGCTTCGCCGCGCAGGACCACGATCCGGCGTTCGGTCTGGCCGTATCGCACCTTGATCGCGCTATCGGTGTTGAGCGTCACCACCGACCCGTCATCGAGGTCGATGCGCTGGATGACGCCGACCGGCGTGTAGAAATCCGAACGATACCGGGCGATGAGGCCGGTCTCGCTGGCGATGATGCCAAGACAGCCCATCAGAAGCAGTGCGGCAATACCGCCCCCGACCATCCGGCGCCGGCGTGGCACGACCGTTTTCGGCACCGCAGCGAGATCGCCCCAGAGAGCGCTCATCTCTTCAAAGGCAGCCGCATGCGCCGGATCCTGCATTCTCCAGAATTCGAAGCGGCGGCGATCCGCATCGGTCGCATCATGGGAGCCGAGCCGCGCGACCCAGCCTGCCGCCTCCTCCGCAATGGCGTCCTCGCGCGCCTTGTCTGAAACATTAGTCATGCGCAATCCCCCCGGCGGGAGGCAATGCTGCAAGGCGGGCCTGACGGCAAGCCATGAGTGCACGGATGATGTGTTTTTCAACCATGTTTCGGGAGATCCCGAGCTTGGTTGCGATCTCTCCGTTGGAAAGTCCTTCGAGCCGGCTGAGCACGAACACGACCCGGCATTTCGGCGGCAGGGAGGAAATCGTCTCGATCAGAAGTCCGAGCTGCTGGCGCGCGGCGACCACGCGCTCCGGGCCTGGCGCCTCGTCGGCAACCTGTGTCTGGTCCAGCTCATCGTCGAAAAGCGCGCTGTCGCGCATCAGCCGGGCGGTGATGCCATGGGCGACGGACCGGGCGACCTGGAAAAGATAGGCATGCGGATTGCGCAGATCCTCCTTCGGCGATGCCGTCAGCAGCCGCAGAAAAGTCTCCTGCGTCGCGTCCGCCGCATCCTCCCTGTTGCGCAGGCGCCGAAGAAAGAACCGCCGCAGCTTCCCCTCCTCGGTCTGCTGCAACTGCTCGATAAGGCTGATGTCCAAGTCCGTAACCCCAAGGCCGAAACCTGCCCGACCAACGGCTCCGCGTTTAGCGCCACCTAAAAAGCGGCGCAACATCAATGATTTGGAATGGATCCAAAGATCATCTGATAAGATGACAAGTATACTCATGTTTTAATGTGAAATCAGCATGTTGGGCAGCCAGGCATTGGCGGCGGCAGAGACTGAAATTTCCGCCACTTCGGGGCTGCCTGTCGCGTTTTCGCAACAGTTCCGGCGTGCTCAGACGGAAATTGTCGGCACTTCGAAGACTTCGCCCGGCCGCATCGGCCGGAAGCGCTCCCGGGAAACGCCGCACGCATCGAGAGCGGCGTGAAGCGCCGCCAGCGGCTGCTCGATCCCCTCGTCGGTCAGCTTGAACGTGCCCCAATGATGGCCGGCCACGAAAGCCGCATCGCAAAGAAGCATGCCCTCCACCGCCTCGTCCGGGTTCTGGTGCTGCGCCTGCATGAACCAGCGCGGCTCGTAGGCGCCGAACGGAAGGTTGGCGAGCCGGAAAGCTCCGTGCTTTTGCCACGCGGCGCGGTAGTTGATGCCCTGGTGGAAGCCAGTATCGCCGATATGGTAGATCTTGCCGGCCGGAGTTTCGAAAACGAAGGCGGCCCACAGCGCCATGCGCCGGTCGCCTACGCCGCGCGCCGACCAGTGATGGCAGGGCTCGCAATGCAGGACGATGCCAGGACCGATATCTGCGGCGATCTCCTCGCGGCCGCCCCAATCCATCACCGTGATCTTCGCATCCGCGATACGCGAGCGGATGAGCGCGTCATTGCCGAGCGGCGTGACGAAATGCGGCTTGTCGCGGCCCTGCAGCACCCAGAGGGTCTCGAGGTCCATGTGGTCGTAATGGTTATGTGTGACGAGCACGACATCGATCGGCGGCAGGTCGCCGACGCGGATACCAGGCGGATTGACCCGCTTCGGACCGGCGAAACGCACCGGGCTGGCGCGATCGTCCCAGACCGGATCGGTCAGGATGTTGAGGCCGGCGACCTGGATCAGCATCGCCGCATGCCCGACCATGGTGACGGTCAGCCGGTCGCCCGAAACCCGCGTTTCCGGCACGGCCTGCGGAAACGGGCTCGGAAAACTGTCCGGCCAGGCAATGTTGTTGCCGCCGAGCTTCCAGCGCAGCAGGTCGAGCCCGCCGCGCGGCTGCTCCCCACCGGGATTGAAGAAATACGTTCCGTCGAAATGATCGGAAGCCGGACCGGAGTAGTACTTGTTGGCAGCCATGGCTCCCCTTGCCGCGAACCCGCCCACAAGGGCAGCGATCGCGCCGATGCCGGACCATTTCAGGAATTTTCGTCGGTTCATGGCAGATGTCTATCAGCGTGCTCTTACACCTGGGAAGAGACGTTGCGTGGGCGAAGAACACATTTACGCGACTTCGACATCCGTTTTGGAGAAATCGTTGCCCACGAAAAGGAGCGGCGACTGGAGTGTTTTCGCGGCGGCATAAGAGAAGCAATCGCCGAAGTTCAATTTTGCGGGATGGCCGACGAAGCGGCCATAGATCTTTGCAGCGGCCAGTGCCGAGTCATGAAGACCAGATGGAAGAACGACTTCGACAGCACCGATCTGTCCGAAGAAATCAGCGACAACCGCCTGCACCTCTTCGATCAGATATTTCGGCGTCGGTGCATGCTCGCCATATGCAGCGATCTTTCTCTGACGGGCCAAAGCGATGACTGCCTCAAACACAACCATCGAGGAATAATAAACAGGGGCCTCAGCAGCTCTGATTTTGCCGAGCAAGGACGCCCCTACTTGTTCCCGACCCAAAATTGCGACGATTGCGGACGCATCGAGAAACATCAGATTTCCCACATCTCGTCCATGAAGGCCTTTTCATCGAAGTTCGGATCTTTTGGTCCGAGCGCCGCAATACGATCCTGCAAAGGTCTGATGCGCTCCTCCAGCGAAAGCTTCTCCCCGGCCCGCTTCAACTCGTTCTCCAGCGCCACCCGCACGGCTTCCGTCTTGGTTTTCGTACCAAGCCGGCGCATAACTTCTTCAGCGAGTTCATTCACTTTGGCGTCGCGTATATAAAGGGACATGGCTACCATCCGCAGGTTTGAATATTCAGTATAAAGCAATTGAATATCCCTGCAAGCGCGAGGCACAAGCCGACGCGCCAGCCTTGACTTTCCCGGCCGCTTGCTGTTTAAGCCCGCCCATCTGCTGACAAGTTACGACTTGGAGCCGCCGACCGGGGCCGATAGACTGAGCCCGGAGGTCAACACCCGACAGCGCGTTGCGCCCTCGGGTGCTTTTTGGCTTTGTCTCTTGTTTTTGGCGGATGAGAACCCGACGTTTCGGTGATCCCGAAACGCGAGAAGGAAGAAACGATGTTCGAAAGCCTCCAGGACCGTCTTGGCTCCATCTTGAGTGGACTGACCGGCCGTGGCGCATTGAGCGAAGCGGATGTGTCCGCCGCTCTGCGCGAGGTTCGCCGTGCCCTGCTGGAAGCAGACGTGGCGCTGGAAGTCGTGCGTTCGTTTACCGACAAGGTACGCGAAAAGGCGGTCGGCGCCGAAGTCCTGAAGTCGATCAAGCCGGGCCAGATGGTCGTCAAGATCGTCCATGACGAGCTGATCGAGATGCTCGGCTCCGAAGGGGTCGGCATCGACCTGCATGCGGTCGCCCCTGTGGTGATCATGATGGTCGGCCTCCAGGGCTCCGGCAAGACGACCACGACGGGCAAGATCGCCAAGCGGCTGACCGAACGCGAGCGCAAGAAGGTGCTGATGGCATCGCTCGACACGCGCCGCCCGGCCGCCCAGGAACAGCTCCGCCAGTTGGGCGTTCAGACCGGCGTCGATACGCTGCCGATCATTGCCGGCCAGTCGCCCGTGGAGATCGCAGCCCGCGCCGTGCAGGCGGCCAAGCTCGGCGGCCATGACGTCGTCATCCTCGACACCGCCGGCCGCACCCATATCGACGAGCCGCTGATGGCGGAGATGGCCGAGATCAAGCGCCGCTCCAACCCGCATGAAATCCTGCTGGTCGCCGATAGTCTCACCGGCCAGGACGCCGTCAACCTCGCCCGCAATTTCGACGAGCGCGTCGGCATTACCGGCCTCGTGCTGACTCGCATGGACGGCGACGGCCGCGGTGGCGCGGCGCTTTCGATGCGCGCCGTCACCGGCAAGCCGATCAAGCTGATCGGCACCGGCGAAAAGATGACGGAGATGGAAGAATTCCATCCCCGCCGCATCGCCGACCGCATTCTCGGCATGGGCGACATCGTTTCGCTGGTCGAGAAGGCCGCGGAGAATATCGACGCCGACAAGGCGCGCGCCATGGCCGAGAAGATGGCCAAGGGCAAGTTCGACCTGAACGATCTCGCCGAACAGCTGAAGCAGATGCAGTCGCTGGGCGGCATGGGCGGCATCATGGGGCTGATGCCCGGCATGAGCGGCATGAAGGACAAGCTTTCGGCCGCCGGCATGAGCGACAAGACGTTCGCCCGCCATATCGCCATCATCCAGTCGATGACCAAAGCCGAGCGCGCCAATCCCGACGTGCTGAAGCACAGCCGCAAGAAGCGCATCGCCGCCGGCTCCGGCACCGATGCCGCCGAAATCAACAAGCTTCTGAAAATGCACCGCCAGATGGCCGACATGATGAAAATGATGGGCGGCAAGGGCAAGGGCGGCATGATGAAGCAGATGATGGGCGGCCTTGCCTCGAAGATGGGGCTTGGTGGCATGGGGGGGGGCCTGGGCGGAGGAATGGGTGGAATGGGCGGCATGCCCGACCTTTCCAAGCTCGATCCGAAACAGCTCGAAGCGCTGCAGAAGCAGGCAGAGGCGGCGGGGCTGAAGCCCGGCTCCATGCCTGGACTTCCGGGCGGCGGCATGCCGGGTCTCGGTGGCGCCAAGCTACCCGGCCTCGGCGGCGGTTTTCCCGGTCTACCGGGCCTGCCCAAGAAGAAGTGAGGGAGGACACGCCAATGGTTGACCCCGAGGTCAAAGCGAAACTTGCAAGCTATCGCCAGTCGATCGACAACATCGACGCGGCGCTCGTGCACATGCTGGCGGAGCGTTTTCGCTGCACCAAGGAAGTGGGCGTCCTCAAAGCCCAATATGATTTGCCGCCGGCCGACCCGGCGCGCGAAGAATTCCAGATCGAGCGTCTTCGCCGCCTGGCGAAGGAAGCGCATCTGGACCCGGATTTCGCCGAGAAGTTCCTGAACTTCGTCATCAAGGAAGTCATCCGGCATCATGAAGCCATCGCCGCCGAACACGTCGGCACGAAAACAGCCTGAACCAGCCCGCCTGATGGCGGCCTCAAGAAGAACCCGGCCCGCCTGACGGCGGCCAGAAAACCTAGGAGTAAATGAAATGGCCCTGAAAATTCGTCTCGCCCGCGGCGGCTCCAAGAAGCGTCCGTATTACACCGTCGTCGTTGCCGACGCCCGTTCGCCCCGCGACGGCCGCTTCCTCGAAAAGCTCGGTTCCTGGAACCCGATGCTCGCCAAGGACGATGCCAAGCGCGTTGAACTGAACGCCGAGCGCATCCAGCATTGGATCGACAACGGCGCCCAGCCGACCGACCGCGTTCTGCGCTTCCTCGCTGAAGCCGGCCTTGCCCAGCGCGCTGCCAAGAACAACCCGGAAAAGGCACTGCCGGGCAAGAAGGCCCAGGAACGCGTCAAGGAACGCGCCCAGAAGGCAGAAGACGCAGCGGCTGCCGCCGCCGAAGCATAAGCTTTGCAAAAATTCTTCGCAATCGACGGGTGGCGCGGCAACGCGCTGCCCGTTTTGCTGTTTGCTTTTAATCGCGCAGCGCTTAAATGAGCGCACGGCAACTGAGATCACGACCCGCATGACCAAGCTCGAGAACCCCATTTTGATGGCGACCATCGGCGCCGCCCAAGGCTTGAGAGGCGAGGTGCGGGTGCGCACGTATACGGCCGATGCGACGGCGCTCGGCGAATACGGCAACCTGCACAGCGAGGACGGCCGGATTTTCGAGATCCTCGAAATCCGCGAGGCGAAGAACATCGCGATCGTCCGCTTCCGCGGCATCAACGACCGCAATGCGGCCGAGGCGCTGGCCGGCCTCGAACTCTTCATCGAGCGCGACAACCTGCCCGACGACGAACTTGAGGAAGACGAATTCTATTATGCGGACCTCGAAGGCCTCGAAGCGGTCGATCAGGACGGCAAGAGCTACGGCACGGTGAGCGCGGTCTATGATTTCGGCGCCGGCGATCTGCTGGAGCTGAAAGGCCCCGGCCGCCGCCCTACCCTCATCCCCTTCTCCGAAGCTGCGGTACTGGAAATCGACCTCGAAGGCCGCAAGATCCTCATCGATCCGCAGGCGGCAGGCCTTGCCGAGAACCCGGAAGACGACGGCGCCGCGCCGGGTTTCCCCAAAAAAGGCAAGTAGGCGCGATGACGTTTCGCGCCACCATTCTGACGCTCTACCCGGAAATGTTTCCGGGCCACCTGGCCTTTTCGCTCGCCGGCAAGGCGCTGGAGCGCGGGCAATGGTCGCTCGACACGGTTCAGATCCGCGATTTTGCCGAGGACCGGCACCGCACCGTCGACGACACGCCGGCCGGCGGCGGCGCCGGCATGGTGCTGAAGCCGGATATTCTGGCCAAGGCGATCGACAGCGTCTCCGAAAACGATAGCCGCCGGCGTCTTCTGATGAGCCCGCGCGGAAAGCCGCTGACCCAGGAAAAGGCGCGCGAGCTGGCGGCCGGTGACGGCGTGGTGATCGTCTGCGGCCGGTTCGAAGGCGTCGACCAGCGGGTGATCGATGCCCGCAATCTCGAAGAGGTGTCGATCGGCGACTACGTTCTCTCCGGCGGCGAGCCGGCGGCGCTCACGCTGCTCGACGCAGTGGTGCGCATCCTGCCGGGCGTGATGGGCAATGCGCTGTCCGGCACCCATGAAAGCTTCGAGAACGGGCTGCTCGAACACCCGCACTATACCAGGCCGCAGGTGTTCGAAGGCCGCGAGATCCCGGCCGTGCTGACCTCCGGCAATCATGCGGCGATCGAAAAATGGCGGCTGGAAGAAGCAAAGAAGCTGACGGCGGAGCGGCGGCCGGATTTGTTATAAGCCGAAGAGCGCCCCCTCATCCGCCCTTCGGGCACCTTCTCCCCGAGGGGAGAAGATATTGGTGCCGCCACTTCGCTATTCCCTCCTCTCCCCTTGGGGAGAGGGTGGCCGAGCGGAGCGGAGGCCGGGTGAGGGGGCGCCGCTCACCCCGTCACGAAATAATAGATCGTCAGCCCCACTCCGACGGCCACCACGCACCAGCGCAGCACTGCCTGCGGCACCCGCCGCGCCATCCACACGCCGGCATAACCGCCCAGCGCGCCTGCCGGGATCATCACGATCGCTTCCGGCCAGGCAATGACGCCGCCGCCGACGAAGACGACGATGGCGACGGCCGCGATCAGGATCGCCAGCATGTTTTTCAGCGCGTTGAGGTGGTGATAGCTGCCGCCGGTGGTGACGCCGAGCACGGCGAGCATCATGATGCCCATGCCGGCGCCGAAGAACCCGCCGTAGATAGCTGTCAGAAACTGGGCGATGACGGAACCGGGCGAACCCGCTGGGCGCTCCGCGGATGCTCTTGGCTTGAGCCAGGGACCTGCCGCAAACACAGCGGTCGCAGCCGCCAGCAGCCAGGGCACCAGCGCGCGGAAGGACGGATTGTCGAGCGACAGCAGCAGGAAAGCACCGGCAACGGCGCCGACCACCGAAACCAGCGCAAGCACCAGCGCGCTGCGCCAGCGGCTGGAAATCTCGTCCCAATAGGCGATCGTCGAAGTAACGTAGCCCGGAAACTGAACGATCGAGGACGTCGCATTGGCCAGGATCGGCGGAACGCCGGCAAGCGTCATCGCCCCGAAGGTCAGAAAGGTTCCGCCGCCGGCGATCGCATTGACCGCGCCGGACAGGAAGCCTGCCGCGGCGAGCAGGGCTATCATTGTGATTGTCATTGATGTTTCCTCATCCCTGGCCATCAGATAGCCGCTTCGGCGAAACGCGGCAATAGCGGGCTTTTTCGTCATAAAATCGCAATCAACGGGATGACAAACCCATGTCTTTGGTGTATTGGCCCAGCCGGAAATGGGAAATCTCCCGTCGACCAGCAACAAAGAATGGTGAATTCGCTCTGCCGAAAAGGCAAATCTCCGAGGCTTGAACCAAAGGGATAATATTCGAGCGCTCTGGCTGTTTCAGAAGAACCAAAGGTTTGAGACGATGAATATCATCCAGGAATTGGAAGCCGAACAGGCAGCCAAGATTGCAGCCAAGCGCACGCTTCCGGAATTTTCCGCTGGCGACACCGTCCGCGTCAACGTGAAGGTCACGGAAGGCACCCGTACCCGCGTACAGGCCTATGAAGGCGTCTGCATCGCCCGTTCCGGCGGCGGCATCAACGAAAGCTTCACCGTTCGCAAGATCTCCTACGGCGAAGGCGTCGAGCGCGTATTCCCGGTCTACTCGCCGATGGTCGAGAGCGTCGAAATCGTTCGCCGCGGTAAGGTCCGTCGCGCCAAGCTCTATTACCTGCGCGATCGTCGCGGCAAGTCGGCTCGTATCGTTGAAGACACCGGCGTTCGCGCCCGCAAGCTGAACGACGCCGAGCGTCAGGCCGTTGCCGAAGAGAAGGCACGTATCGAAGCCGAGAAGGTTGCAGCAGCCCAGGCTCTCGCCGCCGAAAAGGCAGCAGCGGAAGCCGCTGAAGCAAAGGCCGCAGCAGAAGCTGCTGAAGCCGCAGAAGCCGCCAAGGCTGCTGAAGCGACTGCCGAATAAGCTTTTCATATCGAATACGGAAAAGGCGGCCTTCGAGCCGCCTTTTTTGTTGCGCGATACAGGTTTAATTCCTGACGGCCGAATCCCAGTGTTCGTCGGCCTTGCCGTTGACGATACGCCATGTGTCGTACCAGGTGCTGGTATAGCTCTTCGAAGGATCGCGAGGATCTTTCATTTCGCGCACCGTCCCCACGGTCACCAGATCGCCTTCCGCTGTGACAAAGGCGACCGGCGTTTTTATCTTGGTCGGAATGGGGCTCGGCTTCCGCTTCAGGACGTCGATGAAATAGCGTACCACCCCCTCGCGTCCTGACGCGGCATTCGGGTTGTGCTGGATGTAACGTTCCGTGAGATACTGATCGGCCTTGTCCCACTGATTGGCTTCCAGCAGGTCACGGACGATGCCGTAGACAACCTGCTTGTTTGCATGCAGCTTGGGGTCCGTGCTGGTGAAAAGCGCGTCTGTGTCCGGAGCGGCCATCACCGGCTCCTGTGCCAGCGAGGGCGCGGTAAGCGTGCCCATCGCGGCCCCGAACAGAGCCAAACCCAGAGCTGCATGTTTAAAGATTCGTATCATCGACATTCTCCAAGCGTTTTGATCTGGCGTGCCAAAAGACATAGGAGAAACGCCGATAAGGCGGAAGCAGGCAGTTTTGCCGCCATTGGTTCCGCGGAGGGAACCAATGGCAGTAATGTCCGGTCAGACGGAGATCGCCTGTCTCGCCGCCAACATTCGCCCCACGATGATGACGAGGACACCGGCGACGGCAAGGCAGACCGCCAGGAAGAACATCGGCAGGATATTGCTGCCGGTCTCGTCCTTGATCCAGGGCACCACGTTCTGCGCGATGAAGCCGCCGAGATTGCCGACGGAGTTGATGGCCGCGATGCCGGCCGCAGCACCCGCACCTTTCAGGAAGCGCGACGGCAGGCTCCAGAATACCGGCTGCCCGGCGAAGATGCCCGCGGCAGCAACGCAGAGGAAGACGAACTGCAGCGTCGGATTGGCGAAGATCGCCGACAGGGCAAGGCTGATTGCCCCGACGAAGGCCGGAATGACGATATAGGGCGTCTTCCTGGCCACCTTGTCGGCGGCTGCCGGTACCGCCCAGAGCGCGACGGCGACGATCACCCACGGAATGATATTGATAAAACCATTGGCGGTGTTTGAAACGCCAAAACCCTTGACGATGGTCGGCAGCCAATAGCTCAGGCCATAGGCGGYAAGCGGAAACCCGATATAGCACAGCGCCATGACGAGAACCCGAGGGTTCAGGAGCGCTTTGAAGCCGTTGTCGGAATGCTCGTCCATACCCGATTTCTCCCGGGCAAGCCGATCATGCAGCCACTTCTTTTCCTCGTCGTTCAGGAACTTCGCCTTTTCCGGCGTATCGTCGAGATAAAAGAGCGTGACGATGCCAGCGATGACGGCCGGCACCCCGGTCGCAAGGAAAACCCATTCCCAGCCGGCAAGACCGAGAAGCCCGTCGAGATCGAGCAGCGTGCCGCCGAGCGGAGCGCCGACCGCATTGGCAAGAGCGCTGAAGATCATGAACAGCCCGACCATGCGCCCGCGATAATCCTCCGGGAACCAGAGGGTCAGAAGATAGAGGACGCCCGGAAAGAATCCGGCTTCGCACACACCGAGCAGGAAACGCAGGATGTAGAACATCGTGGCGTTCTGGGTGTAGGCGAGCGCGATGGTGACGATGCCCCAGGAGATCATGATGCGGGCGAACCAGCGGCTGGCGCCGAACCGCGTGAGAAGCAGGTTGCTCGGCACTTCGAAGAGGAAATAGCCGATGAAGAACAGGGACGCGCCGAGCCCGTAGGCATATTCGCTCATGCCAAGTGCGGATACCATGTCGAGCTTGGCGAAGCTGACATTCTGGCGGTCGATATAGGCGATGAGATAAAGAACCCCGAGAAACGGCATCAGCCGCCAGGTGATCTTGGAGATCAGTTGCTGTTCGGAAACCATAGACATATCCTCCCGCGGCTTGATGCTCTTGAACGCACTGGAACCTTCGCTGCCTCGTAAAGGCCGCATGCGCCGCTTTGTTCCGGAGCACGGGAAAGTTGATGCCCCGCACCCGATTTCGCCGCTTGTCATCTGAGCCGGTTTCGTGAGAGTCGAATGCGGTTCTCATTTTACGGGAGTGTCCTGATGCCTTTCCGCCGCACCGTTATTGCCGGCCTTGCCGCATTCTTTCTTGCCCCCTCCCCGAGCCTTGCCATCGATCTTCCCGATCTCGGCGGCCGAACCGTCGTGGTGGTGACGGAAAACGCCTATCCGCCGCTGCAATTCGTCGATCCGAAGAGCGGCAAGGCGATCGGCTGGGAATATGATGCGATGAACGAGATCGCCAGGCGGCTGAACTTCAAGCTCGAATACCAGAACACCAGCTGGGACGCGATGATCCAGGCCGTTTCCGACGGGCAATACGACATCGGCATGACCGGCATCACCATCAAGGATGATCGTAAACAGAAGGTCGACTTCTCCGATCCCTATATGCGCTCACAGCAGCTGATGCTGGTGCGCGGCGATGAAAAACGCTTCGCCGACGCAAAGAGTTTTGCCGTCCTGACGACCGGACTGATCGGCGCCCAGCCGGGAACAAGCCCGTTCTACACGGCGGTCTACGAAATCCTCGACGGCAACGAGCAGAACCCGCGGATCAAGCTGTTCGAAACCTTTGGGGCGACCGTGCAGGCGCTGAAGGCGGGAGATGTCGATCTGGTGCTGACCGACAGCACCGCCGGCGACGGTTACGTCAAGGCCTCCGGCGATTCCTTGAAGCTGATCGGCGCGCCGCTCGGCACCGAGGATTTCGGCTTCATCTTCAAGAAGGGTTCGAATCTCGTTGCGCCGGTCAACGCCGCGATCGCCGCGCTGAAGGCTGACGGCACGCTCGATGCGCTGAACAAGAAGTGGTTCCTCGATTACAAGATGGGCCAGTAAAGGCATGGCGCCTTCGCGTCGCAGAACGTCCCAGCCGCAGGATTTCCCCTGGTGGCTGGTCGCCTTCGCGATACTTTGCCTCGGCCTGGCGGCAGTCATCGCCCTCAACGACCTTTATTCCCAGGTCTTCAATGTCGTCGCCAGGGGCATCGGCATCACGGTCGGCGTGACGCTGGCAGCCTTTCTCCTGGCGACGCTGCTGGGGCTCGGCATCGCGCTTGCAGGGCTTTCCGGCAATGTCGTGCTGAGGCAGGCGGCGCGTTTCTATATCGAGCTCATCCGCGGCATCCCGATCCTCGTCCTGCTCTTCTACATCGCCTTCGTCGGCGCACCGGCCTTCGTGACGCTCTACAATTGGGCGCTGTCGCCGCTGATCGAGCGCGGCTGGGTCCAGGCGCTTCTGGTGCGCGACGTCTCGCTCTTGTGGCGGGCGATCATCGCCCTGACGATCGGTTATGCAGCCTTCATCGCCGAAATCTTTCGCGCCGGGTTCCAGGCCGTCGACATCGGCCAGATCGAGGCGGCGAAGGCGCTGGGCTTCAGTCGCTGGCAGCGTTTCCGGCTGATCGTCTTTCCGCAGGCGATGCGGGTGATCCTGCCGCCGCTTTCCAACGACTTCGTCTCGATGGTGAAGGATAGTTCGCTCGTCTCGGTACTCGGCGTCGCCGACATCACCCAGATGGCCAAGGTCTACGCGGCCGGCTCCTTCCGCTTCTTCGAGACCTATTCGATCGTCACCTACATCTACCTGCTGCTGACGATCGGCCTGTCGCTGGCCCTGCGCGGCATCGAAGCACGTTTGCGGAGAAGGACAGAGCGCTAACGCAAAAGGCGGCCCGAAGGCCGCCTCGCCGTTTCAGTCTCTGTCGAGCGCCATACGCAGCGTCAACGACGGCAGGGCGCAGCAGTTTTGTTCAGTACACTTCCGGGACGTACATGTCCGCCGGCACCGGATGGCGGATGTAGTCGTCGTTCCGGACGCGGCCCGGCAGGTCGATCTGCTCCTTCGGAACGGTCTCGTAAGGCACCTGGGCGAGAAGATGGGAGATCATGTTGAGCCGCGCCTTCTTCTTGTCGACGGCCTGCACCACCCACCACGGCGCTTCCGGAATGTGGGTGCGCTGGAGCATCTCTTCCTTGGCCTTGGTATATTCTTCCCAGTGGACTCGGCTTTCGAGATCCATCGGCGACAGCTTCCACTGTTTCAGCGGATCGTGGATGCGCATCTTGAAGCGGAACTCCTGTTCCTCGTCGGTGATCGAGAACCAGTATTTGACGAGGATGATGCCCGAGCGGACCAGCATGCGTTCGAATTCAGGCACCGAGCGGAAGAACTCTTCCAGCTCGTCCTTGGTGCAGAAGCCCATGACCCGCTCGACGCCGGCGCGGTTGTACCAGGAGCGGTCGAACATCACCATTTCGCCGGCCGTCGGCAGGTGCGGCACGTAGCGCTGGAAATACCATTGGTTCTGTTCGCGCTCGGTTGGCGCCGGCAGCGCGACGACGCGGGCGACACGCGGATTGAGGCGCTGGGTGACGCGTTTGATGGCGCCGCCCTTGCCGGCCGAGTCGCGGCCTTCGAACAGCACCACCATCTTCAGCTTCTTGTACTGCACCCAGTCCTGCAGGCGGACGAGTTCGTGCTGGAGGCGGAACAGTTCGCGGAAATAGATCCGGCGGTCGATCGTCGCCTCGGCGGGCTCGGACATGCCCTCGGCGACCAGCTCGTCGAGCCGGTCCTCTTCCATCTGCATTTCCAGCTCTTCATCGAAGCTGTCGGCGATCTCTTCCTTGATGCGGCTGAGCTGGTCTTGCATGGGTTCGGACATCTTGGCATTCCTCCGTTATGGAAACTGAGATCAACCACGTTTCCGCGAAAGCTTTATGACAGAGATGCGACAGATTTCCCGCAACGCAATTCGATTGCCGATTTCTTCGGAAACTGGTATTCCAGCGGCCATGGGATCGAAATTCGGATGCCTCGCGAACCACATCGTCGTGCTGCAGGACCACAAGCGTCTGCCGGCACGCTTTTTCGCGCGGGTATCCGGGGCGCTTTGCGACCGACTTAGCTGACCTTCCTCAGCTTGAGGCAGCCCTAAGCTGCCGGATACCCATTTCCTGTTTCAGTCAGCTATACGGACAGCAGCCATGAGCGCACCTCGCACCCTTTATGACAAGATCTGGGACGACCACGTCGTTTCCGAGGATGAGAACCACACCTGTCTTCTCTATATCGACCGTCACCTCGTTCACGAAGTGACGTCGCCGCAGGCATTCGAAGGCCTGCGCATCGCCGGCCGCAAGGTCCGCGCGCCGGAAAAGACGCTTGCCGTCGTCGACCACAACGTGCCGACCACTGCCGACCGCCACGAAGGCATCAAGAACGAGGAAAGCCGCATCCAGGTGGAGGCGCTTGCCCAGAACGCCCATGACTTCGGCGTCGAATATTATTCGGAAAAGGACGTTCGCCAGGGCATCGTCCACATCGTCGGCCCTGAACAGGGTTTTACCCTGCCGGGCATGACCATCGTCTGCGGCGACAGCCACACCTCCACCCACGGCGCCTTCGGCGCGCTGGCGCACGGCATCGGCACGTCTGAAGTCGAGCACGTGCTCGCCACCCAGACGCTGGTGCAGAAGAAGGCGAAGAACATGCTGGTGCGCGTCGACGGCCAGCTGCCGCCGGGCGTTACCGCCAAGGACATCATCCTTGCCATCATCGGTGAAATCGGCACGGCCGGCGGCACCGGCCACGTCATCGAGTTCGCCGGCGAGGCGATCCGCGCACTCTCCATGGAAGGCCGCATGACGGTCTGCAACATGACGATCGAAGGCGGCGCCCGCGCCGGCCTGATCGCGCCGGACGAAAAGACTTTCGAATACATCAAGGACAAGCCGCGCGCCCCGAAGGGCAAGGCCTGGGATATGGCGCTCGACTACTGGAAGACGCTGCAGACGGACGAAGGCGCGCATTTCGACAAGGTCGTCGTGCTCGACGCCGCCAACCTGCCGCCGATTGTCTCCTGGGGCTCCTCGCCGGAAGACGTGATCTCGGTTGAAGGCTCCGTTCCGAACCCGGACGATATCCAGGACGAAACTAAGCGCACTTCGAAATGGCGCGCGCTGGACTATATGGGCCTGAAGCCGGGCACCAAGATCACCGACATCGCCATCGACCGCGTCTTCATCGGCTCCTGCACCAACGGCCGTATCGAAGACCTGCGCGCCGCAGCCAAAGTTGTCGAAGGCCGCACGGTCGCATCGACCGTGTCCGCCATGGTCGTCCCGGGCTCCGGCATCGTCAAGGAACAGGCGGAAGCAGAAGGCCTCGACAAGATCTTCAAGGATGCCGGTTTCGAATGGCGCGAGCCGGGCTGCTCGATGTGCCTGGCGATGAACGACGACCGCCTGAAGCCGGGCGAGCGCTGCGCCTCCACCTCCAACCGCAATTTCGAGGGCCGCCAAGGTTACAAGGGCCGCACGCATCTCGTCTCGCCGGCCATGGCCGCCGCAGCCGCGGTCGCCGGCCACTTCGTCGACATCCGCGAGTGGAAGTAAACGTCTTTCAATTCTGACTTCGAGATGCCCGGCCTCAGCGCCGGGCATTTTCGTTGCAGGCCTTAGCCGATCACCCTCACCACCGTACCCTTGCGCATGAAGCGGATCAGCCGTTTCATGTCGGGAAGGCTGACGGCGATGCAGCCGGCGGTCGGCTGGTAGCCGGGCTTGATCAGGTGGAAGAAGATCGCCGAGCCGCGGTTGCGGGCTCGCGAGGTGACGTTCCAGTCGAGCACGAGGCAGATGTCGTAGAGCCCGTCGGCGCGCATCATCTCTTCATGACTTGGCCGGAACGGCGCCTTCACCGGTCGATTGTACGACGGGTGCTCCGGCTGGTCGCACCACAGCAGGTCTTTATCGATGCGCGCGATCGAAAGCGGCGTCGGGGGCAGCGTCACGCGGTCCCCACGGACATAACCGCTGAGAAGGCGCATCGGCGCGATCGGCGTTGCACCATCCCCTTCCCGCTTGAAGGGAGAGGTGCCGGATCGCCCGAGCGCCGCCAGCACGGTGATACCGCCGAAGGCGACGATCGCCCGGCGCCGGTCGCGCGGCGCGGTGCGAACGGTGACGACGGCAGTCTTTTTGTGATCTCCCTCGCGAAAACGCTGCATTTCTCTCACAAGGTTTTGCTTTGAATATGATTTCGTTTGAATTCATAGCACACTAAAGCGCTGCGCATATTGAATCGAGACATCGTACTTTCCGAAAATCGATTCCGATTTTTGGGTCGATGCTGTAGGGATTTAGATCGAGGAGCCCTAAATGCGCTTCGATTGGCTGCAACAGCAGTCTGGACGCAACGGCGAGACGAAAGGCAAGAACGCATGGCAGCGCGCACGATACTCCTGGTGGACGACGACGATGATCTGCGCGAGACGCTTGTCGAGCAGTTGTCGTTCTACGACGAGTTCACAATCCTCCAGGAGGCGAATGCGGCCAAGGCGCTGCAGACAGCCAAGAATGCCCAGATCGACCTGCTGATCATGGACGTCGGCCTGCCGGACATGGACGGCCGCGAGGCGGTGAAACTGCTGCGCAAGAACGGTTTCAAGGCGCCGATCATCATGCTGACCGGCCACGACACCGATTCCGACACCATTCTCGGCCTCGAAGCCGGCGCCAACGACTATGTGACGAAGCCCTTCCGCTTCGCCGTGCTGCTTGCCCGCATCCGTGCCCAGCTTCGCCAGTACGAGCAGAGCGAGGACGCCACCTTCACGGTCGGCCCCTATCTCTTCAAGCCGAGCCAGAAGCTGCTGACCACCGAGGACGGCAAGAAGATCCGCCTGACCGAAAAGGAAGCGGCGATCATCCGCTACCTCTATCGCGCCGGCCAGAAGGTAGTGACGCGCGACGTCCTCCTGGAGGAAGTCTGGGGCTATAATTCCGGCGTCACTACGCATACGCTGGAAACCCATGTCTACCGTCTTCGCCAGAAGATCGAGCGCGATCCGTCGAGCGCCGAAATCCTGGTCACCGAAAACGGCGGCTACAAGATCGTACCGTAAAGGCCCCTGATGTCGCTGACCGAAGATATCCGCCTGCTTTCGCAGGTCCCGCTGTTCCGGGACATGAACGACGACCAGCTGCGCCTCGTCGCCTTCGGTGCCGAGCGGCGGCAGGTGACGACCGGCCAGCAGCTGTTTCGGGAGAAATCCCCGGCGGAATCGGCCTTCATCGTCGCAAGGGGTCGCTTCGAACTGCTGATGGCGGACCGCAGTGGCGAGATGAAGGTGGAAGCGACGGTCGGTCCCGGTACCCTTCTGTCGGAGCTGGCGCTCGTGACCATGGTGGAGCGCAAGTTCACCGCCGTGGCGATCGAGGACTCCGAGGCCCTGAAGATCAGCCGCTCGCTGTTCCACCGCCTGCTGGAGGAATATCCGCAGGTCGGCCGGGTGATCGAAAGCCGCATCCGCGACAATATCGCCAGCCTCGCCAAGGCGGCGGCGGCGATGCAGGATCGGTTTGCCTGAGGCTTCCTATTAATTTAACCGGGCCCGCAGCCCCCTCACCCGGCCTCCGCTTTGCTCGGCCATCCTCTCCCCGAGGGGAGAGGAAGAACAGCCGCGGCGCGGCATATCTCTTCTCCCCAGCGGGGAGAAGGTGCCGGTAGGCGGATGAGGGGGCCACAGTCCCGCAGCATATCGCGACGGATAATCTACCTATCTCAGAACTTGAACACCGCCGTCACCGGCACATGGTCCGAAGGCTGGTTCCAGCCGCGGGCTTCCTTCAGCACGTCGATGCGGTCGAGGAACGGCCCGAGGTCGGGCGAGGACCAGATATGGTCGAGCCGGCGGCCCTTGTTTGCCGCTTCCCAGTCCTTGGCGCGGTAGCTCCACCACGTATAGATCTTCTCCGGCTCCGGCGTGTGCTGGCGCATCAGGTCGAGCCAGCCGCCCTTGGCGATGATCTCCTTCATGCCATCGGTCTCGACAGGCGTGTGGCTGACGATCTTCAGGAGCTGCTTGTGTGACCAGACGTCGTGCTCCAGCGGCGCGATGTTGAGATCGCCGACGAGGATCGACGAGATGCCGGGCATGGCATCGGCCTTCAATGCCTTCATCTCCTCGACGAAATCGAGCTTGTGGCCGAATTTCGGGTTGATCGTCCGGTCCGGCTCGTCGCCGCCGGCGGGCACGTAGAAATTATGCAGGCGGATCCGCCGCGAGCCGCGCTCGAAGATCGCCGAGATGTGCCGGGCATCGCCGACATTGCAGTAGTTCTGACGATGGTCTTCAAGGAGCGGCACCTTCGAGGCTATGGCAACGCCGTGATAACCCTTCTGGCCGTGGATGATGATGTGCTGGTAACCGAGATCCTTCAGCGGCTGCAGCGGAAACTCCGGCTCCTGGCACTTGATTTCCTGCAGGCAGAGAATGTCCGGCTTGTAGCGGACGAGGAACTGCTGGACGATCGGCATGCGCAGCCGCACGGAGTTGATATTCCAGGTCGTGATCGAAAATGTCATGATATCCCTCGGGCTTCGCCCGCGAGCTTTAGGAAATTTTGCGACCCCTGAGAAGCGAAAAGGGCCGCGCAATGAAGCGCAGCCCCTTATTCAGTTCAGGCCCTGCCGAGGTCAGCCCTTGCGGACGTCCTCATAGGGGATGGTGAAGACCTTTTCGTCCAGGTTCACGCCGTTCTGGACGTTGTAGATCATCACCGACGTATCCTTGTTCTGGGCGTCGGTGATCGTCCATTGGCGCAGGTCGTAGGTCTTGGAATCGAACATCATGGTAATGGTCGAATCGCCGAAGACGGTCTTGTTGCCGAGTACGATGGTGGTCAGATCGGACTCTTCCTTGACGTCGCGGACCATCTGGTTGCCAAGGTCGATACGGCTCGCCAAAAGCAGGCTGAGCGGCGTCTTGGAAAGCGGATAGATATCCCAGGTCTTGAGCTTCATATTGCCGATGACAACGTTCTTGCCGTCGGCAATGACACGGATCGGCGACGGATCCTCGAAGTTGAAGCGCAGCTTGCCGGGTCGCTCGATAAAAAATTTGCCGCCGGTCTGCTCTCCGCGCGGGCCGAACTGCACGAATTCGCCCATCATGGTTTTGACCGACGAGAAGTGGTCGGCGATCTTCTGAGCCGCAGCACTGCCGGCGCTCTGGGCGAAGCCGACGTTCGGCGCAAAGGCAGCCGCTGCCAGGCCCGCAAGCCCCAGCGAAAACTGCCGGCGGCCGAGCGCGCTGGAATTGATGTTTGAAAGGATGGTCTTTTCGTTCTTCATTCTAGTCTCCTTTCGTTATTCCTCCGCACCAAAGGCGGCGGCTTGATGGCCGCGCCCGTGGCGATCACGAAAGCCTTACCGTTCGAGGATGTCGCCCTCGGTCGGCACCAGGATTTCGCGTTTGCCGGCATGGTTGGCCGGCCCGATCAGCCCTTCCTGCTCCATCCGCTCGATGAGCGAGGCGGCACGGTTGTAGCCGATGCCGAGACGGCGCTGGACATAGGACGTCGACGCCTTGCCGTCCCGCAGCACGATCGCCACCGCTTGATCATAGGGATCGTCCGACTCCGCGAGGTTGGACATGCCGGCCGGGCCGGAACCGTCGCCGTCCTCGTCGTCATCGGCCGTGATCGCATCGAGATATTGGGGGTGCCCTTGAGTTTTCAAGTAGGCGACGATGTCTTCGACCTCCGTATCGGAGACGAAGGGCCCGTGGACGCGCTGGATGCGGCCGCCACCGGCCATGTAGAGCATGTCGCCCATGCCGAGCAACTGTTCGGCGCCCTGCTCGCCCAAAATGGTGCGGCTGTCGATCTTCGAGGTGACCTGGAAGGAAATGCGGGTCGGGAAGTTCGCCTTGATCGTGCCGGTGATGACGTCGACCGAAGGGCGCTGCGTCGCCATGATCACATGGATGCCGGCGGCACGCGCCATCTGCGCCAGGCGCTGCACGGCGCCTTCGATATCCTTGCCGGCGACCATCATCAGGTCGGCCATTTCGTCGATGATCACGACGATGTAGGGGATCGGTGCGAGATCGAATTCTTCCGTCTCGTACATGGCCTCACCGGTATGACGGTCGAAACCGGTCTGCACGGTGCGGGTCAGTACCTCGCCCTTTTCCATCGCCTGCTCGACGCGGCTGTTGAAGCCGTCGATGTTGCGCACACCGATCTTCGACATCTTCTTGTAGCGCTCTTCCATCTCCCGGACGGTCCACTTGAGCGCAACGACAGCCTTCTTCGGGTCGGTGACCACAGGCGACAGGAGGTGCGGGATGCCGTCATAGACGGAGAGTTCGAGCATTTTCGGGTCGATCATGATCAGGCGGCACTTCTCCGGCGTGTAGCGGTAGAGAAGCGACAGGATCATGGTGTTGATGGCGACCGATTTACCCGAACCGGTGGTGCCGGCGACGAGCAGATGCGGCATCTTGGCAAGGTCGGCGACGACGGGCTCGCCGCCGATCGTCTTGCCGAGCGCCATGGCGAGCTTCGCCTTGCTGTTTTCGAAATCCTTGCTGCCGATCATTTCGCGCAGGTAGACCGTCTCGCGGGTGCGGTTCGGCAGTTCGATACCGATCGCGTTGCGGCCGGGAACGACGGCGACGCGGGCGGCGATCGCGCTCATTGAACGGGCAATATCGTCCGCAAGGCCGATGACGCGCGACGACTTGATGCCCGGTGCAGGCTCGAGTTCGTAAAGCGTGACGACCGGGCCGGGGCGGACATGGATGATCTCGCCCTTGACGCCGAAATCTTCGAGAACGCCTTCCAGAAGGCGGGCATTCTGTTCCAGCGCATCGGCGGACAGCGAGGCGTCGCGGGCAACGGCCTTCGGTTCGCTAAGGAGGTGCACGGATGGAAGCTGGAACCCGTCAGGCGCTATGAACGAGCCTTGGGCCTCGCGGGCGACACGAGCGCTCGGTCTCGGCGGCGTGGCCGAGGGCGCGACGCGCTGTTGGACGCGGACGCCATTGACGGTCTGCGGTGCGCGCGAGGCGACGAACGGCGCATCATCGTCCTCGTCGTCATCGGCCAAGATGCCCGCGGGGCGCGGCGGCATGTCGTCCCGGTCGAACGGCGGATCGTAATCGTCGTCTTCGTCATGGCTGGAAATCGGCGGAGCGGCCACCACCCGGCGCGGCGAGGTGACCCGCTCGGCCGGACCGTCAAGCGAAGGTTCCATGCGACGGCCGGGCACGACAGGCGCCGATCTCGCGCGGACCGGCTCGTTCAGCGTCCCGAATTCGTCCTCGTTGAAATCGTAGGGTTGGTCGAATTCCATCCGGCGGCGCGGCTTGATGCCGGCGAGACGGCGTAACCGCGCCTGGGCGATATACCAGTAGTGAGCAAGAGCGCCGAACGCCAGGAAACCAGCAAACCGGTCCTCGTCGTCCTCTTCCTCGATCTCCTCGCGCTTGGAGCGGGTCTTGGCGGCGGCAACAGGCTGATCGTCATCCTCGGCGTCGTCCTCGAAGGCTTCGCCGACCAGGCCCGATGCAAACAGCATCAGCCAGGCGCAGGGGACGGTGAAGATGCAGCCGAGGACGACCGCCACGGTACCGGTCGGATAGGCGCCGACGAACAATGCCGGGAACCGCAGGATCATATCGCCGATGACGCCGCCGATGCCGTTCGGGATCGGCCAGGTGAGCGGTGCGGGAAAGCAGCCCAATGTCGCAGACGCCAGCAGCGTGCCGCCGCCCCAGGCCGCAAGGCGCGCCGGAACGCGGTCGTATTTACGCCCCGCGATCAAAGCCAGAGCGAAGGCGAGCACCGGCAGCAGGGCGACGAGGCTTGCAAGGCCGAGGAACTGCATCATCAGGTCAGCGAAGGCAGCCCCCGGGAAGCCCAGGAGATTGGTCGGCGCATTGTCGGTCGCATAGGAGAAGCTTGGGTCGGCGACGTTCCAGGTTGCCAGTGCGGCAACCGCCAGCGCCAGCGCGAAGAATATCCCGAAACCGGCGAGCGCCAGCGCCTGGCGCCACACGAAGGCGGTGAGCACCAGGCGGGTGGACCGGTTTGCCATAGCCGCTGAACTGCTTCTGCCCATCGTGTCTGCCCGCCGTCCTTGAACGCAACTACAAGCGCGAATCGGCAACCTGAGAGCTGATTCACGCAATTCCAGCGGAGAATAGCGCGATGGTGGTTAATGTCCCTTTAACCACAACGGGTCTGGCGGAGGCTGAAAACATGAATAAAAAACCCGGGTCGAAACCCGGGCCAATGCAGTTTGAACAAAAACCACGATACAACGTGCTGCGGCAGCGGTCACCCGCCGCCGCGAGCCGTAGATCAGGACGCGTGATACGCCGCTTCGCCGTGGGTCGCGAGGTCGAGACCTTCGCGTTCGGCTTCGACGGTGACGCGCAGGCCGACGATCAGGTCGACGACCTTGTAGAGGATCGCCGAACCGATGCCCGACCACAGGAGGGTGGTTAGGACGCCCTTGAACTGTGCCCAGACCTGGGTCGCGGTGCCGGAATAGGAGGCAGCGAAGTCGGCCGTCGAATAATCGACGATGCCTGCACCGCCGAGTGCCGGGTTGACGAGGATACCGGTGCCGATGGCGCCGAGGATGCCGCCGACGCAATGGACGCCGAAGACATCAAGCGAGTCGTCGTAGTTGAACTTGTTCTTCACCACGTCGACGAAGAAGTAGCAGACCGGCGATACGATGAGGCCGAGAACGATCGAGCCCATCGGGCCGGCAAAACCGGCAGCCGGGGTGACGGCGACGAGACCGGCAACCGCACCCGAGGCAGCACCCAGCATGGAGGCCTTGCCGCGGGAGAAGGTTTCAACCAGGCACCACGACACGGCGGCGGCAGCCGTCGCGACGAAGGTGTTGATCATGGCGAGCGATGCGTAGGCGTTGGCTTCGAGGTTGGAGCCGGCGTTAAAGCCGAACCAGCCGACCCAGAGGAGCGAAGCGCCGACCATGGTAAGGGTCATGGAGTGCGGAGCCATGATGTCCTTCTTGTAGCCGGTGCGCTTGCCGAGCATGATCGCGCCGACGAGGCCCGCAATGCCGGCATTGATGTGTACGACGGTGCCGCCGGCAAAATCGATCGCTCCATAGGAGAAGATCAGGCCGGACGGATCCGCATAGGCGCTCGGGCCACCCCAGAACCAGACCATGTGCGCCATCGGGAAATAGATGAACGTGACCCACAGGATGACGAAGAGCATGACGGCCGAGAACTTGATGCGCTCGGCAAAGGCGCCGACGATCAGGGCCGGCGTGATGCAGGCAAACGTCATCTGGAAGCAGACGAAGGTCAGTTCCGGAATGGCGACGCCCTTGGTGAAGGTCTCGGCAAGCGACGACGTGGTGACGCCGGCAAGGAACATCTTGGAGAAGCCGCCGACGAAGCTGTTCAGCGAACCGCCGTTGGTGAAGGCGAGCGAATAGCCGTAGGTGACCCAGATGATCATCACGACGGCCGTGATCATGAAGACCTGCATCAGCACGGACAGCATGTTCTTGGCGCGGACGAGACCACCGTAGAAGAGCGCGAGGCCCGGAATGGTCATCAGCAGGACGAGAATGGTCGAGATGAGCATCCAGGTGTTGTCACCCTTGTCCATCGTCATGGCCGGAGCAGCGGCGGCAGCAGCAGCCGGTGCGGCGGCCGTCTGCGCAAAAGCGACGGCGGGCGCAAGAAGCGCCGCGGCGGCGGCACCCACGCGTCCCAGAGTGGAAATCCTGTTAAATTGCATAGCTAAAAAACTCCCCTGTCAACCGTGCTTCAAAGCGCTTCTGTGTTGGTTTCGCCGGTACGGATGCGCACGGCCTGCTCGATCGAATACACGAAGATCTTGCCATCGCCGATCTGGCCGGTCTTGGCGGCCGAAGCGATCGCATCCACGGCCTTTTCGACGAGGTCGGAGGGGACTGCGATTTCGATCTTCAGTTTTGGCAGAAAACTTACGGCATATTCGGTACCGCGATAGATTTCGGTATGTCCCTTTTGGCGACCGTAACCTTTGACTTCGGTTACGGTCAGGCCCTGGATACCGACAGCCGTGAGGGCTTCGCGCACCTCATCCAGCTTGAACGGCTTGATAATGGCCATCACGATTTTCATCTGGCTTTCCCATCCTTTGTTTGTCCTCGGCCAAGGCCGACTCTCCTCATCGACGTCAGATCATGACAGCGACTGGCCAGATACATTCAAGGGGCGTGCCAGTTTCGAGACACCGTATAAGTTATTGAAATGTAAAGAACTAAACAGCCGGTCTCAAAAAACGGGCATTTGGATGGCGCAATCACGTCCAAAACTTGTGCAAATTTGAAAAATTGCACAACTATTAATCATTTGCCTTTTTCCGAATCAATCCTTCCTGGGCGACTGAGGCGATCAGTGTGCCAGAACGGGTGTAAATGCTGCCGCGGGTCATTCCGCGGGCGCCGGAGGCGCTGGGACTGTCCTGCGTGTAGAGGAGCCAGTCGTCAAATGTGACGGGCCGATGAAACCACATCGCATGGTCGAGGCTCGCCGCCTGAAGTGTCGGATCGAAGATCGACGTGCCGTGCGGATAGAGCGATGCGTCGAGCAACGTCATGTCGGAAAGATAGGCGAGCACGGCGGCCTGATAGTGACGGTCGGACGGCACCTGCCCGACGGTGCGAACCCAGATGTCCTGCCGCGGTTCGAGCTTGTCCCTGGTGAGATAGTGCACGAGCGAGGTCGGACGCACTTCGATCGGCCGCTCCCGGCTCCAGTAGCGACGCACATTCTCCGGCGCCTTTTTGAGGAAGAGTTCCTTGAACTCCTTCTCCCCCATCAGATCTTCCGGCTGCGTCACCGAAGGCATGTCGATCTGGTGATCATAACCGTCCTCCTCCACCTGGAACGAAGCAGACATGGCGAAGATCGCCTTACCGTGCTGCACCGCCACCGCCCGCCGAGTGGTGAAGCTTGACCCGTCGCGGATGCGCTCCACCTGATAGAGGATCGGAACGGAAGGATCGCCGGGACGCATGAAATAGGCATGCAGCGAATGCACGAAACGATCGGCCGCGACGGTCCGCTGGGTGGCCATCAGGGCCTGGGCGATCACTTGTCCGCCGAAAACCCGCTGCCACCCTACATCGGGACTGGTGCCGCGATAGATGTTCTCCTCGAGCTTTTCGAGGTCGAGAGTCGCGATCAGCTGTTCCATGGCGGAGGGGGATTCGGTCTGGCGCGACATTATGACGAACTCCGGCGATAGGAAGCGGCTGTCGGATGATCTATATCCACCACATGATATTCTCAAGTCTCACGGGAGTTTAGGCAAATGCTGGACATGCTGGTTGTAGGAGGCGGTTATGTGGGTCTCGCCGCCGCTGTCGCGGTCAAGCAGGCAGCGCCGCATCTGCAGGTCGAGGTGATCGAGGCGGCTCCTGCCGGCGTCTGGGAAAAGGACGAGCGAGCCTCCGCCATCATCGCCGCCGCAACCCGCATGCTGGACGTCATCGGCGTCTGGAACGAGATTGCCGTGGACGCTCAGCCGATCAACCGGATGGTTGTCACCGACAGCCGCACGTCCGATCCGGTGCGCCCGGTCTTCCTCACCTTCGACGGCGAAATCGAGGAAGGCAGGCCGTTCGCCCATATGGTGCCGAACGTCGCCATGGTGCGGGCACTGCGCGGCGCCGCCGAACGCCTCGGGATTGCCATCCGCCACGGACTTTCCGCCACCGGCTTCCAGTCCGGCAGCACCCGCTGCACCGTGTCGCTCTCCGACGGTTCGGCCGTCGAAACCCGCCTTCTGGTCGCCTGCGACGGCGTGCGCTCCAAACTGCGCGACATGGCCGGCATCAAGACCGTCACCTGGGATTACGGCCAGTCGGGCATCGTCGCGACGGTTGCTCACGAGCGGCCGCATGAAGGTGTGGCGGAAGAACATTTCCTGCCGTCCGGCCCGTTTGCCATCCTGCCGCTCACCAACAACCGCTCCTCGCTCGTCTGGACGGAGCGCACGACTGAGGCCAATCGACTGGTTGCCTCCGACGACCTGGTGTTCGAGGAGGAACTGCAGCGCCGCTTCGGCCACAAGCTCGGCGAACTGACGGTGGTCGGCGACAAACGCGCCTTCCCGCTCGGCCTGACCCTCGCCCGCGCCTTCGTGGCGCCGCGCATCGCCCTTGCCGGCGATGCGGCGCACGGTATTCACCCGATTTCCGGCCAGGGCCTCAATCTCGGCTTCAAGGACGTCGCGGCGCTCGCCGAAACGGTGGTTGAAGCCGATCGTCTCGGCCTCGATATCGGCGCACTCAACGTGCTGGAGCGTTACCAGTCCTGGCGGCGTTTCGACACGTTCCGCATGGGTGTGACGACTGACGTGCTGAACCGGCTGTTCTCCAACGACATCACGCCCATCCGCATCGCCCGCGACTTCGGGTTGGGCATTGTCGAACGAATGCCGAAGCTGAAAAGCTTCTTCATCGACCAAGCGGCGGGAAAGAGCGGCGAAGACGGCCCGAAGCTGCTGGCGGGCGAGGCGATTTAAGCACGCGCCCACAGCCCCTCATCCCGCTGCCGCGACCTTCTCCCCGCAAGCGGGGCGAAGGGGTTATGCCGCGCCGGCCTCCTCAAGGAACGATCTTAAGCGGCTTGTGGCGACGTCGGAAACAGAGCGGGAAGTTCGCCGCGTTCCTCCTTCGCCCCGCAAGCGGGGAGAAGGTGCCGGCAGGCGGATGAGGGGCAACAGCCAGCCTGTTAGTCCTCGATCTTGCGCGCCTCGGAAATCAGCATGATCGGAATACCGTCACGGATCGGGTAGGCGAGCTGCGCCTTCTGGGAGATGAGCTCGTTGGTCTCTCGGTTGAAGGACAGCCGGCTCTTGGAGAGCGGGCAGACGAGCAGGTCGAGCAGTTTGGGATCGACCTTGCTGAGTTTCTCGTCCATGGACTTGGGCCTTACTGGAGCATGGTGTCGGAATCGCCAAAATCCCGCGCCAGCAGGATTTCCGTGATCGCGATCAGCGTTTCAGCGCGGGTCCGCAGGTCCGGCGCTTCGAGGAGAGCCTGTTTCTCCGCAGGTCCGAAGGGCGACATCATCGACAGGGAGTTGACGAGCGTCCGGTTGCCGGCGCGCTCGACGCTTTCCCAATCCGCCTCCAGCTTGTTGGCGTCAAGATAAGCGCGGAAGACGCGCAACAGCTCGGTGCGGTCGACCGTGCTCTCGTCGTCCTCGGTGGAGAGGTCCGTCATCATCGGGGCGATCTTGAAGGTGCGATAGGGATGGCCGTGGCCCACCTCTTCGATGAGCCGGAACCGGCAGATGCCGCTGATCGAGGTGATGTACCGGCCATCGCCGGTTTCGGCAAGCGATGTGATGCGGCCGATGCAGCCGACCGTCGAGAGCGGAGCCCGCGGGCCTTCGACTGCCTCGCCGGATTCAAGCAGCGATGGCTGTACGATACCGATCAGCCGGTTACCTGCAAGCGCCGCATCGAACATGGCAAGATAACGCGGCTCGAAGATGTTGAGCGGCAGCTGTCCGCCCGGCAGAAGCAATGCGCCGGTAAGAGGAAAGACAGGAACCGTCTCCGGCAGATCCTCGCGCTTCAGATATCTCGCATTTCCCACATGCATGGGTCCGACACCTCCCAGACGACCACCGGCTCAGACCAAAGATTCGCTGATTGAAGTAATGTGGGGCACCCACCGGAGAACGCAAGGCCAATCCTTGAGGATCGGCCTTGCTTGCGAACACAGGCCCGTGTTCACGAAAACGGGCTCTGTCTACGAAAACAGGATGGAGGAGAGGCGGCGGCGGGCCGCGATGGTCGCCGGATCCTTCGGTCCCCAGACATCAAAGAACGCCAGGAGTTGGCGGCGGGCACCGTCGTCGTCGAACGTGCGATCCTTGCGCATGATCGTCAGCAGGTGCTCGGCGGCCTTGTCCCGTTCGCCCTGAACGTTGAGGATCTTGGCAAGCTTCAGGCGGGCGTCGTGGTCGTCCGGATTGGCATCGAGCTGGCGCTCGAGAGCCACGGGATCGCCAAGCTTGCGGGCTTCATCGATCTGCTCGAGCTTCTTGGCGACCGCCTGGATCGCCGGATCCTTGGCAAGCTCTTCCGGAAGGGAGGCGAGCATCTGGCTGGCGCGAGCCGTCTCGCCCATGGCGATCAGGCACTGCATCATCCCGGCGGCGGCCTTGGCATTTTCCGGATCGGCCTGCAGGACGGCGCCGTAAAGCTGGGCCGCGTCTTGGATATCGCCGGCGACCAGGAAGGCCTCCGCTTCGGCGAGCGCCCCTTCGATCTCGGCCGCATCTTCTGCGCCGGGAGGTCCGGCAAGCTTGTCGATGAACTGGCGCACCTGGCTTTCCGGCACCGCACCCATGAAACCGTCGACCGGACGACCATCGACAAAGGCGATCACCGCCGGGATCGACTGGATACCGAGCTGACCGGGGATCGACGGATGATCGTCGATATTCATCTTGACGAGCTTGACCCGACCCTGGCCTTCGTTGACGACCTTTTCGAGCACCGGCGTCAGCTGCTTGCAGGGACCGCACCACGGCGCCCAGAAATCGACGAGAACCGGCTGGCGGCGCGATTCTTCCAGAACATCCTTGGTGAAACCGGCCGTGCTCGTATCGGACACGTAACTCCCTGCAGGCGCCGACGTGGCGGGTGCCGCGCCAAAACTCGCCGAGGCGGTCATCTGTCCGCCGTAAGAACCGCCATAGGGGTTATTGCTGCCGCTCATGAATGTTCTCCCGGGAACGCTTTCGCATCTTTGCCATATAGGCTGCAAAGATCGTATGTCAGTCTGTCACTTTCAAGACAAGCGGCGGATGGCCGGTCGCTTCCAGAAAACGGATGAGATCGTCGCGCCCGATCGACGTGGTGGCATCGTTCGACAGCGGATGGCCGTTGATGGTGTCGTGCTTCATCAGGTCTTCGTCGAGCACGAAGGTGACATTGCGTCCCGTATCGTTGAAGGCACCGAATACCGTCACCGAGCCGGGAACCACGCCGAGATAGTCCAGAAGCATTTCGGGCCGCCCGAACGAGACGCGGCCCGACGCTCCGATCACCTTGTGCACGGTCTTCAGGTCGACCGTCGCGCGTTCCTCGACCGTCAGGACGAAATACTGGTCCTTCTTGTCCTTCACGAACAGGTTCTTGGTGTGGCCGCCGGGGATCTCGTCACGCAGGCTTTCGGACTCGGCAACCGTGAAGACCGGCGGGTGCGTCTTGGTCGAATGGGCAATGTTCAGGCTGTCGAGGAAACGGAAAAGATCCTCGGCGGTTTTCGGCTCTGTCTCGGTCATGCTGATGGATTGGCTCTGTTGGCGGGCGGTTGAGACGCAACCATAACCACAATGTTGCCCTCGGCCAAGGGAAGCGCACACGATCTCGTGAAGCGCTTGACCCAGAATGATGGGCGACCATTTAAACAGACATGGAGAACCGGCCTCCGACTATTCGGTCGGCGGCCTGTAGCCAATTGATAAATAATAACTACTCCAGTTAACTCAAGTTTATTCCGCGCGGCTTTTCGCGCCTCTCGATACCGGCCCCGGCCAATAACTGCCGCTCAATCTCCAGTGCCGGCGCAGCGCCCGGCTTCTTAACGGAAAGGTCTGCCTCATGGTCACCTTCACGCTCAACGGACAGGAAAGAACGTTCGACGGCGACCCCGACACTCCGCTTCTCTGGGTCATCCGCGATTTCGAAAAGCTCACCGGCACCAAATACGGTTGCGGCGTCGCCCAGTGCGGCGCCTGCACGGTTCATCTCGACGGCATGCCGCGGCGTTCCTGCGTGGCCCCGATCGCCACGATCGAAGGCTCGGAGGTCGTCACTATCGAGGGCGTTTCCGGCACGGAAGCCGATGCGGTCAAGACCGCCTGGACCGGCCTCGACGTGCCGCAATGCGGTTACTGTCAGTCCGGGCAGATCATGTCGGCGGTCGCCCTGCTGCAGATGGTGCCGAAGCCGACGGATGCCGATATCGACGGCGCGATGGCCGGCAATATCTGTCGATGCGCCACCTACCATCGCATCCGTGCGGCGATCCACAATGCCGCCAGCTCGATGGAGGGTTGAGCCATGACAATCCAGGATATCAACAGCACCCGCCGCGCTTTCCTCGCCGGCTCCGGCCTTGTCATCGGCGTCGCGATTGCGCCCAGAATGCTCCCCGCTGCACCGACCGGCGTGCATGCCGGCGGCGATCCGGCGCTGGCCCCGATGAATGCCTTCGTCAAGGTCGGTACCGACGACACGGTGACGGTGCTCGCCAAGCACATCGAATTCGGCCAGGGACCGTTCACGGGCCTTGCCACGCTCGTCGCCGAAGAACTCGACGCCGACTGGAGCCAGATGCGCGCCGTCCACTCGCCGACCGACAACAAGGTCTATGCCAACCTGATGTTCGGCCTGCAGGGAACCGGCGGTTCGAGCTCCATTGCCAATTCCTATGAGCAGATGCGCAAGGCCGGCGCCACCGCGCGGGCAATGCTGGTCGCGGCAGCCGCCGAGGACTGGAAGGTGCCTGCCTCCGAGATCACCGTCCAGAAAGGACGAATCAAGCACGCCGGTTCCGGCAAGGAGAGCGGTTTTGGCGCATTTGCCGAAAAGGCGGCCCGCCAGACGCCGCCCGCGGAACCGAAACTCAAGGATCCGAAGGATTTCGTGCTGATCGGCACCGAACTGCCGAAACTCGACACCCATGGCAAGACCAACGGCACGGCGATCTTCACGCTCGACATCACGCCTGACAACCTGCTGATCGCCGTCGTTGCCCATCCGGAACATTTCGGTGCGACGGTGAAGAGCTTCAACGATACAGAAGCCCGCAAGGTGCAGGGTGTGGTCGACGTGAAACAGGTGCCGTCGGGCGTCGCCGTTTATGCGGACAACACGTTCGCAGCGCTCAAGGGCCGCGATGCGCTGAGCATCGAATGGGATCTCTCCAAGGCCGAGACCCGCTCGTCGGAGGAGCTCGCTGCCGACTACCGAAAGCTCTTCGGCGAAAAGGGGCTGGACGCGGCCAACAACGGCAATGTCGACGACGCTTTCAAGGCACCGGGCCTGCAGACGGTGGAAGCCGAGATCGTCTTCCCCTTCCTCGCGCATGCGCCGATGGAACCGCTCGACGCGGTTTTCATCAAGGCGGATGACGGATCGGTCGATATCTATAACGGCGCGCAGTTCCCGGGCATGGACCAGTCGGTCGCCGCCAAGATCCTCGGGCTCGACGAAACGAAGGTCAGGGTGAACACCCAGCTCGCTGGCGGCAGCTTCGGCCGCAAGGCGCAGTTCGGCTCGCCCTACATACAGGAAGCGGCAGCCGTCTATGCCGCAACCGATCGCAGCCGTCCCTTGAAGCACATGTGGACCCGCGAGGATGACATCCGCGGCGGTTATTACCGCCCGATGTATGCCCACAGGATGCGCGGCGCCATCAATGCGCAGGGCCAGATCACGGCCTGGGAACAGGTGATCGTCGGACAATCGATCATGGGCAAGGCCGATCTCGACGAGACCTCGGTCGAAGGCGCCTCCAACCTGCCCTACACGATCCCGAACCTGAAGGTCAGCGCCCACAACGTCCAGCTCTCCATCCCGCCGCTCTGGTGGCGGTCGGTCGGCCACACCCATACCGGCTTTGCAGTCGAGACCTTCGTGGACGAGCTGTTCCAGAAGATCGGCAAGGATCCGGTCGAAGGGCGACTTGCGCTGCTTGGCGAAAAGCCACGCCATGCGGGCGTGCTGAAGAAGGCGGCCGAAATGGCGAACTGGGGCTCGCCTCTGCCGGAAGGCCGCGCCCGCGGCGTTGCGGTGGTCGAAAGCTTCAACACCTTCGTCGGCCAGATCGTCGAAATTTCGGTCGGCCCGGAAGGCGCACCGCGTGTCCACAAGGTCTGGTGTGCGGTCGATTGCGGCGTCGCCGTCAATCCGAACGTCATCAAGGCACAGATGGAAGGCGGCATCGGCTACGGCCTCGGCGCAGTCCTCTTCGATGCGGTGACGCTCGCCAAGGGCGGCAAGATCGTGCAGTCGAACTTCCACGACTACCGGTCGATCCGCATCAACGAGATGCCGGATGTGGCGGTGGAGATCATCAAGTCGAGCGAAAAGCCGAGCGGCGTCGGCGAACCCGGCGTGCCGCCCGTCGGCCCGGCGGTTGCCAATGCCTGGCGGCGCCTGACCGGAGCACCGGTCCGGCAGCTGCCTATCGTCAACATCGTTTCGGCCTGAGGATCAAATCCCGATGAATTGGAAACTCGCTACCACCGGCGTGGCCGCCCTCTGTCTGTTCGTGGGCGCCGGCACGCTGCTGTCGCCCGCCTCGGTCGCCCAGGACGCCAAGATCGACGCCAAGACGCTGAAGCCCGCCGCTTCCTTCCAGTCGATCGCCAACGAGCGGGAACGCTCCGTGGCGCTCTTCCAGGAGGCGGGCAAGGTCATCCAGCACCCGCGCTGCGTCAACTGTCACCCGGCGACCGACCGGCCGCTGCAGGGCGCCAACATGCACCCGCACCAGCCGCCGGTCTTCCGTGGCGACGGCGGCATGGGCCTGCCCGGCATGCAGTGCACCACCTGCCACAGCGCGGAAAACACGCCGGTCGTCGGCCAGGCCGATACGATCAAGAGCATACCGGGCAATCCCGCCTGGCATCTGGCGCCGATCGAAATGGCCTGGGTCGGCAAGTCGCTCGCCCAGATCTGCCAGCAGATCAAGGACCCGGCCCGCAACGGCGGCAAGACTATGGATCAGATCGCCGAGCACATGGCGCATGACGAACTGGTCGGCTGGGGCTGGAAGCCGGGTGCAGGGCGGGAACCGGTGCCGGGCACGCAGGCCCAGTTCGGCGAGCTGATCAGCGCCTGGGTGAAATCCGGAGCGGCCTGCCCGGCCTCCTGAGAATGAAGCGACCGCCGGTTCCGGCCGGAACCGGCGGTTTGCAAGGGCTTTGACGGGATCGCAATTTTTCTTGGCGCCAATCGTCATTTCCCTGTTGCATTTGAAAAAGGACTGGGCCATATAGCGCCCGTCGCCGGCAACGAGCCACGACGCCACGGTCAAGCTTTACTACCACGGACCGATGGATTGATGAGCGGGTGTAGCTCAGTGGTAGAGCACAACCTTGCCAAGGTTGGGGTCGAGGGTTCGAATCCCTTCGCCCGCTCCAAATTTTCCTTTCAAGACTATACTCTACCAGCCCGGCCACAGGGCGAAGGCGCTCGACAGCGTCGCCCCGTTCGCAAATGCAAAGCGGGCGCCTGCCCCTCCATTACCCTTTCCCCATGAATTTAATGATTCCCGCATGTTCACCGAATGCGCGAGATGGCATATTAGTTGCAACCGCTCATGCGATCGCACCAGTGATTCGGTGGTTGAATGGAGATGTGCCGTCATGGAATCTCGCCCACACCACCAGAAACTGAGCCAGAAAACCGCCGTTGAGACCATGCAACGGCTCGAGGGCATTGTCGCTTCGGCGATGGACGGGATCATCACCATCGATGACGAGCAACGGGTGATCCTGTTCAATCCGGCCGCCGAGCGCATGTTCGGCCTGCCGGCCAGCGAGGCACTTGGCCAGCACATCTCCCGTTTCATGCCGGAACGCCATCGTCCGACCCATGCGGCGCACATTCATCGTTTCACCGAAACCGGCGTGACCACCCGCCAGATGGGATCACTCGGTGCGATCAGCGGTCTGCGCGCGGACGGCCAAGAATTTCCGATCGAGGCGTCGATCTCGCAGGTCGAGATCGGCGGCGAGCGTCTGGCGACTGTCATCCTGCGCGACATCACCGAGCGAAAGGCCGCCGAGGATGCTCTGCTCGAAAGCCGGCGACGCATGGAAGGGATTGTGGAATCGGCGATGGACGCCCTGATTACCGTCGATGAAGGTCAGCGAATCGTGCTGTTCAACCCGGCCGCCGAGCGCATGTTTGGCATCGCCGGCAAAGATGCGATCGGCTCGCCGATCGAACGTTTCATCCCGGAGCGGTTTCGGCATGGGCATGGCGAACATATCCGCCTCTTCAAAGAGACCGGCGTTACCAACCGCCGGATGGGCGCATTGGGGGCGATCAGCGGCCTGCGCGCCAATGGCGAGGAATTCCCCGTCGAGGCGTCGATTTCGCAGGTCCAGATTGGCGATGGAAAGCTGGCAACGGTCATCTTGCGCGACATCACCGAACGCAAAGCCAACGAGGATTCCCGCCAGCTATTGGCCCGCGAGGTCGATCACCGAGCCAAGAACGCCCTGGCGGTGGTGCAGGCGCTGGTCTCCCTGACCCGTGCCGAAACCAAGGAGGCCTTCATCGTTGCAGTTCGAGGCCGCGTTTCGGCGCTGAGCCGCGCCCATTCGTTGCTCGCCCAGAACCGGTGGGAGGGCGGAGATCTCGCAGCGGTCCTCACCGAGGAAACCCGGGCCTATCAGAGCGTCAACCAGCTGATGATCGGCGGGCCTTCAGTCACTCTCACCCCCAATACAGTGCAGCCGGTCAGCCTCCTCATCCACGAGCTTGCCACCAACGCCGTCAAATACGGGGCATTGTCGGTCACGGAAGGGCGCGTCGATGTCTCCTGGCGCATCCTGCCGTCTTTCGAACTGGAGCTCCGCTGGACCGAGACCGGCGGCCCGGCGGTGCAGAAGCCGGAGTCCAGGGGCTTCGGCTCAACCTTGGTGATGGAAGTCGCCACCCGTCAATTGGCGGGCGAACTTGACATCAGCTGGCCGCCAACCGGTATGTGCCTGGTCGCGACGCTGCCCCGATCCGTCTATCGGCCCGACATTTCAACCGGCTCGGTTTCCGGCGAGGAGGTCGCGCTCAAGTCGTCTGAGGCCGGTTCGGCGGGGCGGATACTTGTCGTCGAGGACGAGACCCTTATCGCCATGGAGCTCTGCAGCGAGCTTGAATCGCGCGGCTGGGAAGTCGTCGGACCAGCGGCAACTACCGATGAAGCCATGCGCCTGGTCGGCGCCTCGCAGCTTCCCGACGTCGCCGTCCTCGATGTCAACCTCGGGGGAACCCCCGTCTATCCGTTCGCGGAATGGCTGCAGACCCATGGCGTGCCCTTCCTGTTCTGCACCGGATACGAGCAGCTCGACGATCACCACGGCTTCAAAAACCGGACGACCATCCGAAAACCAGTGAACATGACGCTGCTGGAAGGTGAACTGCGCCGCATCCGTCAACCGACGTGACCGGAAAACGCCGCCGGCTTTTCGGCCAGCGGCGTCGTCAATTCCGAAAAGCCCGATCAGGCCGCACGCGAGCGATAACCGCCGGAAGCATAGGTCTGGGAAGGTGCACCGCCATTCGTCTTGAAGCGCGCCATCATGTCGGCGAGGCTGTCGGTTTCCTGCGTCAGGCTCTGGGCAGCGGCGGTGGTTTCTTCCACCATCGCGGCGTTCTGCTGGGTCACCTTGTCCATCTGGTCGGCGGAGGCCGCCACTTCGCGCAGGCTCATCGCCTGTTCGCTGGTGCTCGAGCTGATCGTGTTGACGAAGGTGCTCATCTGCGCGACTTCGCCGACGATGTCGTCGAGCGATTTGCCGGAAGCGGTGACGAGCTCGACGCCCTGCTTGACCTGCGCGGACGATGTCGAGATCAGCGTCTTGATCTCCTTGGCGGCATCGGCCGAACGCTGGGCGAGCCCGCGGACTTCCTGGGCGACGACTGCGAACCCGCGACCGGCCTCGCCGGCGCGGGCGGCTTCGACCCCTGCGTTGAGGGCGAGAAGGTTGGTCTGAAAGGCGATGTCGTCGATCACGCCGATGATCCGGCTGATCTGCTCGGCCGAGCCTTCGATGGCAGCCATGGCGGCGACCGCACTGGCGACGATCTCACCGCCGCGCTGGGCCTTCTGCTGCGCAAGCGATGCGACACCCTGGGCGCGGCTTGCGCCGCTGGCGCTGTCGTTGACGGCCGAGGTCACCTGGCCGAGAGCGGCAACCGTCTCTTCAAGGCTTGCGGCCTGCTGTTCCGTGCGCTTGGCGAGATCGTTGGAGGCGATCGAGATTTCCTGCAGACCCGCGCGGATCGTGCCGACGGCTCCGACGACCGAGCCGATCGCCTCCTCGAGATTGCCGACCGAACTGTTGAACTTGGCGCGGATCGGCTCGAATTCTGCGGCGACGGCACCGTCCATGCGGACCGTCAGATCGCCGCCGGCAAGCCGGTTGAAGCCCTCCTCGATCGCATGGACGAAAGCGCGCAGATCCTCGCCCTTGGCACTGTCGATCGCCGACTGGCGCTGGCGCTGATGTTCCTGCGCCTCGCGGGCCTCAGATGCCTGCTGCTCCAGCCGGACATTCTCCTCGGCGGATGCCTTGAAGACCTGGACGGCACGCGCCATGGCGCCGATCTCGTCCTGGCGCTCCTGGCCTTCCACCTTGGCGCCGAGATCGCCGCCGGCAAGCTTCGTCATTGTCACGGTCAAGCGACGGACCGTGCCTCCGAGCGAGCGGGCAAAGATCAGGAAGCCGATCAGCGACAGGATCGAAACGACGACGGTGCCGAGTGCGGTCATCCACAGCGCCGTCTCGCTGGCCGTGACCAGCGGCGTAATATCAGAGGCGATTTCGAGAACGCCGACCTTGGCGCCCGAGAAGTCGAGGAGCGGCACCGCCTCGACGGCATAGTGCTTGCCGCCGATATCGGCATAACGCCGCACCGAGCCCTTGTCATAGGCCTCCTGAAGCTCAGCGCCGCTCAGGATCGGATTGCCGCCATAGGTGGACGCCTGCTTGTCGAACTTGTCGGCGCCCTTGGTGTAGAGCGTGACATAAGCGTTCGCTTTCTTGGTCAGACGGGAGAAATAGGCATCGACGAGCTTAAGCCCGACATCCACCACGCCGACGACCTTGCCGTCCGTGACGACCGGGGCGGTTGCAAACAGGCTGACGGCGGTGCGGCCGGTCTCGATGCCGACCACCAGTTTCTTGTCGCTCAGTGAAGTCGCCACCATCTTGCGGCGCGCCTTGATATTGTCGCCGAAGACATCCGGATCATGCACGCGGGCAACCGCATCGGCCGCTGCGGAGCTGAAGGTGATCATTTCAAGCCCGCTCGCGTCCTTGACGCTCTTCAGACTGGCGAAGCGGGAGAGCACGCCCTGCCGATCGTTGGCAAGAATGAGCGGGGAGGTTTCCGGCAGGGAGGCGATCGTCAGCGCCAGCGCGGAGGCCGCACGCCCCTGGGCGGCCATGTCGTCCTGGATTGCCGCGAGATCGTTATCAAGCTCGGTCTGCAGCGCCTGCTCGGTCATGCTCGACTGGCGTTCCCATGCAAGCCAGCCGATTACCACGCTCGCGAAAAGCACCGCTGCAAAACCGAAGAAGGTAAGCCGTCTCGACAATGGCTTCCTGATGCTGATCTCGTTCATATGTCCCTCGAAATTGCGCCCTGCAAAAGCAGAGGGCAGCCGCCCGGCGGGCGGCAATGCCAATCCTGAAGAAAACTATGTCGAAATCGGTTGAAATTTAACTAATGTCAAAATGCCATTGCGTTCCACAATGTAAAACGAGAAGCAATAACTTTGCTTCGGCGTGCGCCGCGGTAGAGTTACAACTGAACTCACCGATTTTACATGGAGACCGAAGCAAGCCCGTCTGAACGCCGGGAATTATTTTGACATGGAGGCGTGAGCTGGGCTCCGGCGCCGCCCACCGTCGTCATTGCTTTGAAAAGACATAGTCCGTTTCCTGCAGCAGCACCTCGCCCGGCCGCAGCACCGCATTCGGGAAGTTGGCGTGATTGATGGCATCCGGCCAGACCTGGGTTTCCAGGCAGAACCCGGCAAAAGCCCCATACCGGCGTCCATCGAGGCCCTCTGCCGGGATCTGCGACAGCTTGAAGGCCGCATAGAGCTGTACGCCCGGCTCGGTGGTGCGAACTTCCATCGACACGCCGGAATGGATGCTGCGCGCCAAAGCCACGGAACGCTTGGCCGTTCGCTCCGGCGACAGGCAGAAGTTATGATCGAACAGGACCTGGGCGTCGCCGTCGAACCGCTTCATCGGCCCCATGTCGCGCAGGTCGAAAGGCGTGCCCGCGACCGCCATCAGTTCGCCGGTCGGGACCTGCTTGTCGTCAAAGACGAGCACATGGTCGGCGGCAATCATGATGTCGTGATCGAGCGCATCCTCGCGGCCGTCGAGATTGAAATAGGTATGCTGACAGATATTGGCGAGCGTCGGCTGATCCGTGGTGGATTGGTAGACGACGGAAAGAACGCCGTCATTCTTGAGTTGGTAGGTTGCCGTGATCGTGCAGTTTCCCGGATAACCGGCACGGCCATCGGGATCGGTGATCCGCAGCACCACCTTGTCGGCAGCATGCTCGACGATCGTCCAGTTGCTGCGGCCGATGCCGTCCGAGCCGCCATGGAGATGGGTCACGCCCCGTTCGTTCAGTTCCAGCTGATATTGCTTCCCATCCAGCGTGAAACGGCCACCGCCGATACGGTTGGACGAACGGCCGGGCGTCGCGCCGAAATATGGGGAATGGTTCAGGTAGTCCTCAAACCGCTCGAAACCGAGCACAAGCGGCGGCTGATGGCCGTCGAGCCTGAGGTCCTGGATCACCGCGCCCCAGGTGATGACGTTAGCGGTGAGCCCGCCGCCTGAAATCCGGACACGATAGACGGTTTCGCCCTTTTCCGTGGTGCCGAAAACTTCGAAATTCTGATCCGCCATGAGATGGCTCCTCCACCGATATGTTTGCGGCAACCTGCGCGATTTGGCGGCGGCCCGCAACGCCGCGGAGAAGAAAAAAGGCTCTATCGCGTGAGCGCGCGCGTCGCCTGTTCCAATCCACCGAGCGTCAGCGAGAACATGCGCTCGGTCATCAGTTGCCGCATGACGCCGATCGAGGTCGTATGGCTCCAATGATCCTGCGGCACCGGATTGAGCCAGACGCAGCGGCGGAAATGCTCGGTGACGCGCCTCATCCAGGACTCGCCGGGCTCCTGGTTCCAGTGCTCCACCGAACCGCCCGCATGGGTGATCTCGTAGGGGCTCATCGACGCATCGCCTACGAAGATCACCTTGTAGTCGGCGCCATAGCTGCGGATCAGATCGAGCGTCGGCGTCCGCTCCGACCGGCCGTTTTCCTTCCACACGCCTTCATAGAGGCAGTTGTGGAAGTAGAAATGCTCCATATGCTTGAACTCGGCGCGGGCGGCCGAGAACAGTTCTTCGACCACCCGGATATGGTCGTCCATCGAGCCTCCGACATCGAAGAACATCAGCAGCTTCACCGCGTTGCGCCGTTCCGGCCGGGTCTGGACGTCGAGATAACCGTGCTCGGCCGTAGAGCGGATCGTGCCCGGCAGATCGAACTCCTCGACCGCCCCTTCCCGCACCCAGCGGCGCAGCCGCTTCAGAGCCAGCTTGATGTTGCGGGTGCCGAGCTCAACCTTGTCGTCGAAATCGGCAAACTCCCGCTTGTCCCACACTTTTACCGCCCGGCGGTGGCGGGACTGGTCCTGGCCGATCCGCACGCCTTCCGGATTATAGCCATAAGCGCCGAAAGGTGACGTGCCGCCGGTGCCGATCCATTTCGAGCCGCCCTGATGCCGACCCTTCTGCTCCTCGAGCCGCTGGCGCAGGGTCTCCATCAGCTTCTCGAACCCGCCGAGCGACTCGACGAGCTTCTTCTCTTCGTCGGTCAGATGCTTTTCGGTGAGTTTGCGCAGCCATTCTTCGGGAATGCTGGCGACATCCAGGCCAGGCTCCCCGGAGACCATTTCCAGCCCGCGGAAATAGGACGAAAAGACCCGGTCGAACTTGTCGATATGCCGCTCGTCCTTCACCAGCGCCGTGCGGGCGAGGAAATAGAAGGCCTCGACATCGAAATCCGCGATCCCTTCTTCCACCCCTTCCAGAAGGTCGAGGAATTCCCGGAGTGTTACCGGGATCTTCGCTTCTTTGAGGTGAAGGAAGAAGGGAATGAACATCGCGTCGAAAACCTACTCAGTACCGATCTTCTCCGGATCATAGGGGGTGGTCTGGTAGATCTCGTTGATCCAGTTGCCGAACAGAAGATGTGCATGGCTGCGCCAACGGTTCAAGGGCGTCAGCGTGTCGTCGTTATGCGGGAAGTAGTTATGCGGCATCCTGATCGGTACGCCGGCATTGACGTCCCGGAAATACTCGTCAGCCAGCGAGGTGGAGTCGTATTCCACATGGTTGAACATATAGAGCCGCTTGCCGGCCTTCTCGTGCACCAGGCAGATACCCATTTCCTCGGATTCCATCAAGATTTCGAGGTTGGGGTTCTTCTCGATGTCGGCGCGGCGGACTTCCGTCCAGCGCGATACCGGAACCTGAAAATCGTCCGAAAAACCGTTGAGATAGATCGAGGACGGCACGAGATTGCGGTGGCGATAGACGCCGAACGCCTTTTCCTTGAGCTCGTATTTCGGCACGCCATGGAAATGGTAGATCGCTGCCATCGCGCCCCAGCAGACATTCATGGTCGAATGCACGTTGGTCGCGGTCCAGTCGAGGATTTGTCTCATCTCGTCCCAATAAGTGACGTCCTCGAAGGGAAGCATCTCGATCGGCGCGCCGGTGATGATGAAACCGTCGAACTTGCGGTGCTTCACCTCTTCCCATGTTTCATAGAAGGAAAGGAGATGATCCTCCGACGTGTTCTTGGCCTTGTGGCCGCCGACGCGGATCAGCGAGAATTCGACCTGCAGCGGCGAGGCGCCGACGAGGCGCGCCATCTGCAGCTCGGTCTTGATCTTGTTCGGCATGAGGTTGAGCAGCCCGATCTGCAGCGGACGAATGTCCTGCCGCACCGCCATGGTTTCGGTCATCACCCGGACGCCCTCGGAAACGAGGGTGCTGTATGCGGGCAGCGTATCGGGAATCTTGATCGGCATGTCTCAACCCAACAAAAATAAAACCGGCGGCAAGATAAATCGCGACCGGTCCGTGGGAAGACATCTTCTCGCGGCCCTTTAGCGACTTTTTTAACGTGGCTGCAAGCCGGCCGGCCAAATCACCACGAATTCTCGGGAGTTCAAATACGCCTTGCTACGACCGGCGTCAATGGGAGCATAATCTTCCGCTCAGCGCTCCCGCCGCGCCATGAAGGCCATCCGCTCGAAGAGATGCACGTCCTGCTCGTTCTTGAGGAGAGCGCCATGCAGCTTCGGCAGCGCGTTCTTGACGTCGCCGCGCAGGTCCGACGGATCGACATCGTCGGAGACCAGCAACCTGATCCAGTCGAGCGCTTCGGAGGTCGAGGGCTTCTTCTTCAGCCCCGGCATCTCGCGGATTTCGTAGAATTGGGTGAGCGCATTGCGCACCAGCGTCTGCTTAATGCCGGGATAATGGACCTCGACGATGCGGGCGAGCGTATCCACGTCCGGGAAGCGGATATAGTGGAAGAAACAGCGGCGCAGGAAGGCGTCCGGCAGTTCCTTTTCGTTGTTGGAGGTGATGATGACGATCGGCCGGACCTTGGCGCGCACCATTTCACCGGTCTCGTAGACATGGAATTCCATGCGGTCGAGTTCCTGCAGCAGGTCGTTCGGGAACTCGATGTCGGCCTTGTCGATCTCGTCGATCAATAGGACGAGCTTCCTGTCGGCGGCAAAGGCCTGCCACAGCTTGCCGCGGCGGATATAGTTGGCCACGTCATGGACGCGTTCGTCGCCGAGCTGGCTGTCGCGCAGCCGCGAGACGGCATCGTATTCGTAGAGCCCCTGCTGCGCCTTGGTGGTGGACTTGATGTTCCACTCGATCAGATCGAGCCCGAGGGCGGCAGCCACCTGCCGCGCCAGCTCGGTCTTGCCGGTGCCGGGCTCGCCTTTCACCAGCAGCGGACGTTCGAGCCGGATCGCAGCATTGACGGCCACCATCAGATCCTTGTCGGCAATATAGTCCGCTGTACCCTGAAACTGCATCTCGTGATCCCGATCGGTGAACGCGCCGCAAACTAAAAGCTCGCCCGAGGCGGTGCAACAGCTTTCCCTTTCCACCGGCTTTGCGCTATGGGCAATGCGCATGACCCATTCGACCTTCACCATTCTGCTCGGCGGCAACTTGCGCGTCACCGACCGCTTGCGGGACACGATCGCCGGCAGCCGCTTCATCGCGGCAGATAGCGGCATGCGCCATGCGGCAGCACTCGGCGTGAAGCCGGAACTCTGGGTCGGTGATTTCGACTCCTCCGACGCCGCGCTGATCGCGCAGTTCCCGCAGGTCGAGCGGCAGGCCTTTCCGCCGACCAAGAACGAGACGGACGGCGAGATCGCGACGGCGGAAGCGATCGAACGCGGCGCGACGAGGCTGATCCTTGCCGGCGCGCTCGGTGGCGAGCGCAGCGACCATGCGCTTCAGCACCTCTTTCATGCCATGAGCCTGGCCGAACGCGACCTCGATATCCTGCTGACGTCGGGTGACGAGGAGGCCGTGCCGCTGCTGCCGGGCACAAGGACACTGGACCTGCCGAAGGGTTCGCTGTTTTCGGTCATAGGTTTTTCCGACCTGGAAGGGCTCGATATCATCGGCGCACGGTATCCGCTCGACAACTTCTCACTTCCCTTCGGCTCTTCGCGCACCGTCTCGAACGTTGCAGAAGGCCCAGTAGAATTCCATCTAAAGAGCGGCAGGGCGATGATCCTTGCCCGCCCCCACGACTTTACAGGAGCCTGACTGTTGGCGCCCCCAATTCTGAAACTTGACGATATTTTCCTGAGCTTCGGCGGCGCGCCGCTTCTCGCCGGCGCCGGCATGCAGGTAGAGCCGGGCGACCGCATCTGCCTTGTCGGCCGCAACGGTTCCGGCAAATCGACGCTGATGAAGATCGCCGCCGGCATGGTCGAGCCCCAGTCGGGCGAGGTGTTCCGCCATCCCTCCTCGACCATCCGTTATCTCGAACAGGCGCCGGATTTCGCCGATTATTCGACGGTGCAGGCCTATGCCGAAGCGGGCCTCGGCCCGGGCGACGATCCCTATCGCGTCACCTACCTGCTCGAACATCTGGGCCTCACCGGCCAGGAACACCCGAACACGCTCTCCGGCGGAGAATCCCGACGCGCAGCACTTGCCCGGGTCATGGCGCCCGAGCCGGACATCCTGATGCTCGACGAGCCCACCAACCACCTTGACCTGCCGACTATCGAATGGCTGGAAGACGAGTTGCGCAAGACGAGAAGCGCGCTCGTGGTGATCTCGCATGACCGTCGTTTCCTCGAAAAGGTCTCGAACGCCACGGTCTGGCTCGACCGCGGTACATCACGACGTCTCAACCGCGGTTTCGGCGAATTCGAAGCCTGGCGCGACGAGGTATTGGAGGCGGAAGAGCTGGAGCAGCACAAGCTCGGCAAGGCGATCGAGCGCGAGGAACACTGGCTGCGCTACGGCGTGACCGCCCGCCGCAAGCGCAACATGCGCCGCCTCGGCGAGTTGCAGACGATGCGCGGCAATTACCGCGGCCACAAGGGACCGCAGGGCACGGTGCAGGCGAGCGTCAGCGAAGGCCGTGAATCCGGCAAGCTGGTCATCGAGGCCGAAAACATCACCAAGAGCTACGACGAGCGGATCATCGTCGCGCCGTTCTCGATCCGCGTGCATCGCGGCGACTGCATCGGTCTCGTCGGCCCGAACGGCGCCGGCAAGACCACGCTCCTGAAAATGCTGACCGGCCAGCTGGCGCCCGACACCGGCACCGTCAAGCTCGGCACCAACCTGGAAATTGCAACGCTCGACCAGAAGCGCGAAGACCTGGACCCCGAGGACACCCTGTCCCACTATCTGACGGATGGCCGCGGCGAGACGCTGCTTGTCAACGGCGAGCAGCGGCATGTCGCAGGTTACATGAAGGACTTCCTGTTCCAGCCGGAGCAGATCAGGACGCCGATCAAGAACCTGTCGGGCGGCGAGCGCGCCCGGCTGATGCTCGCCCGCATCATGGCGCGGCCTTCCAACCTCCTGATACTGGACGAACCGACCAACGACCTCGACATCGAGACGCTGGACCTGCTGCAGGAAATCGTCGCCGGCTATACCGGCACCGTCATCCTCGTGAGCCACGACCGCGACTTTCTCGACCGCACCGTGACCTCTACCATCGCGCCCGCAAATCCGGACGCTCCGGACGGCCGCTGGATCGAATATGCCGGCGGCTACACGGATATGCTGGCGCAGCGGAAGGGTGCGCTGGAGGAAAGGCGCCGCACGGAAAAAGCTGACAGGGCAAAAACCGATACCGCGGCATCGGTTTCCGGCACGCCCAAGGGCAAAGGCAAGCTTTCCTTCAAGCAGAAATTCGCGCTCGAGAACCTGCCTAAGGAAATGGCGAAGGCCGAGGCCGAGATCGCCGCCCGCGAGAAGAAAATGGCCGATCCCAACCTCTTCACCAAGGATCCCGCCGCCTTCAACACGCTGGCTGCGGAGATGGAAAAGCTGCGCCAAAGTATCAGCAAAATGGAAGAAGAATGGCTGGAACTTGAGATGCTGCGTGAGGAAATTGAAGGCTAGTTTGCGATTTGTTAAGCTTAACAGATAGTTAGCTGAAAAAATATTTGTCGCGGAGCGGAACATATGATGTCCCGGGGCGTTCTGGGGTGTGAGTAGTGGTCGAAATGTCCCGGGGACGGATCGGCCTGCCAGGAACCGATCAACCGAATGGGGACATCCAATGCTGACAAATGTTACGCGTCGTCGGCTGGCCACTGAGGCGATGAATCAAAGAGTTATGATTGTCGAAGACGAGTTTCTGATCGCGCTCGATGTTGCCGAGACGATCGAAGCCATGGGCCTGAAAGTCGCCGGTTTTGCCAATGCCCGCAAACATGCCCTGGCGCTCGCCGCCTATGCCGATATCGCCCTGGTCGACGTCAATCTTTCGGACGGCCGGACCGGTCCGGAGATCGGCCGGGAGCTTGCCGAGCAATATGGCATCACCGTCGTCTTCATGACCGGTAATCCGGAGGATGTGGAGGACGGTGTCAAAGGCTCGCTCGGCGTCCTCACCAAACCGGTTATGCCTGACGTAGTCGAGAAGACGATCGACTACGCCGTCGCCAACCGGCTCGGCGGCATGGCCATCGTCCCGCGTGAACTGAAAGTGTTTCCGCAAAACCACTGAGCCATGGTGCTCCCGCCGAATGCGCCTTGAGCCGGCCGCAGACCGCCTCTTGCCAGCCATTCGCCTCGCCGCTAAATCTGATCCTGCTCTAACGGGGTGCCGCACGTTTTCGTGCGGCTGAGAGGCCTCTGGCCAACCCGCGGAACCTGATCCGGTTAACACCGGCGGAGGGATTAGACGGCTCTTCATCAGCGCCTATTCCCCTTTGTCACCAAACGAGGAGACGCTGATGCGTGGGACCATTCTTTCAATATTCGCGGCCGCTGCCGCCCTTTCCCTTTCCGCGCCGGCCGAAGCGCAGCAAAAGACGCTGACCGTCTACACCTACGAGAGCTTCATCTCCGATTGGAGCCCGGGTCCCAAGGTGAAAGAGGCGTTCGAAAAGACCTGCGCCTGCAAGCTCAATTTCGTCGGTGTCGCCGATGGCGTGGCACTTCTCACGCGGCTGAAGCTGGAAGGCAAAGGCACCGAGGCCGATATCGCGCTCGGCCTCGATACCAACCTGATCTCCGAGGCGAAGGCGACCGGTCTGTTCGAGCCGCACGGGCTCGACGTCTCGGCCGCCAAGGTCCCCGGCAATTACAGCGACGACACGTTCATCCCCTACGATTACGGCCATTTCGCCGTTGTCTACGATATGCAGGCGATGAAGAACCCGCCGAAAAGCCTCAAGGAACTGGTGGACGGCGATCCGGCGCAGAAGATCGCCATCGAGGACCCGCGCACCTCGACCCCCGGTCTCGGCCTGCTGCTGTGGGTGAAATCGGTCTATGGTGACCAGGCGCCAGAGGCTTGGGCGAAGCTCAGGAAACGCGTGCTCACCGTCACGCCCGGCTGGTCGGAGGCCTATGGCCTGTTCACCAAGGGCGAAGTGCCGATGGTATTTTCCTACACGACCTCGCCCGCCTATCACATGGTCGAGGAGAAGACGGACCGCTATCAGGCCGCCTCCTTCTCCGAAGGCCACTATATCCAGATCGAGGTCGCCGGCATGCTGAAGGGGGCGAATGAAAAGGACCTGGCGAAACAGTTCCTGAAGTTCATGGTCTCGCCGGCCTTCCAGGACGTCATCCCGACCACCAACTGGATGATGCCGGCCGTCAAGACCTCCCAGCCGCTACCGGATGCGTTCAACAAACTGGTGCAGCCAACGAAAACTTTCCTGATGGGGTCGGAGGAGGTGGCCAAGAACCGGCAGGCCTGGATCGACGAGTGGCTGACCGCCATGAGCCTGAACTGATCCGATGCTGACGAGGGCCGAGCGGAGACGCGGGATAGGCTGGGGGCTGCTGAGCCTCGCCGGCATCGCCCTCTTCGTCGGCATCGCGGTTGCCGCCCTTCTCTCCTGGGACGCCGGCAACACCCAAAGCCGGCTGTTCACCGCCTATACCTGGCGGATCCTGCACTTCACCCTGCTGCAGGCGGTTCTTTCGACGCTGCTATCGGTCGTCTTCGCCCTTCCCGTCGCACTCGCGCTTGCCCGCCGCCCGCGCTTTCCTGGCCGTGTATGGGTCATCCGGCTCATGGCATTGCCGATGGGCCTGCCGGTGCTGATCGGCGCGCTCGGCCTGATCGGCATCTGGGGCCGGCAAGGGGTGATGAACAGCCTACTATTGAAGCTTGGTTTCGAACAGCCGGTCAGCATTTATGGGCTTTCCGGCATATTGCTGGCACATGTGTTCTTCAACCTGCCGCTCGCCGCGCGGCTGCTGCTTGCCGCGCTGGAGCGCCTGCCGGCGGAATACTGGCTGCTCTCCTCCAGCCTCGGGATGAAGCCCTTCTCTGTTTTCCGTTTCATCGAGTGGCCGGCGGCCCGCCGCGTCATCCCCGGCATTGCCGGCCTGATCTTCATGTTGTGCGCCACGAGCTTCACGCTCGTCCTGGTGCTCGGCGGCGGGCCGGCTGCGACCACGCTCGAAGTGGCGATCTACCAGTCGCTGCGTTTCGATTTCGATCCGCCCCGCGCCATAGCGCTGTCGCTGCTGCAGATCGGCATTACGGCGCTGATCCTGATTGGGATTTCGCTTTTTCCAGCCCCTGACGACGCTGGCATCACGGCCGGCCGGGCGACACGCCGGTTCGATGGCCGGACCTTGCCCGCACGGCTTTGGGATGTGCTGTCTATCCTGCTTGCAACGATATTCCTGATCCTGCCGCTTGCCTCGATCGTCGGTGCCGGCGCCCAGGCCAATCTCTGGAGCCTCGCCACCAGCCCCGCCTTCCTGCGCGCCGCCTGGACCAGTTTCACGATCGCGCTTTCCGCAGGCCTGCTTGCCGTCCTGACCTCCCTGGCTATCATTGCCGGACGCGGGGCAATAGCCGACATGAAGAGGCCCGCCGGAACTGCCAGGGCGTTTTCCCTGTCCTTGGGTGGGATGTCCTCGCTGGTGCTGCTCGTTCCGCCGGTCGTGCTCGGTACCGGCTGGTTCCTGATGCTGCGCCCGTTCGGCGATGTGGCGCGCTTCGCCCCGGCACTGGTGGCGATCATCAACATGCTGATGGCGCTTCCCTTCGTGATGCGCGTTTTGGCCCCGGCCGTCGAAACACACCGCAAGCGGACAGGCAGGCTGTCGGCAAGCCTCGGCCTCTCCGGCTTTTCACGGGCATGGAGGATCGACCTGCCGGTTCTGGCAAGGCCGCTGCTGACGGCGCTGTCCTTCGCCATGGCGCTGTCGCTGGGCGATCTCGGCGCGGTGGCGCTGTTCGGCTCCAGCGAGCTCACCACCCTCCCCTGGCTTGTCTATAGCCGGCTATCCAGCTATCGAACCAATGACGCGGACGGACTGGCGCTCATCCTCGGCATCATCTGCCTGGCGCTGACGATGATCGGCACGGCTGGCCGCAAGGAAACGAGCCATGACTGACGGCATCACGCTGGACAAGGTTGAGTTGAAGCTCGGCACCAAGGAACTCCACCTCGACTGTGCTTTGCCAGCCGGCGCCGTGACGGCGATTACCGGCCCATCCGGCTCCGGCAAATCGACCTTCCTCAACCTCGTTGCCGGCTTCGGGACGCCCGATCGCGGCCGTATCCTGATCGCCGGCGAGGACGTGACGGAGAAACATCCCTCCGAGCGTCCCGTATCGCTGGTCTTTCAGGATAATAACCTCTTCGCCCATCTGAACCTCGCCACCAATATCGGCCTCGGCATCAGCCCGTCGCTGAAGCTTTCCGGCAGTGACCGGGCCGCGATATCGCAGGCGCTGGAACGCGTGGGCTTGAGCGGCTTTGAAAAACGGACGCCGGGGACGCTTTCCGGCGGCGAAAGGCAGCGTGCCGCGTTCGCCCGGGCTCTGGTGCGCAAAAAACCGGTTCTGCTGATGGATGAGCCATTCGCCGCACTCGATCCCGGCCTCCGGCTTTCGATGGCCAGCCTGCTCATCGACCTGCATCGCGAGACGGGCAATACGGTGCTGATCGTGACCCACGACCCGGATGAGGTGGGCCGATTGGCCGACCATGCGATCTTCATCGACCACGGCCAGATCCTGCTGCAGGCGCCGGCCGAGGAATTCCTCGCCCGGCGCGATATTCCCGCACTCGCCGAATTTCTTTCCGGCTGATCAGGCGGCCTTTCCGCGGAACCAGACACCGGAGCGGATGGCGAGGAACAGGATCCCGCCATAGGCAACCAGACCAACTGCCAGCGCGAAGAACAAACCGTTGAGCGATCCGGTAAATTCCAGCGCCAGCCAGCCCCCGAGACCTGCAATGGCGAGTCTCAGAAAACCGCAGGCAAGTGGCCAGAGTAGCTGGCCCGCGCCTTGAGAGGCGAAATAGAGCGCCAGCCCGCCGCCGAAGAAACCATAAACCGGCCCGACGATCTGCAGATAGGCGACTCCCGCATCTATCGCTCCATGCTCCTCGCTGAACAGCGAAATCCACGCGACGGGGAAGATCGCCGCGATCAGGCCGATCACTTCGGTGATGACGAAAGCGATCGCAGCACCGGTGAACGCGATGCGCATCGCCCGGTCTTTCTGGCCGGCGCCCATGTTGGTGCCAACAAGCGCCACCATCGGCGCACCGATGCCGAAGATTACCGGAATCAGCAGATATTCGAGCCTCGCGCCGGTACCGAACCCAGCCACTGCCGAAACACCCGCCTTGGTCGCGACCAGAGCCGTGGCGATGCCGATGGTCACATTGGTGAGAACGGAATTGATCGCCGCGGCAGCGCCGAGGCGGACGATATCCCGGAACATCGTCCAGCGGAGCGGACCGACGCCGAAGCGCACGAGATTGCGGCCGGAGAGGATGTACCAGGCAAGCACCGCGGTGCTGCCGAAACTGTAGAGCACCAGGGCCAGACCGCCGCCGGCGATGCCGAGCCCCTGGAACGGACCGAAGCCGAAAATGAGAAGCGGCGATACGGGCACGAGGAGTGCGGCACCGACACAGGTAACCAGCGCCGGGAACAGCATATTGCCCGTGCCGCGCACCACGCTCGCCAGGCCGTTCATCAGCCAGACGAAGATCATGCCGCCGAATACCACGTTGGAATAGATGAGGGCCGCCTCGAGTTCCGGCCCCTCGCCGCCGAGCGCCCGATAGATCGGCCGGCCATAGGCGAGCATGATCGCCGAAAACAGCAGTCCGAGCAGGACATTGACGACGACGGCATGCCAGGCAAGCAGGTCGGCATCCCCGCGCCGGCCGCTGCCGAGCGCACGGGCGATGGCAGACGAGATCGCCCCGCCGAAACCGCCGGCAGACATCATCTGCATCAGCATCACGGCCGGAAAGACGAGGGCCATGCCCGCCAGCGCCGCGGTGCCCATATGCGAAACCCACCAGGTTTCGATGAGACCGGTCGAGGCCTGGGCGAGCATGATCAGGATATTCGGCCATGCGAGCCGGATCAGCATCGGCAGGATCGGATCCTGCAGCAGCTCCCGGGTCCGCGGATTGATCGGCGCCGCGGTGGCGTCGTCGAAGGTAGGCGCCGCCTCGACGGCTTCGGTGGTCACGGCACTCATCGATCAGCCTCTCTATGTGGCAATAACTGGTTCACGGATCGATAACGACGGCGGATGCGCTCGCTCGCCGCCGGGCCGGCCACGCTGGTGAAGACCGGATCGCTCAGCGGCCGGCCGCTGCGGCGGTCGATCATCACCGGTTCGGCCTGCTCGCCGGTCTCCCTGTTGACGATCACCACGCTTTCGCCCTCCGGCGCGAAATGCTGGTTTCCGAAGACAAGCAGCGCCTGCACCACAGGCTTGAAGTTGCGGCCGCGCTGCGTGAGGTGGTATTCGTCCCGCGGCGGCCGTTCGGAATAGCGCCGCCGTTCCATCAGCCCGGATTCGACGAGCGACTTCAGCCGGCTGGTCAGGATGTTCGGGGCAATATCGAGGTTGCGCTGGAATTCGTCGAAACGTGTTGCACCTGCCAGTGCATCGCGCAGGATCAGGAAGCTCCAGACCTCGCCGACGTGTTTGAGACTGCGCAACACCGGGCATCCGGTATCGATAGGACCTGTTCGTTTCATGGGTTTCTTCCCCGGCGAGACGCAGCCTTGTGGCATATGTAACTTGCAATTTGCAAGTCACTATTTTCGTGATCACGTTTGGCGACGAGCGCTGCCGGACCGTTATAGAACTCGCCACAATTTGGACGTGCCACGATGGCATCGCGGAAAGGCAGCGGGGATTTTCATTGCAAACGCACCAGCAAGGCATATTTCAATAAGAGCATCTGTGCATTCGACGCGAAAATCGCTAAGCGACATAGAGAAGGAGCCAGCTTGGATCGAGAGGACCTCAGCCAAGCTGGATGGCGGACCTTGGGAATGATGGTGCGGAAGACGAGGACGATGAGGCGCGACACGGCGATCCCGGCTGTCTGGACGATTGTCCGTGCGCTGCCCGGTTGGCGGACCGTGGGCGCCCTGCTGTTCAGCGGTGCGGTCCTTTCCGGCTGCCAGTCGCTCTTCGATCAGGCCTATACTCCGAATGTCTCTCCCTCCGACTCGCCACAGATCGTCGACGAGGTACAGAAGAACGATCCGCGGGCTCAGATGGGGGCGCGCGAGCATCCGCGTATCGTCGCAAGCTACGGCGGCGAATATCGCGACGCCAAGACCGAGCGGCTGGTCGCCCGCATTGCCGGCGCGCTGACGGCAGTTTCGGAAAACCCCAACCAGTCCTTCCGCATCACCATCCTGAATTCGCCGGCGATCAACGCTTTCGCGCTGCCGGGCGGTTATCTCTACGTGACGCGCGGCCTTCTGGCGCTTGCCAATGATGCATCGGAAGTCGCGGCCGTGCTTTCCCATGAGATGGGCCACGTCACTGCAAACCACGGCATCGAACGCCAGCGCCGCGAAGAGGCGGAAGTGATTGCGAGCCGCGTCGTCGCCGAAGTCCTCTCCAGCGATCTTGCCGGGAAACAGGCGCTTGCCCGCGGCAAGCTCAGGCTCGCCGCCTTCTCGCGCCAGCAGGAACTGCAGGCCGATGTGATCGGCGTGCGGATGCTCGGCGAAGCCGGTTACGACCCCTATGCCGCGGCACGTTTCCTGGATTCGATGGCGGCCTATGCCCGCTATTCTGCGGTCGACCCGGACAACGACCAGAGCCTCGACTTCCTGTCGAGCCACCCGAACTCCGCCCAGCGTGTCGATCTTGCCCGCCGCCATGCCCGTAATTTCGGTCAGGAAGGCACCGTCGGCGACAAGGGCCGCGATTATTACATCGCCGGCATCGATGGCCTGCTTTACGGCGACAGCCCGCAGGAAGGTTATGTCCGCGGCCAGACTTTTATGCACGGTAACCTTGGCATCCGTTTCGACGTGCCGCCGGATTTCCGTATCGACAACAAGGTGGAAGCAGTCCTCGCGACCGGCCCTGGCGAGACGGCGATCCGTTTCGACGGCGTCGCCGCCGGCGATAACGATAACCTGTCGAATTATCTGACGAGCGGCTGGGTCGCCGGCCTGCAGCCGGAAACGGTGCGCGAGATCCAGGTGAATGGCATGCCCGCGGCGACCGCGCGGGCTTCCGCCGAACGCTGGGATTTCGACGTGACCGTCATCCGCGTCGACACTCAGATTTTCCGTTTCCTGACGGCAGTACCGAAAGGAAGCCCGGCACTCGCGACGGCCGCCGAAACGTTGCGCTCGACCTTCCGCAAAATGACACCTCAGGAAATAGCAGCATTGAAGCCGCTGAGGATACGGATCGTCACAGCGACCAAGGACGATACCGTCGCTTCGCTTTCGGCCCGCATGATGGGTACGGATCGCAAGCTCGATCTTTTCAAGCTGATTAATGCATTGCCGGTCGGCGCGACGATCTCGCCCGGCCAGAAGTTCAAGATCATCGCGGAATGAGGGTGAGAGGTCGCCTTAGCAGGCGGCCGCAGCCATCTGCGGATTGGCTGAAACCAGCGCCGACTTGAGCTTTTCGATCGCCCGGCTTTCGATCTGCCGCACGCGTTCCTTGGAGATACCGAGCTCCGCCCCTAACGCTTCGAGCGTCGCGCCATCGTCGGTCAGACGCCGAGCGCGGATAATCTTCTTCTCCCTGTCGTTGAGCTTGGTGAGCGCGCCCTGCAGCCATTTCAGGCGGCGCTCGCCGTCGATCATCCCGGAGACCTGTTCGTCCGGCAGCGGCTCGGCGCTGGCAAGCATGTCGAGCCGTTCGCCGCTATCCGCATCGCCGGCGATCGACGGCGCCTGCAGCGAAGAATCATTGCCGGAAAGCCGGGCATCCATGGTCTGGACATCGGCGACGCTGACGCCGAGCGCCACTGCGATCTCTTCGTGAATGGCACGGGCAGTGAGATTGGAATCGCCGCGGGCGAGCTTGGCGCGCAGCCGGCGGAGATTGAAGAACAGCGCTTTCTGCGCCGAACTGGTGCCGCCCCGCACGATCGACCAGTTCCGAAGAATATAATCCTGCATCGAAGCGCGGATCCACCAGCTGGCATAAGTGGAAAAACGCACATCGCGAGCCGGTTCAAACCTTGCCGCCGCTTCGAGCAGCCCTACATAGCCTTCCTGTACGAGGTCGCTCATCGGCAAACCGAAGCCACGAAACTTCGAAGCCATGGCGATAACCAGACGCATATGCGCAAGGGCAATCTGGTTTCGGGCATCCTGGTCCTGATCGTCCTTCCAGCGGACCGCCAGATCGCGCTCCTCCTCCCGGGCGAGATATGGAGCGGACATTGCTATCTTGATCATCGTGCGGTCTGCGGACATGGCTGTCATGGTGTTCTCCGTGAACGGTCTGATCCGACAAAGACAGCGAGGCACAAACCGAAAACACCGTGCACGCGACAAGCCCGAACGATGATGGGTGATATTCCTGCCGCCTTTGCTCCCCTCGTCTTGAGTTCTGCCGGGGATTCACATCGGCTCGATAGACCGATCTTCCGCCCCGCACTTAGCTGTCCGAACGCAAACCGACGCACATCAGTTCGCCGTTCCGGCGGGTTAACGCGGAGGCAGGCAAAAAGTTCCAATAAAAAACCCGGCTCGAAGGCCGGGTTTTTGAGAGAATTATGGTGGGATGATCAGGCCGCTTCTTCCTGCGCCTCATCTTCCTCGACGTTCTTGCCGCGCTTGGGGCCCTTGGCGAGATTGACCTCGATAAGGCGGACGGCTTCAGTTTCGGACATCTTGTTCACGGCAGCGATTTCACGAGCCATGCGGTCGAGGGCAGCTTCGTAAAGCTGGCGCTCGGAATAGGATTGTTCCGGCTGGTTTTCGGCGCGATAGAGGTCGCGAACCACTTCCGCGATCGAAATCAGATCGCCGGAATTGATCTTTGCATCATATTCCTGGGCGCGGCGCGACCACATGGTGCGCTTCACGCGGGCCTTGCCTTGAACAACCTTGAGAGCGCGTTCGACAAAATCCGTTTCGGACAGCTTGCGCATGCCGATGCTGACGGCCTTTGCGACCGGCACCTTGAGGCGCATCTTGTCCTTTTCGAAATCGATTACGAAAAGCTCGAGCTTCATGCCGGCAACTTCCTGCTCTTCAATCGCAGAGATAGTGCCTACGCCATGAGCGGGGTATACAATCGATTCACCAGTCTTGAAGCCCTGGCGTGCGGGAGAAGTCTTTTTCTGCTGAGTCGTCATTCGTTTCACAAACTCCCTGTTACTCACCCGTTGTCGGGTCGGGGGAACCGGGTCTGTCAGGCCCGGATGAGACGGGGGAAACCGTCGGGTCACTCCATACTGGTCCGACCAACGCGAGCGAAAAAACACCCCTTCGCGAACTGCGACCGACAACATTCAAGCGTTGCAATGTCACGGAAACCGCGCTTTGGGTGGTCTGTTGCTTTCGTGATGTTTTTTGGGCACACACGTGCCGCCTTGTGGAACAGTTCTTGTTGTCTACCACAAAAAAGTGCGGAAATCAATAATTTGCTTTTGCACGTGCACAGAGCGCTTTATCCACGCTCTGCCCAACAAAAAGGCAAAGCGATTCGAAACGGCTCCGAGCCATGCCGTCACGGCAAATCTCAATCGCCCTTGCCGGGTTCGGCTGAGAAATACTGCTCGTATTTGTTGGCGACCCCATCCATCTCTTTGGCCTCGGGCAGCGCGTCGCGCTTGACCGTGATGTTGGGCCACATCTGAGCGAATTCCGTATTGATCTTGAGCCATTTGTCGAGACCCGGTTCCGTATCCGGCTTGATCGCCTCGGCAGGACATTCCGGTTCGCAGACGCCGCAGTCGATGCACTCGTCGGGATGGATGACGAGGAAGTTTTCACCTTCATAAAAACAGTCGACCGGGCAGACCTCGACGCAGTCGGTATATTTGCAGCGGATACAATTGTCGGTCACGACATACGTCATGCGGCACTCCAGGAACCATCGCGGATCAGCGGCACGTCGACGGATGAGGAGCGCCGGCACACCGGAAAGCCGGGAGAGGCGAAAACCCAACTGCGAAAATGACAGGAGGTAGGCGATCCGGCTTTTCGACAGTCAGGTAAAGCCTTTGGCTTTGCTTAGCAAGGATATCCGTGCTGAAAACCCAAACGTAGCGGGTCGTTTTTTCTAATCTAGGTCCGCGTCGATCCCCGGAAACAGCCGATCGGTCTCCCGGCGCTCCTTCTTGGTCGGTCGCCCGCTTCCCTGCGCGCGCTGCGCCTGTTCGAACAGCGTCAGCCTTTTGGTCTCTTCGGGAGGAGGACTGAGATCTTCATAGAGCAGCCGAGCCTCCTCGAAAGGCCCTCGCCTCTCCCCGCCGGTCTTCACCACCAGCACGAGATCGCGACGCTCAAGCTTGAGATCGATGCGGTCACCCGGCTTCACCTGGGAGCTCGGCTGGGACACCAGATCGCCGTTCACCCGCACGTGGTTGGAGCGGATGAGATCCTGGGCAATCGACCGGGACTTTGCCATGCGGGCAAAAAACAGCCACTTGTCGATGCGCTGGCGCGAACCGGATTGTGGCTGTTTTTCCGTCATGGGCCTTACTTCTTCATCTGCTCCTTGAGAGCTGCAAGCTTTGCAAAGGGCGAATCCGGATCGAGCGGCTTTTCCTTGCGTGGCGGCTTTGCCTCGAAGCGAGCCGGCTGCGGCCCTTTGCCGCGGTCGTTGCGGTCCGGGCGAGGACCGCCTTCGTGGCGCTCCCCACGGTTCGGGCGATCGCCCCCGCGGTTATTGTTATTGCTGCTGTTGTTATTGTTGTCCGGCCGGCGATTGTTGTCGCGGTTCGGCTTGCTGCCGTCCCTGCGGTCACCCCCGCTGCGTTCGCCGTTCGGACGTGCCTCACGCCGCTCGCCGCCGTTGTCGCGACGGTCATCACGACGACCCTGGGCCGGCTGACCCGCCTCGCCAGGGGCGTTATTGCGTTGGCCGCCGTGACCACGACGATCGCCGTGTTGCGGACGTCCGCCACGCTGGTTGTTTTCACGGCCGCCGCCCGGGCGCCACAACAGGACCGGCTTCGGCTCTCCAGCCTCGGCAGACTTTGCCTCGTCGGTCACGTCGCCAGCCGGAGCCTGCTCCGCGGGAGCTTCTTCCGAAGCAACCGGTTCTGCGGTAGCCGTCTCAGCCGGCGCAGCCTCGGCCACGGCCTCGATGGGAGCTGTTTCCGTCGCATTTTCGGCCGGAGCGGCTTCCGTTGCAGTCTCGACCGGAGCGTCACTCGCATCGGCGTCATCTGTTTCGGAGACTTCCGGTGCATCTCCTGCCGAAGCCGGAGCAGCCGCGGCGTTCACGGAACTTGCATCGTGGCCTGCGAGAAATGCCTGTGCCTCTTCCGCCTTCACGGCGTCGGCCCGATACCCGAGACCCTTGAGGATTTCTTCCATATCGTCCGGCGTAGCGCCGAGAATGGAGAGCATGGCGGTCGTGGCCGTGAAGCGGCGCCCGTCATACGCGCCTTCCGGACGCGGCGTCGAGCCAGGTTTCCACTGCAGGAGCGGACGGATGAGATCGGCAAGGCGCTCCAGAATGTCGATACGCACGGCGCGCTTGCCGAGGAAACGGAAACCCGCGAGTTTGTAGAACATCCTCTCGAATGTCGGATCGGCGACGACCGACGTGCGCCCCGCGGCCAGAGCCGGAATGAGATCGCCATAGCCGGGCTTGTCGAGACCGTCGTTCCCCAGCGCCCAGAGCAGCGTGATGAGCTCGGCCGGTGCCGGCTTCAGAAGCAGGGGCATGAACACGTGATAGGCGCCGAAACGGATGCCGTAGCGACGCATCGAAGCGCGCGCATCCTGATCGAGCGACTTCACGTCGTCGGCCACGTCGCGCCTGAACAGCACGCCGAGGTTTTCGACGAGCTGGAAGGCGAGCCCCTTGGCGAGGCCCTGAAGGTCTTCAGCACGCGACAGATCGTCGAGCGGCTTCAAAACCGTCGCGATGTGATGATTGACGAAACGCTCGAGACGGGCGAGCACATGTTCGCGGGCATGACCGGTCAGCTGCTCGTCGGCAAGCAGGATGACGCGCGGACGCATGACATGGTCGCTCGCCGCAAGACGGGCGATAGGCTCGCCGAGCCAGCGCACGAAACCATCGGATCCGACCGCCAGGTCGTTATTGCCCGATGCATAAAGCCTTGCCGCCCGCGCCTCGAATTCGAGCGCCAGCGCTTTCTGGGCGGCACCTTGCACCGCCTTGGCGTCGGGCCCCTCGGTTCCCGAAACGGGCGTGAACCGGAAACCGGCCAATTGCCCGACGTGATGTCCCTCTACAAAGACATCGCCATTCACACTGATTTCAGCTTCCAGCATCGCATTCTCTCTCAGGCGCTTCATGAGCACAGATGTCCTGCGATCAACAAAGCGTTTCGTCAACCTTTCATGTAGCGCGTCCGATAACCTATCCTCTATTTCCCGTGTCTTTTCTTGCCAGTGTGTCGGATCGGCAAGCCAACCAGGGCGATTAGAGACGTAGGTCCAGGTCCGGATCTGCGCTATGCGGGCCGACAATGTGTCGATTTCACCATCGGTGCGGTCGGCGCGGCGGACCTGTTCCGCCATGAATTCTTCGTTCACCGTCCCGAAGCGCACAAGATCGGAAAAAAGAGTCGAAATAAGGTCGGCGTGCTGCGCCGGCGCAATTCGTCGGTAGTCTGGCAGGGCACAGGCCTCCCAGAGTTTTTCGACCCGCTGCGGGGTGGTCGCTATGTCCTTGATTTCGGGATAACGCGAAAGATAATCAAAGGCTTGGCTGTCGGTCGCAGGAAGCGCCCGCGTCAAGCCCAGAAGGGTCGGCGCAGCATCCAGGCTTTCCCGCAGGGCTTTGAGCGACGAAAAATCGAGGTTTTTCGACCGCCACTGCAGCACTTTGACCGGATCGAAGTGGTGGCTTTCGATTCGCTCGACCAACTCGTCTTCGAAAGGCGCGACCTGGCCGGTCACGCCGAATGTCCCATCCCGCACATGCCGCCCGGCGCGTCCGGCGATCTGCGCAAGCTCGGCCGGATTGAGGCTGCGGAACTGGTAACCGTCGAATTTGCGATCCTGGGCGAACGCCACGTGATCGACATCGAGGTTGAGACCCATGCCGATCGCATCCGTCGCGACGAGATATTCGACGTCGCCGGACTGGTAGAGGCCGACCTGCGCATTGCGGGTGCGGGGGCTGAGTGCCCCGAGCACCACCGCCGCGCCGCCGCGCTGACGGCGAATGAGCTCGGCGATCGCATAAACCTCGTCGGCCGAAAACGCCACGATCGCAGAACGCTGCGGCAGGCGGGTGATCTTTTTCTGGCCCGCATAAAAGAGCTGCGAGAGGCGCGGCCGCTCGACGATGGTTATTCCCGGCAGAAGCCTCTCGAGGATCGGCCGCATGGTCGCAGCCCCCAGGAGCAGCGTTTCATCGCGCCCGCGCAGGTGCAGGATTCGGTCGGTGAAGATATGGCCGCGCTCGAGATCGCCGGCGAGCTGCACTTCGTCGATCGCCACGAAAGAGGCTTTCGTCTCGCGCGGCATGGCCTCGACGGTGCAGACGGAGAAGCGTGCATTCGGCGGAGTGATCTTTTCCTCGCCGGTGACCAGCGCCACCTGGGAGAGGCCAACCTTTTCGACAAGACGCGTGTAGACCTCGCGCGCCAGCAGCCGGAGCGGCAAGCCGATCACGCCGGTACCATGCGCCACCATTCGCTCAATGGCATAATGGGTCTTGCCGGTATTGGTGGGTCCGAGGACGGCGGTGACGCCGCGCCCGCTGAGGATCATGGGCTGGAAATTCAAAGCCTGGTTCCATGCATCACATAAGGCTCGGAGTTTGGCGTCTTCACCCAAAACTCAAAGCCACGCAACACATGGCGATCTCGGCGGGCAAACGCAAGCCTCAAGAATGGCTTTTGCGGCCGAAGGACGATCGCTGAAGGCGGCAAATCGAGGCTCGGCGATTCGAATTTTAAATGCAAAGGAACAGACGCGAACGAATCGGAGACGAATCGCAGACTCAAGAAGATTCAGCTTTTGTTCACCGCTATATGTTGATGCGACTCTCGCCTTCCCCACGACATCCTGAATCTGCATCAGGATTGGGTGCATGCAACCGAAGGATTCATCCCGAAGCTGCGCTTTCACGAAGAATCGGAAGAGTCAATCCATTGATATGGTTAACGTTTTATCAATCGATTCAGGCCGTCCCACGCTCCTTCGAGCACGGAATTAAGATTCAGGCCAAAGGCGGAACGAATCACCGACGAATCACAGACATCCATGTCTTCGCCATTTGTTCTCACAAGATATGGTAGGTGTCACCGCGAGAGACCCGCAAGAAAATCGTCGTGGTAGAAACCTCAAAAGCGAATCGTTCAGGTGCCATTAACATTGGCTAACGCACTTTAACCACATGTGAGAGCACACGTTTGCAAGCCATGGAACAAAAATCGCGGCGCTACGTTTCCTCGCCAAATCCATCTCGGATTGTCTAGCGGAGTAGAAGATCATGCTCGGAACCGTATTGCTCGTTATCCTCATTCTGCTGCTCATTGGCGCCTTGCCGAATTGGGGATATAGCCGGGGCTGGGGCTATGGTCCGTCGGGCGGATTGGGCCTTGTAGTCCTTATCATCATTATCCTGCTGCTGATGGGCAGGATTTAAAAGCGGCGTAGCCGTGTGTACCAAGGGAAGGGAAAACTAACATGATGAAGAAGATCTTGATTGCGGGCTGCATGATCGGCACGCTCGCCTCCTGCACCGCGACTGAACGCGGCACGGCGATCGGTGCCGGCACCGGTGCCGTCATTGGTGGCGCAGTGTCGAACAGCTGGGGTGGCGCAGCAGTCGGCGCAGTCGCCGGCGGTCTTGTCGGCGCTGCAATCGGTCACTCCTCGGAGCGCCGCGGATACTGCATCTATCGCGACCGTTACGGCCGCCGCTATGAGGCCCGTTGCCGCTAATCGCGGACTATAATCCAGTCCCTCAGGACCGGCGCCCGAACAATCGGCGCCGGTTTTGTTTTGCCTCCAGGAGACTGTCGGCGTTAACCTTTGGCCAAAGGCGGAACGAATCGCCGACGAATCGGCGACATCGCCTGTTTCCCGCTTTGTTCACCGCAACATCTCGTGGAAAAACAACTCGTTAACCATATGGATAAGCCATTTCGGCGCAGCATTATGCGCCGAAACCCGCTCAAAAGTTAATGCCGCAAATCAGCTGGCGAAGAATTGGCCGCCATTCGCCGTCAGCGTCGAGCCAGTGATGAAACCGGCATCATCGGAGGCAAGGAAGACGACGCAGCGGGCAATCTCTTCCGGTTCGCCGAGGCGCCCGACCGGGATCAGCGGAATGATCCGCTCGTTCAGCACCTTTTCCGGCACCGCCCGCACCATTTCGGTGGCGATATAGCCGGGGCAGATGGCATTGACGGTGATGTTCTTTGCAGCACCTTCCTGCGCCAGTGCCTTGGTAAAGCCGAGATCGCCGGCCTTGGCCGCCGAATAGTTCACCTGGCCCATCTGGCCCTTCTGGCCGTTGATGGACGAAATGTTGACGACCCGGCCGAACCCGCGGTCGCGCATGCCATTCCAGACGGGATGGGTCATGTTGAACAGGCCGGTCAGGTTGGTCCCGATCACCTCGTTCCACTGTTCAGGCGTCATCTTGTGGAACATGCCGTCACGCGTAATGCCGGCATTGTTGACGAGCACCTCAATCGGGCCGAGTTCGGCCTCCACTTTTGCGATGCCATCGACGCAGGCCTGATAGCTGGAGACATCCCACTTGAACACCGGAATCCCGGTCTCGTCGTGGAAGGCTTTCGCCTTTTCCTCATTGCCCGCAAAATTTGCCGCGACACGATAACCTGCCGCCTTCAACGCGACGGAGATGGCTGCCCCGATCCCACGCGTTCCTCCCGAAACCAATGCAACCCTGCTCATGCGGCCGTCCCCTTTTGCGTTGTGATCCGATCCTTCTGTGTGACCGGATACTTACCTATTTTGACATGCTTTCATCGGGGAGATAGTCCCGCCACGAAGTTTTGCAACGCCGGCGGGATTATCCACAATCTTCTAAAATATCACATGGCCTCAAGGCACATGGCGACGCCCATGCCGCCGCCGATGCACAGAGTAGCAAGACCCTTCTTGGCGCCGCGGCGCTTCATCTCGAAGAGGAGCGTGTTGAGGATGCGGGCACCCGACGCGCCGATCGGATGGCCGATCGCGATTGCGCCGCCATTGACGTTGACGATCGACGAATCGAAACCCAGATCCTTGACGACGGCGCAGGATTGCGCAGCAAAGGCTTCATTGGCCTCGATGAGATCGAGATCGCCGACCTTCCAGCCTGCCTTTTCGAGCGCCTTGCGGGAAGCCGGGATCGGGCCGGTGCCCATGATCTGCGGATCGACGCCGGCGGTCGCCCAGGAAACGATGCGAACCATCGGCGTGATGCCGCGGCGGGCGGCTTCGGCTTCCGTCATCAGCACGGCAGCCGCCGCGCCGTCGTTGAGGCCGGACGCATTGCCGGCGGTCACGGTGCCTTCCTTGTCAAAGGCGGGACGCAGCTTGGCCATCGAATCGAGCGTCGCGCCGGCACGGATGTATTCGTCGTTCTCGACGGTCACGTCACCCTTCCGTGTCTGGATGATGTAGGGGATGATCTCGTCCTTGAAGCGGCCGGCATTCTGCGCAGCTTCCGCCTTGTTCTGGGAGGAGACGGCGAACTGGTCCTGCTCTTCGCGGGAGAGCTGCCACTGGCGGGCGATGTTTTCCGCGGTGATGCCCATGTGGTAGCCGTAGAACGCGTCGGTCAGGCCGTCCTTGACCATCGTGTCGATCATCTTGAAGTCGCCCATCTTCACGCCGCCGCGAAGGTGCGCGCAATGCGGCGCCATGGACATCGATTCCTGGCCGCCGGCAACGATGATCTTGGCGTCGCCAAGCGCGATCTGCTGCATGCCGAGTGCGACGGCGCGCAGGCCCGAGCCGCAGAGCTGGTTAACGCCCCAGGCGGTGGCTTCCTTCGGCACGCCGGCCTTCATGGCCGCCTGTCGGGCCGGGTTTTGGCCCTCGCCCGCCGGCAGGACCTGGCCGAGGATGACCTCGTCCACTTCCGCCGCCTCGACGCCGGCGCGCGCGAGCGCACCCTTGATCGCCGCCGCACCCAGCTCATGGGCCGGCACATTGGCAAAGCCGCCGTTGAAGGAGCCAACCGCGGTACGGCCTGCGGCTGCGATCACGATAGATGGATTGGTCATGGACGTTTCCTCTTATCCGTTATTTGTCTGCGAGACTGGCAAAGCTTGAGCCGAGAGTCAAACGGCAGCCGAACGCCGCTGCCAACCCATCGGGCGTTTCGAAAATGCCCGTTAGATTTCACGGGTTTGCTGCGCAACAAAGCAATCACCGCGCCGCACAAATCGTTTGTAAGTCCTCGTCATTTAGGCTTACATTCCTGTTGGGAGAAGCATGCCAATCGATAGTGACCAAACCATATTGACGGGAGCAGGAGGCAATCATGGCGAAGACCGAAGGCGAAATCATAATCAAGAAATATGCCAACAGGCGCCTCTACAACACGGGCACCAGCACTTACGTGACGCTGGAAGACCTGGCGAAGATGGTGAAGAAGGGCGAGGAATTCACCGTTCAGGACGCCAAGAGCGGCGATGACATCACCCATTCGGTTCTGACGCAGATCATTTTCGAGCAGGAATCCAAGACCGGCAACACGCTGCTGCCGATTTCGTTCCTGAGACAGCTGATTTCCTACTACGGCGACCAGATGCAGATGGTGGTGCCAACCTTTCTCGAACACTCGATGAAGGCTTTTACGGACCAGCAGGTTCAGATGCGCGAACAGATGACCCGCGCCTTCGGCGATACGCCGCTCAGCAAGAACCTGCAGATGCCGATCCAGATGATGGAAGAACAAGTGCGCCGCAACACGGACATGTTCCGTCAGGCCATGCAGATGTTCTCGCCGTTTGCGGGCCAGCCCCAGGCACCTGCCGCCAAGAAGACCGACGCCAAGGACATCGACGAGTTGAAGGAACAGCTCCGCAACCTGCAGAGCCGCCTCGACAATCTTTAAAATCTGGATGGGCCGTCAGAGCCCGATCGACACGTCGCGGCCGGCCGAACGGATTGCTACCGCAAAGCCGCCGATGACGTCGACGAAGGTGATCGTCATCAGGATGAAGAAAATCTGCGTCGCGGCATCCCGCACCAGCAGAAATTCGACCAGATAGGCGATGAAAACCAGCATCGACAGCATGTGGTTGATCAGCGAGCCGCGGCCATTGCGGCTGGCTTTCAGGATTTCCACGAACAGGAAGACCAGCGAGACGACGATGATCACGTCGCCGAGCGTCATGGTCCAGACGGCACCCGACAGCATCTGAAGCGAGCTGATGACGGTGCCGAGCGACCCAACCCCGCCGCCGCCCAGAATGCCGAGCATGGCGAGATTGTAGAGAATGAACGGGATGATCATCAGCGGCAATGCGGCAAGCATGGTCTCGGACTCCATTCGATATGGCCGGACTGTACGTGCTTGCCTTGCTTTCGCAAGTCTTCAGCGCAGCAAACCAAGTCTTCGCGCAACAAAAAAGGCCGGCAGAGCCGACCTTTGATGCAATAGAAGTCAGGAACGCTTATGCGCTTTCCTTCGGCGTCAGAACCTGACGACCGCGATACATGCCGGTCTTCAGATCGACATGGTGCGGACGGCGCAGTTCGCCGGAGTTCTTGTCTTCGATATAGGTCGGAGCCTTGAGTGCGTCTGCGGAGCGGCGCATACCGCGCTTCGACGGGCTCGTTTTTCTCTTCGGTACAGCCATTTTCGTTACTCCACTTGCGTGCAAAACATAATCCCCGGCCGGAACTGAGGCCGATTGGACATGTCTCGATCTCGGAAATTTGGGCGGCTTATACATGCCCCCCAGGGCTTTGACCAGTCCCCAAGCCTATTTTTTCGGAATTCCCGCTCAAACTTCGTCTTCCGGCACGATCCAGGTTTCGGCAAGGGCTGCGTCCTGCCACTTGAGCCAAGCCGGATGCGATTTCATTGCCGCGATATAAGCGAGCGTTTCCGGATCCGTCGTGAGATCGTAGACGTCGAAACGGCTGACGACCGGCGCGAACATCGCATCCGCTCCGGAGAATACACCGAACAGGAAGGGGCCGCCGGATTTTGCCCGGAGCTCGCGCCAGATCGTCTCGATGCGAGCGACATCGTCCATCACGCCGTCGGCGACAGCGAGCCTCGCCTTCGGACGGCGCATGTTCATCGGACAGGCGTTGCGCAGCGCGCCGAAGCCGGAAATCATCTCCGTCGAGACGGAACGCGCCACCGCGCGGTCGGCGGCAGCCTTCGGCCAGATGCCCTTGTCCGGAAAAAGCTCAGCGGCGTATTCAATGATCGAAAGCGATTCCCAAACGCGGATATCGCCCTGGTGCAGCACCGGCACCTTGCCGGTCGGCGAGATCGTCTTGAATTTCGGATTGCCGGCCGGAAAATCGAAGGGGATCAGCACTTCCTCGAAGGGAATGCCGGCCGCCGTCAGCGCAATCCAGGGGCGGAAGGACCAAGAGGAATAATTCTTGTTGCCGATATAAAGGGTAAGCTTTTCCATGGGCCACTCTCCGGTTGGTTTATGAGCCTCATAATGGCCTTGCCAGGAGACGACCAATGAAATCGATAGACCTCAATCATAAATGCATTTGATGTAATCGCCGGATCCCCGCGCCCGGCGCTCGACGAGCACGGCCAGTTGCTGAACGCCGCGGCTCGGTTTGCTGGCGACCCGCGTGATCGGATTGGGAAGTGCTACGGCCAGAAGTGCCGCCTGCCGGGCGCTCAGTTTCGAGGCCGGCACCTTGAAATGATATTGCGCCGCCGCTTCCGCACCATAGATGCCCGGCCCCCATTCGGCGATGTTCAAATAAATCTCCATCATCCGGCGTTTCGACCAGACGAGGTCTGCGCCGAGCGCCAGCGGCAGCTCCAGCCCCTTGCGGATGAACGAGCGGCCGTTCCAGAGGAACAGGTTCTTGGCGGTCTGCATCGGAATGGTGCTGGCGCCCCGTGTCGCCTCGCCGTCGAGCGCATCCTCGACCACGCCGCGCATCTGGTTCCAATCCACGCCACCATGAAAACAGAACTGGCCGTCTTCGGACATCATCACCGAACGGACGAGATTGGGCGAGATCTGGTCGAGGCTCACCCAGCGCCGGTCGTATCCATGAAACAGCGCCAGTTCCGATAACATCAGTGTCGAAACGGGGCGGGTGAACGGAAGCGCGTAGACGAAGATCAACAGATAGGGCAACACCACCAGCGCGATCGCGATCAGCACGATCCGGCGGATCAGATTGCCCGAAACCGGGCGCCGTCTCCAGCCGGCCCTCACGGGCTCCTCCTCCTGCACCTGCTGTTCGGGTGTGAAGTCCAATATCCCACTCGTCCCTCGTTTTGAGTTTCATAACCGCTCAACGTGGCCAAGGCGAGTCCGGCGCCGAAAACTTCGCATGTCTGGGTGAATCGCCGTTGCCAGCCAACCATCGGCATGCCAAACAGCGGCCATGACGGACGCGAAAACGGCATTCGAAATACGCCTGCGGCAGAGCGCCGCCGAGACGGGAGCACTGCTTTCGTCTCTCCTGTCCGATACCCCTCTTTCCGACGAGACGACCCGCCCGGCGCATCTGATGGCCGCCATGCGGCACGGATCGCTGAACGGCGGGAAACGGCTGAGGCCCTTTCTCGTCCGCGAGAGTGCGGCCCTGCTTGGTGGCCCGGCCGATGTGGCACTTCGGGTCGGCGTTGCGCTCGAGTGCCTGCATTGTTATTCACTGATCCACGACGACCTGCCCGCCATGGACGACGACGACCTGCGCCGTGGCCAGCCGACCGTCCACAAGGCTTTCGACGAAGCGACCGCCATCCTTGCCGGCGACAGCCTGCTGACCTATGCCTTCGACATCATCGCCGCGCCGGAAACCATGCTGGCCGACCGGCTGAAAACGGAACTCGTCCTGTCGCTTGCCCGCGCCGCCGGACCGGGGGGTATGGCGGGCGGCCAGGCGCTCGATCTCGCCGCGGAAAAATCGCCGCCCGACGAGATCGGGATCACCACATTGCAGGCGATGAAAACAGGTGCGCTGCTGCGGTTTGCCTGCGAGGCGGGCGCGATCATCGCCGGCTCTGAGCCGGAACATCGCCAGCGGCTGCGGCTCTTCGGCCAGAAGATCGGTCTTGCCTTCCAGCTCGCCGACGATCTGCTCGACCTGACTTCGGATGCCGAAACCATGGGCAAGGCAACCGGCAAGGACGCCGGCCGCGGCAAGGGCACACTCGTGGCCCTGCATGGCATAACCTGGGCGGAGGACCGGCTGGATGCTTTGACGGCCGAGGCCGTGGAACTGCTTGCGCCCTACGGCGAAAAGGCGTCCGTTCTGCAGGAGACGGCGCGCTTCATCGCCAGCCGGGAAAACTAAACAGGGATAGGAAACGAGAATGCCGGACGCCCTCAGCTATCTGCCCTACATGTGGCCGGCCTACGTCGCCTATGTCATCAACGTCGCGAGCCCCGGCCCGGCCAATTTCGCGATCATCGGCACCTCGATCTCCCAAGGCCGCCGCGCCGGCCTGATCACCGCGCTCGGCATCGCCAGCGGTTCTCTCACCTGGGCGACCGCCGCGGCTCTCGGTCTCGCGGCTTTGCTGCGCAACTATGCGATCGCGCTGGAGATCATGAAGGTGCTCGGCGGGATCTACCTGATCTATCTGGCCTGGAAGGCCTACAAATCCGCGCGCCTGCCGGATTCCAAGGTCGCTCTCGGCAATGCGAAAACCAACTACACCGCCCGCCAGCTCTGGCTGCGCGGCTACGCGGTCCACGTCACCAATCCGAAGGCTATCTTTGCATGGCTGGCGATCATTTCGCTCGGCCTGCCGGAAAATGCGCCGACCTCGGCGATCCTTTTGATCATCGGCGTCTGCATGAGCTCGAGCCTGCTGATCTTCACGACCTATGCGATGGTGTTTTCGACATCCCATGCGCTGCGCGGCTACAAGGCCGCACGACGCTGGGTCGAAGGCACGATGGCGGTTTTCTATAGCGTCGCCGGCCTGAAGCTGCTGACGAGCCGCATCTGAGCGGCTCGCCTTCTTCATCCGATTTTCTTGATCAGCCCTGGGTGATCGGCGCGATCGCCACTTCGACGCGGCGGTTCTGGGCGCGGCCGTCCGGGCTCGCGTTCGTGGCGACCGGCTGCGACGGCCCAAAACCCATCGTCGACATGCGCCGCTGATCCACGCCGCGGCTGCCGAGATAGTTGGCAACAGAAGCGGCGCGACGCTCGGAAAGAGCCTGGTTATGCTGCAAGCTGCCGGTCGAGTCCGTATGGCCGTTGACGTCGATCAGGGTGCGGTTGAACTTGTTCAGCACGATCGCGACGGAATCCAGCGTCCGGTAGAACGGCGGGATGACCTGGTCCTGATCCGTGGCAAATGTGATGTTCGACGGCATGTTGAGGATGATGCGGTCGCCGACGCGGGTCACGGAAACGCCGGTGCCCTGCAGCTGGGCGCGCAGTTCTGCTTCCTGATTGTCCATGTAGGCGCCGATGCCGCCACCGGCGAGCGCGCCGATACCGGCACCGATCAGCGCATTGCGGCCCGCATGGCGTCCGCCGGTCAAGCCGCCGGCAAGTGCGCCAAGGCCGGCACCTATGGCGGCGCCGCCGGTGGTGTTGGAAATCTTCTGTTCCCCAGTATAGGGGTCGGTCGTGGTGCAGGCGGAAAGATAGGTCGCGCAAAGTGCGACGATTGCAATTTTCTTGAGCATGTAAATCGATGTCCCCGTCGTCAGTGGTGCAACCTCATTTACCATGAATTGCGGCAATAGCGAGGAGGCCGGCATATCTTCGTCATTGACCACAAGGACGGCCGGAACCGGGCCGATCAAGACACCCCGCAAAGAGATCCGATGCAGCGAAAGAAGAGCCGCGATCAGCCGGCGGCGGGCAGGGTCTTCAAGACGTCCAGCAGCCGGTCACATTCGGCATCCGTGCCGATCGAGATGCGCAGATAGTCGTTTATGCGCGGCTTGTTCCAGTGGCGCACCAGCACGCCCTCGGCCCGCAAGGCCGAATAGACTGCGGCGCCCGATAGAGCCGGATGCCTGGCGAAGACGAAGTTCGCCTGCGACGGCAGTACATCGAAACCCATCGCCTGCAATTCGCCGCTGACGCGGTCGCGCGTCGCGATGATCTTCTGCCGGCAGGTCTCGAACCATGCGACATCCTTGATCGCAGCCGTCGCGGCAACCTGAGCCAGCCGGTCGAGTGGGTAGGAATTGAAACTGTCCTTCACCCGTTCCAGGGCATCGATCAGATGCCGCTGGCCGAGCGCGAAACCGACGCGCATCCCAGCCAGCGAACGGGATTTCGACAGCGTCTGGATGACGAGGAGATTTGGATAGCGGGCAATGAGGCTCGTAGCCGTCTCGCCGCCGAAATCGATATAGGCTTCGTCCACCACGACCGGTACGTCGGGATGCGCGACAACCAGGGCCTCGATTTCCGGGAGAGCAAGGCCGATTCCGGTCGGCGCATTCGGGTTCGGAATGATGATCGCGCCGCAGGGCCGGTCGTAGTCGGAAAGCTTGATCCGGAAGCCTTCATCGAGCGGGATTTCGACGACGTCGATATCGTAGAGCCGGCTATAGGTCGGATAGAAGCTGTAGGTGATGTCCGGGTAGAGCAGCGGCTTGTCATGCTTCAAGAGCGCCTGGAACGTGTGCGCCAGCACCTCGTCCGAACCGTTGCCGACAAAGACCTGATCCGATTGCACGCCGAAACGTACAGCGATCGCTTCGCGCAATGCGGTTGCCGATGGATCTGGATAAAGCCGCAGGGCATCATCCGCCGCCGCTTGGACTGCGGCGATGGCCTTCGGAGAAGGCCCGTAGGGGTTTTCGTTGGTATTGAGCTTGACGAGGTTCTGGATACGAGGCTGCTCGCCCGCGACATAGGGCGAAAGCCGGCTGACGATCGGCGACCAGTATCGGCTCATGATTTACTCAGCGGCCGTGCGTTGGCCGAAACGCTGCTCGATATAGTCGATGACCAGCTTCTCGAAATCGGCGGCGATGTTCACGCCGCGCAAGGTCAGCGCCTTCTTGCCGTCGATGAACACAGGGGCAGCCGGCGTTTCCCCGGTCCCCGGCAACGAAATGCCGATGTCGGCATGTTTGCTCTCGCCCGGACCGTTGACGATGCAGCCCATCACCGCGACGTTGAGCGCTTCGACGCCCGGATATTTCTCGCGCCAGACCGGCATGTTCTTGCGCAGGTCGTTCTGGATGTTCTGAGCGAGCTCCTGGAACACCGTTGAGGTCGTCCGCCCGCAGCCCGGACAGGCGGCGACGACGGGAACGAACTGGCGAAAACCCATGACCTGCAGCAGTTCCTGCGCCACCTGCACTTCACGGGTACGGTCGCCGTTCGGCTCCGGCGTCAGCGAAACGCGGATCGTGTCGCCGATCCCGTGCTGCAGCACGTAGCCCATCGCAGCCGACGAGGCGACGATGCCCTTGGAGCCCATGCCGGCCTCGGTGAGGCCGAGATGCAGCGCATGGTTGGAGCGCTCTGTGAGCATCGAATAGACGGCGATCAGGTCCTGCACCTGGCTGACCTTGGCCGACAGGATGATGCGGTTGCGCGGCAGGCCGATCTGCTCGGCGAGCTCGGCGGAAATCAGCGCCGACTGGACGATCGCCTCATGCATGACCTGGCGGGCCGACAGCGGCGAACCGTCTGCCGCGTTGCGGTCCATCAGTGTGGTCAGCAGGTCCTGGTCGAGCGAACCCCAGTTGACCCCGATGCGCACAGGCTTGTCGTAGCGGATCGCCATCTCGATGATGTCGGCGAACTGCTTGTCCTTCTTGTCCTTGAAACCGACATTGCCGGGATTGATGCGATATTTTGCCAGCGCCTCGGCGCAGGCCGGATGGTCGGCGAGCAGCTTATGGCCGATATAATGGAAGTCGCCGATCAGCGGCACGTCCATGCCGAGACGCAGCAGCCGCTCGCGGATTTTTGGCACCGCGGCAGCACTCTCGTCGCGGTCGACGGTGATGCGCACCAGCTCGGAGCCTGCCTTGTGGAGCGCCGCGACCTGGGCGACCGTTGCGTCGATATCGGCCGTGTCCGTATTGGTCATCGACTGCACGACGACAGGCGCACCTCCGCCGACGATGACCCCGCCGACATCGACGGCGACCGTGGCGCGGCGCGGTTTCGGATCGTAATCGATGGGTGCGGTCATCGGAAGTCTCGTCGCCTTGGGAATGAAGCGCCTTTCAGGTGGCGTATGGCTCGCGGCTTGTCAACCGCCGCGACACTCACTTTATAGCACAGGCCTTTCCCGTTCCAGCCCGGCAGGCTGACGCACCTAATGATGCGCCGTGTCGGCATGTCTGGCCAAGGGCGAGAGGACCAGCACCACGATGATGAGCGCCGAAAGCCCTGCAAAGATCGCCGCCAGCCCCGTGTGTTCGGCGATGAAGCCGATCGCCGATGGAGCGACCAGGATGCCGGAATAGCCCATGGTCGTGACCACCGAGAGGCCGACGCCGGCCGCCATTCCCGGCAGGTTGCCAGCCGCCGAAAACGCGATCGGCACGATATTGGAAATGCCGATGCCCGTCAGCGCAAAACCGGCGATCGCCATCGGTGCATTCTGGGCAAAGCCGATCAGCAAGAGGCCGAAGATCGAGATGACGGCGCAGACCCGCAGCGTCTTGACCGCGCCAAAACGGTCGCGGATCAGGTCGCCGGCAAAACGCATCGCCGCCATGGTAAGCGAGAACGCAGCGAACGCGAAGCCGGAGAGGGTGACGGAAGCCGCCAACTCATTGCGGAGGTAAAGCGCACCCCAATCGAGGATCGCGCCTTCCGGGATCATGCAGAACAGCGCCATGATGCCGATCAGCCACGGCAGCGGCGAAAGCGGCAGGCGGCTTCCGCCGTGCTTGGCTTCGTCCGGATGCGGCGCATCATGCAAAACGGTCGGCCAGGCAGCAATGATCATCACCGCGGCCAGCACCGTGACCAGGATGGCATGCGCGGAAACACCGATATGTTCGATCAGGAAACCGCCCGTCGACGAGCCGATCAAACCGCCGAGGCTCCAGAAGGCGTGGCAGGACGACATGATCGCCCGGCGCATGCTTTTCTCGACCGACACGGCATTGGCATTCATCGCCACGTCCATGGCCCCGATCAGGCCGCCGAACAGGAAGATTGCCACAGCGCCGGACCAGATGCTGCCGACCCAGGTGAGAAGGAGCAATGTCGGCGTCAAGAGCACCGAGGTGTACTTGGCGACCTGGCTCGATCCGAAGCGGGCGATCTGGCTGCCGGCAATCGGCATCATCAGCAGCGATCCGAGACCGAACGTCAGGATCATCAATCCGAGCGAGCTTTCGCTCAAGCCCAGGCGGCTCGCAAATTCCGGGATTTTCGGTGCCCAGGCGCCGATCATGAAGCCGTTCATCAGGAAGAGCAGCGACACGCCCGCCCTTTCGCGGGTGAAGAAAGCTCGGGAGCTGGAGGAAGCGTTTGAGGGTGCGCGACTGTCCATGGATAGGTTCCTTTCGATCGTCGCGAACATATTTAAATCGATTGAATTTGCAACGCCGCGAAGAAACCCTCCCTCTCACAAATTGTATCGAGGCGAAACCTGCAACGCGGAAAAATGTTCGCACCATGCCATTCGCCGCCGGCCAGCACGAGGCCCAGGCGCAATCCTGAACAATTGCGCCGGCCTGATGATCATTTTCTGCGAAGGACTCGGCCAGAAAGTCCGGGTAGCCGGGAAAAGCGGCTGTACTCAGCCGCCATAAACGATCAGCAGATCCTTGGCGTCGATCTGGTCGCCGGCCTTGACGAGGACTTCGGCCACCGTGCCGTCTTTTTCCGCATGCAGCGCGGTTTCCATCTTCATCGCCTCGATCGACAGCAGCACGTCGCCGGCCTTGACCGCCTGGCCGGTTGTCGCGAAGACGCGGGAAATGACGCCCGGCATCGGCGCGCCGAGATGAGCGGCATTGCCGATGTCGGCCTTGCGGCGCACCGCACTGCCGGAAGCGCCATGCGCCCTATCCGGCACCTTGATGCGGCGCGGCTGGCCGTTGAGTTCGAAGAACACGGTGACCATGCCCTGCGCATCCGTGCCGCTCATCGCCTGGTTGACGACAACCAGCGTCTTGCCACGCTCGATGTCGGCAAACAGTTCCTCGCCGTCGTTGAGACCGTAGAAATAGGCGTGTGTCGGCAGAACGGAGACCGGGCCGTAAGTGTCCGAAGCCAGCGCAAAATCGGTAAACACCTTCGGATACATCAGGTAGGAAGCGAACTCGAAATCGTCGATCTTGCGCTCCAGCTTGTCCTCGATGACCTTGCGCTCCGCGGCGAGATCCGCCGGGGGTAGAAGCGAGCCGGGCACGGCCGTGTAGGGCGTCTCGCCCTTCAGCGCCTTTTTCTGCAGCGCCTGCGGCCAACCGCCGGGGGGCTGGCCGAGATCGCCCTTCAGCATCGATACGACCGAATCCGGGAAGGCGATATCCTTCGCCGGGTTTTCGACGTCGGCGACAGTGAGGTCCTGGGAGACCATCATCAGCGCCATGTCGCCGACCACCTTGGACGACGGCGTCACCTTGACGATGTCGCCTAACATCTTGTTGACGTCCGCATAGGTCTGGGCGACCTTGTGCCAGCGGGTTTCAAGCCCGAGCGAGCGGGCCTGTTCCTTGAGGTTGGTGAACTGGCCGCCCGGCATTTCATGCAGATAGACTTCCGAGGCCGGCCCCTTGAGGTCGCTTTCGAAGGCCGCATACTGGCCGCGCACCGCTTCCCAATAGAAGGAGATACGGCGGATCCACTCCGGATCAAGGCCCGGGTCGCGCTCGGAGCCGGACAGCGCTTCGACGATCGAGCCGAGGCAGGGCTGGGACGTATTGCCGGACACCGCATCCATTGCCGCGTCGACCGCGTCGACGCCCGCGTCCACCGCGGCAAGCACGGTCGCGGCCGAAATGCCGGACGTGTCGTGGGTGTGGAAATGGATCGGCAACGAGGTCGCCTCGCGCAGCGCCTTGAACAGCACCCGCGCCGCAGCCGGCTTCAAGAGGCCGGCCATGTCCTTCAGCGCGATGATATGGGCGCCCGCCTTCTCCAGCTCCTCGGCCAGGGAAACGTAATATTTGAGGTCGTATTTGGGGCGCGCCGAATTCAAGAGATCGCCCGTATAGCAGATCGCCGCCTCGCAGAGCCTGTTCTCTTCGTTGATCGCATCCATCGAGACGCGCATGTTCTCGACCCAGTTGAGGCAGTCGAAGACACGGAAGAGGTCGATGCCGCCCCTGGCGGCCTGGGCAACGAAAAATTTGACGACGTTGTCGGGATAGTTCTTGTAGCCGACGCCGTTGGCGCCGCGCAGCAGCATCTGCAGAAGCAGGTTCGGTGCACCCTCGCGGATCATCGCCAGGCGCTCCCACGGGTCTTCGGTGAGGAAGCGCATGGAGACGTCGAAGGTCGCGCCGCCCCAGCATTCCAGCGAGAACAGGTTCGGCAGCGCCCGCGCATAGACGCCGGCGACCCGCGCGATGTCATAGGTGCGCATGCGGGTGGCCAGCAGCGACTGATGACCGTCGCGCATCGTGGTGTCGGTCATCAGCACGCGCTTTTCGTTGCGCATCCATTCGCCGAACTTTTTCGGGCCGAGCGTATCGAGAAGCTGCTTGGTCCCGTCCGGGACCGGACCGTTGATATAAGGCAGCACCGGTTTGGCGCTATGTTCGGATGGCACCGGCCGGCCTTTGGTTTCCGGATGGCCGTTGACGGTGACGTCGGCGAGGTAGGTCAAGAGCTTGGTGGCGCGGTCCTGCCGCTTCACCTGCTCGAACAGTTCCGGCGTCGTATCGATGAACCGCGTCGTATAGGTGTTGTCGCGGAATTTCGGGTGGCCGATGATCGCTTCGAGGAAGGTGAGATTGGTCGCCACGCCGCGGATGCGGAATTCGCGCAGCGCACGATCCATCCGGCTGATCGCTTCCTGCGGCGTCGAGCCGGCGGCCGTCACCTTGACCAGCAGCGGATCGTAATAACGGGTGATCACCGCGCCCGAATAGGCCGTGCCGCCGTCGAGACGGATGCCGAAACCGGCCGCCGAGCGGTAGGCGGTGATGCGGCCGTAATCCGGGATGAAATTATGTTCCGGATCCTCGGTGGTGATCCGGCATTGCAGCGCGTGGCCGTGGAGGCGGATGTCTTCCTGGGCCGGTACGCCGGATTCGGGCGTGCCGATCGCAAAACCTTCGAGGATATGGATCTGCGCCTTGACGATGTCGATGCCGGTGACGACTTCGGTCACCGTGTGTTCGACCTGAATGCGCGGGTTCACCTCGATGAAGTAGAATTTGCCGGTATCGGCATCCATCAGGTACTCGACCGTGCCGGCACCGACATAATTGGTCGCCGCCGCGATCTTCAGCGAATAGGCGGCAAGCTCGGCCCGCTGCTCTTCCGACAGATAGGGTGCGGGCGCGCGTTCGACGACCTTCTGGTTACGGCGCTGGATCGAACAGTCGCGCTCGAAGAGGTGCACGACATTGCCGTGCGTATCGCCGAGCACCTGGCTCTCCACGTGGCGGGCACGCTCGACCAGCTTTTCGAGATAGACTTCGTCCTTGCCGAAGGCAGCCATCGCCTCGCGCTTGGCTTCCACGACTTCCTTGGCCAGATCCTTCGGATCGCGGATGGCGCGCATGCCGCGCCCACCGCCGCCCCAGGACGCTTTCAGCATCACCGGATAACCGATTTCCTCGGCCATCTTCGCAACGACCGCCATATCGTCCGGCAGCGGCTCCGTTGCCGGCACTACCGGCACGCCGACCGAGATGGCGAGATTGCGGGCCGCAACCTTGTTGCCGAGCTGGCGCATTGTATCCGGCCGCGGGCCGATGAAGATGATGCCTGCCTCGTTGCACGCCTCGACGAATTCCGGGCTTTCCGACAAAAGGCCGTATCCCGGATGGATGGCATCGGCGCCGGAAAGCTTGGCGACGCGGATCACTTCGGGAATGGACAGATAGCTCTCGATCGGCCCCATATCCTTGGAAAGATGCGGGCCGCGACCGACCTGATAACTCTCGTCGGCCTTGAACCGATGCAGCGAGAGCTTGTCCTCCTCCGCCCAGATCGCAACGGTTTTGATGCCAAGCTCGTTGGCGGCACGGAAGACGCGAATGGCGATCTCCGAACGATTGGCAACCAGTATCTTCGAAATCGACAAGACGGATCTCCCCACGCGCCATCGAGAAAAATGCTGCACTGCAAAGAAATCAGTATCGTCTTAATCAAGCAAGCGCAATTTATCGGAAGGCCGGATGACAAATTTATGTCGGACGAATGGGGGCTGGTTTCTAGGTGACGAGACCGAGGCGGAACGTCGAAGCGACGACATGCTGGCGGTTCTTGGCGCGCAGCTTCTCCTGAAGCCCGTTGATGTACCAGTCGACCGTGTGACTGGAGATATCGAGCGACTTTGCAATCTCGTTGGAGGTCAGGCCCTCAGCCAGCAGCACGATGACTTCCATCTCGCGGCGGGTAAGCTGGGTGTCCACTTTTGCGACAGCTTCCAGTTCTTCTGCCTGCCCGCGCAGCTCCAGAAAGCGCCAGAACGTCCTCTTGGCGGCGGCATCGAACAGCGCCGTTTCAGCGGGCGAAAGATCCACGGGGCGCCCGCCGATGGTCATGTTGCCGAGCAAGCCGTTGCGGCCATGGATCGGAAACATGTAGCCGTCCTGGAGACCGTAACGCATCCCCTCCTGCATCATCCGCTGCATGCGCTGCCGGTGCGGATCGTTGCGGAGCCTGAGGGCCGCGTCCCGCCAGCGGAAGTGTCTTTGCGCGATGCTGAGCATCCGGATGGTCGGGTCGACCAGCACGTATTTGCGGCTCTCGTAGATTTCTTGCCAGCCTTCCGGCCAGCGTTCGGCGAGGGACAAGCCTGCCGGCCCCTGGTGAGAGCGTGGCCGGATAACCAGTCCGTAATATTCAAAACCATAGGCTTTCAGCAGGGATTCGAGCTGAGCCGTCAGCTCCGCCTCGGTCTTGACTTCCCCAACGAGTACCAAGAGTTGCACGACCAGCTGAATGTTCACGACTTGCTCCCGCCGCGCTCTTTCCGGGCGCTTCTTTTCTTTGTATTAAATTTCAGTGACTTCCCTTATTCACAATCGATTAGCATAGTTATCATTCGTTGAAGGTATACCGCGAAATCTAGCCCTTGACGGCTTTCTGTGAGAAGCTGTGAGCTGGTTCGAGACACCGAATACGGGAAGTCTTGCCCTCCATGAAACATTTCTGGCAGAAGGGTATTATCTCCGGCATCCGTCGCGGAATTGCCGTTTACGATCATTAGATTACCGATGCCGCTGCCATGGCGGCTCCACATGAAAAAGGTTGCGCCAGTTGACGCTGTTCCAGGTTTACGCACGAGCTCTCAGATATCTGGCCAAGAACAAATGGCGCGTCGGTGCCGTCGTCGTCGCCAATATCGTGCTGGCCGTCATCACCATTGCCGAACCGATCCTGTTCGGCCGCATCATCGACGCCATTTCATCCGGCGGTACTGTTACTCCGGTCTTGATTTTATGGGCCGGTTTCGGCGTCTTCAATACCGTCGCCTACGTGCTTGTCTCCCGCGAGGCCGACAGGCTCGCCCATGGCCGACGCGCGTCGCTGCTGACCGAGGCTTTCGGACGCATCATCTCCATGCCGCTTGCCTGGCACCACACCCGCGGCACCTCCAATGCGCTGCATACCCTGCTGCGTGCCGCAGAGAGCCTGTTCGGCCTGTGGCTCGAATTCATGCGCACTCACCTCGCCACCGCAGTGGCGCTTGTTCTGCTGATCCCGACCGCAATCTCCATGGATTGGCGACTCAGCCTCGTCCTTTTGGTGCTGAGCATCCTCTACTGGATCATCGGCGTTACGGTGATGAACCGCACCAAAGAGGGCCAAGCCTCGGTCGAGAACCATTACCACACTGTCTTCTCGCATGTGAGCGACGCGATCAGCAACGTGTCGGTGCTGCACAGCTATAACCGCATCGAAGCCGAGACCCTGGCGCTCAAGGACTATACTAAAGATCTGCTCGCAGCCCAATATCCGGTGCTCGACTGGTGGGCCTTGGCGGGCGCGCTCAACCGTACTGCCTCGACAGTATCTATGGGCGTCATCCTCGTCATCGGTACGCTTCTGGTCCAGCGGGGTGAAATTCGGGTCGGCGATGTCGTGGCTTTCATCGGCTTCGCCAACCTGCTGATCGGCCGTCTCGATCTGCTGCGCCAGTTCGCGACCCAGATTTTCGAAGCGCGCGCCAAGCTCGAAGACTTCTTCACCCTTGAGGATTCCGTCGAAGAGCGTGCCGAGCCGGCCGATGCTGCCGACCTCGGCGAGGTTCGCGGCGAGGTGGAATTCCGCGACGTCTCCTTCGGTTTCGCCAGTACGAGCCAGGGCGTCCACAACGTTTCCTTCACCGCAAAAGCCGGGGAGACGGTTGCCATCGTGGGCCCGACCGGTGCCGGAAAGACGACGCTTATCAACCTCCTGCAGCGTGTCTACGATCCCCAGGAAGGCAAGATCCTCATCGATGGCGTCGATATCGGCAAGGTAACGCGGAAATCGCTGCGCCATTCCATTGCCACCGTCTTCCAGGACGCCGGTCTCCTGAACCGGTCGATCAGCGAAAACATCCGCCTCGGCCGCGAAGGGGCGAGCGAAGAGGAAATCGCCAAGGCGGCGGAAGCCGCCGCGGCCGCCGAGTTCATCGAAACCCGGCTGAACGGCTATGAGACGCCTGTCGGCGAGCGCGGCAACCGCTTGTCCGGCGGCGAGCGCCAGCGCATCGCCATTGCCCGCGCCATCCTCAAGAATGCGCCGATCCTTGTCCTCGACGAGGCGACCAGTGCGCTGGACGTCGAGACCGAGGCTCGCGTCAAGACGGCCATCGACCGCCTTCGCGAGAACCGCACCACCTTCATCATCGCCCACCGGCTTTCGACCGTTCGCGATGCGAACAAGGTGATCTTCCTCGAGAACGGCCGCGTCGCCGAGATGGGCAGCTATGACGAACTCAGCGAGAGCGGCGGACGTTTTGCCTCGCTGCTGAAGGCAAGCGGCATCCTGACCGACGACGAAGCGAAGGATCACACGACATCGGAGGCGCAGCCCGCCTGACCGGTCGATCCCGAAGCCCAACGAAAAAACCCGCCGCCATTCGCATGGCGGCGGGTTTTCTTTTGTCGGTTTCCGATGATCGGAGGTCTCAGCTATCGGCCGGTTCCGGCAGTCGCTTCGCAGCGGTTCCGTCGAGAAGGAAACCTTCCGTTTCATTGACCGCCTGACCGTCGATCGTGACCTTGTCGCCCTCGACAGTGATCTTGTGCACCGTGTCGTCGATGGTCAGTTCGGCGGTAAAGCCATTCCAGTCGGTCGGCAGTGCCGGGTTGACGAACAGCCGGTCGCCCTGGCGGCGGATGCCAAGGATGCCCTCGGTGGCCGCACGATAGAGCCAGCCCGCAGAACCCGTATACCAGGTCCAGCCGCCGCGGCCGGTATGGGAACCGTGACCATAGACATCGGCCGCGACCACATAAGGTTCGACGCGATAGGTCTCGGCCGCGTCCTGGTCGAGCGCGTGGTTGATCGGGTTCAGCATCTGGAAGCACTTCCAGGCGTCGTCGCCCCGCTTCAGCGCTGCCAGCGCCAGCACGACCCAGATCGCCGCATGGGTATACTGGCCGCCGTTTTCACGAACACCCGGCGGATAGGCCTTGATATAGCCCGGGTCCTTGCGGGTATCCTGGAACGGCGGCGTGAACAGGCGGATGATGCCGGCTTGGCTGTCGACCAGTTTTTCAAGCACCGCATCCATCGCCTGGGCGGCGCGTTCCGGATCGCCTTCGCCCGAGAGCACGCTCCAGGACTGGGCAAGCGAGTCGATGCGGCATTCGTCGCTGGTGCTCGAGCCGAGCGCAGAACCATCGTCGAAATAACCGCGCCGGTAGTAGGTGCCGTCCCAGCCGGCCTTTTCGAGCGCCTGCTTCAGCGTTTCGATATGGTCGGTCCAGCGCTGGATGCGCTTCTTGTCCTTACGGGCCTCCGCATAGGGCAGGAAGTTGCGCAGTGCCGCGGCCAGGAACCAGCCGAGCCAGACGCTCATGCCGCGGCCGCCGATGCCGACGCGGTTCATGCCGTCGTTCCAGTCGCCGCCGAGGATGAGCGGCAGGCCCTTGTCGCCAGTGCGCGTGATCGCCAGGTCCAGCGCCCTTGCCGCATGCTCGTAGACAGTTGCGGTATCGGTCGACACCGTCGGCTGGAAGAAGGAGTCGTGCTTGTTCTTTTCGAGCACTGGACCGTCGATGAACGCCAGTTCCTCGTCGAGCAGCGATGCATCGCCGGTCACCGAGACATACTGGTGGATACCGTAGGCGAGCCAGACGACGTCGTCGGAGATCATCGTCCGGACACCGGCGCCGGAGCCGGGCAGCCACCAGTGCAGCACGTCGCCTTCCTTGAATTGCCGCGAGGCTGCATTGACGATCTGGCGGCGGGCGAGCGACGGCTCGTGCACCAGGAAAGCCAACGTGTCCTGCAGCTGGTCGCGGAAACCGAAGGCGCCGGATGCCTGGTAGAAGGCGGTGCGGGCCATGATGCGGCAGCCGAGCGCCTGGTAGGGCAGCCAGTGGTTGACCATGTTGTCGAGCGACTTGTCCGGCGTCGAGATCTTCAGGCGGCCGGTGAAGCCGGTCCAGAAGTCACGGTTCGCCGCAAGGATCGGAGCGAACTCCTCGCCGCGCAGCTGGGCGACCAGCGCCTGAGCCTCTTCCTTGGTATCGGCATCGCCGAGATAGAAGGTGACCGTCCGCTCTTCGCCCGGCGCGAGCTCGATGTCGTAGGCGAGTGCCGCGCAGGGATCGCCGTCGAGATCGAGGGCGTTGCTCAGCGCCGAAGCGGACATCACCGCCGCCGGCATCTGGACCGAACCAAAGCGGCCGATGAATTCGCGGCGGCTCGCCGTGAAGCCGACCGGCGTCTCCTTCATGCCCATGAAGGCAAAACGGCGGTAGTCGATGCTGTAGGAGTTGGTGGCGAAAAGTGTTCCCGTCTCCTCGTCTCGGCTGGAGAGGATGAACGGGATGGACCGGGCCGGATTGGCGCCGAGCAGCCATTCCACATAACCGTAGATACGCAGCCTGCGTGTTTCCGAGCCGCCGTTATGGACGAGGATGGACGAGAGCTTTGCGGCCCGTGTCCGGTCGACCGTCTGGGTCAGCTTGATCTTCAGGCCTTCTTCTTCGCTCGAGAAGACGGAGTAGCCAAGGCCGTGGCGGGTTTCAAACTTGACTTCCGGCTTGCGCGACAGAACCGCAAACGGGGTCATGACCGCACCACTGTCCCGGTCGGCGACGTAGAACGCCTCGCCGGGACGGTTGATGACCATGTCGTTGGTCCAGGTCGTCAGCTGATAGTCGCGGGAGTTCTTGGCCCAGGTGAAGCCTGAGCCTTCCGCCGAAATGTGGAAGCCGAACTTGTCGTTGGAGATGATGTTGATCCACGGCTGCGGCGTCGACTGGCCGCCGTGCAGGCGCACAACATACTCGCTGCCGTCCTTGGTGAAACCGCCGAAACCGTTCCAGAAGTCGAGATCCGCCGGTGCCTCGATCGGAGCCGGAGGCTGGAAGATCTCGCCGTTCAGCAGCGGGCGACGGTCGATCTCGATCTGCTGATCCTTCGGCGGCGCGAAGATCGTCGCCGTGCGGTTGAGCTGGTCGCTGATCTTGCCGTTGCGGGCATGCAGAACCACGCGGGATGCGGCGATCAAGCCTTCCGAACCCTCGTCGTCCATGATGTCGCGGCGCAGCGAGAAGACGTGCTGGCGCTGGCCCTCCTGCTGGCTGAGGCGGCGGGAACTCTCTGAGAGATGTTCCAGCGCCTGCTGCATTTCCTGCGCATAGGAAGCCGCCCGCTCGTTGAAGATCACGAGGTCGGTGACGACGCCGCGCGAGCGCAGATATTCCTGGGCGCTCATCGCCTCCTTGGCGACCGGCATGTCGTTGTCGTCGTTGATGCGCAGCGTGAAGATCGGGAAGTCGCCGGAAACCGACGACGGCCAGAGCGACGATTGCGGCTGCATGCCCGCGTGTATGGTCGCCTGGTCGGCGCGAAGCTGCATGTCCGGATAGATGAGGTAGCGCGCCAGGTGCTGGAACGCCGCCGCATCCTGCGACGAGACGCCGAGATGGCGCATCTGTACCTGCGTGCGCGTCCAGGCCTGCGTGAGCTCGGTCTGGAAGGCATCCGGATGGCGATAGCGTTCGATCGCCTGGTCGAGCTCCTCGCGCTTGGGCGCTGCGATCGTCCAGAAGATGACGCTCACCTTCTTGCCGGCCGGCACCCGCACGACGCGGCGCAGCGACAGGATGGGATCGAGCGTGAAGCCGTCGGTACCCGACAGCGTCGCGCCGGGATCGAAGGCTGCAGCTTCCGAAAGCGTGCGGCCGCGGCCGAGGAACTTGCGGCGGTCGGTCTCGAATTCGGTCGGGCGAGCCGAACCGGCATTGTCGGCCGCCAGATGGGCGATGATCATGTCCGGCTCGTTCGGCGCGCGCTTGTTGCGCCACGCGCGGATGACGTCGCCGCGGCGGCCGATTTCGGTGCGGACGAACATCCGCTGGAAGACCGGGTGGGCGTTGTCGTCGTCCTCGGTGGTCAGCACGGGTTCCATATAGGAGGTCACTTCGATGAAGCGATCCTCGGTACCCATGTTGAGCAGCGTCAGGCGGCGGCCTTCGGCATCGTGTTCGCTGGCGACGATGCATTCAACCGTGCTCGTGAGGTCGCCGATCGTCTTGTGGAATTCAGCCCGTTCGTCGGAGAAGATCGCCCTGGTCTTTTCACCTTCGATACGACGCGGCTCGGCAGTGGCGGACCACCATTCGCCGTTCGTGGTGTCGCGCAGGAACAAGAACTGGCCCCAGCGATCTTCGGTCGGGTCGGGCTTCCAGCGGGCGACAGACAGTCCATTCCAGCGGGAATATCCCGAGCCGGTCGCGGTGAGCATGACCGAGTAATGACCGTTGGAGAGCAGCGCCAGCTCCCGGTCCTTGGTGGCCGGGTTGGTGATGGTGCGGATTTCCGAACGCAACAGTTCGCCCTGACCCTTGCCGGGGGTTTCTTCGTGCTTGGCGCTCATCACCGGAATATCGCGCGGCGCCTTTTCCTGCAGCAGCAGTTCGGCGGCCTCGATGGTCGGGTCGGAATGGAAGAGTTCGCGCAGCAGGCCGTTCATCACGACGTTGGCGATTGCGGCGATCGACATGCCGTGGTGGTGGGCATAATAGTTGAACACCACCGCGCAGCGCTTGCCTTCCGGCACGCGGGTCGGCGTGAAATCCACCGCATCGTAGAAACCGAACACCCCAAGCGCTCCGAGCGAGCGCAGTTCGGTCAGGTTTTCAGAGGCAGCGATCGGATCGTACTGGCTGGCCAGGATCGACGCATAGGGAGCGATGACGGCGTTTTGCCCGAGACCGCGCTTGAGGCCGAGCGTCGGTACCCCGAAGTTCGAATATTGATAATACATCTGATGGTCGAGAGCGTTGAATGCCGCTTCCGAGATACCCCATGGCGTGCCGAGGCGGCGGCCATGATTCATCTGTTCCTTGACGATCAGATTGTTGGTCTGGTTGAGGATGCCCCCCTGGCGCTCCTGCATGACGAGCGGCGGCATGAGGTATTCGAACATCGAGCCGGACCAGGAGACCAGCGCGCCGCGCGCACCGATCGGCACCACCTGGCGGCCGAGCTTGTACCAGTGCTCGGTCGGCAGGTCGCCCTTGGCGATCCCGAACAGGCTGGTCAGACGCGCTTCGGATGCGAGGAGGTCATAGCAGGCTTCGTCGATCTCGTTGGTTTCGACACGATAGCCGATCGACAGAAGACGACGCTCCTTGCGGAACAGGAAGCTGAAATCCATCGCGAAAGCGAGGCGGCGGGTTCGGTCGCGCAACACGCCGAGCCGCTCCCGCAGCGATTCGATATTGGCATTGTCGAAGACGCTATCGGCGATATGCGCCTCGCAGGCGGCGACGAGAGATGCCGACCAGCGGGTAACTTCGTCGCTCTGTGTCGAACGGACTTCCTGATCGAGGTTGACCGCGAGCTTCTGGATGTCGCGGGCAAGCACGGCGAGGTTGATGATCCGGATCGACGCGAATTCATGCTCGCGCTTGACCGCGGCAAGCGCATTGCCGAAGCCGGCGATACGCTCCTCCAGACGGCGACGCAGCGGGCGCACGGTCTTGCGGTCGTCCGGCAGAGCCTTCAGCGTTTCCGCCAGAATGCCGCAGACGTCGCCGATGCCGTCAAGATTGCCCTGAAGATGGGCGGAAGGGGCCTCGGCCCAGATGCGCAACGCCGACGAGATGGCGATCAGATGGCCGGCGAAGTTGCCGCTGTCGACCGACGAGACGTAGCGCGGCATCAGCGGCTGCAGGGTATCGGTATGATACCAGTTGTACATGTGGCCGCGGAACTTGTCGGCTCTTTCAACCGCAGAGATCGTCTGCTCGATGCGCTCGATCGTGTCGGTGAAGCTGATCCAGCCGAAATGCCGCGCCGAGATCGTCGACAGCAGGTAGACGCCGATATTGGTCGGCGACGTGCGCTTGGCGATGACCGGGTTCGGCCTCTCCTGGAAATTGTCCGGCGGCAGGTAGTTCTGCTCCGCGGTCACGAAGGTCTCGAAATACCGCCAGGTGCGGCGGGCGATCTTGCGCAGTTCGATAGACACGGGTTCCGGCACGAACAGCCGGTCTTCGGTCTCGGCCGACTGGCTGACATACCAGGCAACGAGCGGCGAGAAGATCCACAGCACGGCGAACGGAATACCGACCAGGAATGCATTGTCGCCCGGCATGGCCGACAGGATGATGCTGAGCACGGCGATTGCCGGCGCATGCCACATCGTCTTGTAATAATCCTGCGGGCTCCCTTGCGCGCTCGACTGGATCGAGGCGGCGGTGCGCCATTCCAGCATCAGCTTGCGGCTGAAGAACAGGCGGTAGAGAGACCGGGCGATCGCATCGGTCATGATGCAGGCGGAATCCGCGATGAAGACGACGCGGAGGGCGACCTGCGCATTGGCGGAACGCATGTCCGACCAGACGGAATAGAAATGCGCGCCGGGAACGATATCGGTGGAGCTCGGCAGCAGGCCGGTGACGAGGCTGAGGGTCGGAGCGACGAACAGCGAGAAGATCAGCAGGATCTGCCAGATCAGCGCGCCGAGCGGATCCATGAAGTACCAGCCGAGCACGGAAGCGAAGAACCAGGCGATCGGGGTCAGCGACCGGCGCAGGTTGTCGATCATCTTCCAGCGGCCAAGCGCAGTCACGCCCCGCTTCGGATCAAGGATGTAGGGCAGGAGCTGCCAGTCGCCACGAGCCCAGCGATGCTGACGCGAAACCTCGACCTCGTAGCGGACCGGAAAGTCTTCGACCAGTTCCACGTCGGTCACGAGAGCGCAGCGTGCGAACGAACCTTCGAGAAGGTCATGCGAGAGAACCGAATTCTCGTCGATCCGGCCCTTGAGCGAGGCCTCGAAGGCATCGACGTGATAGAGGCCCTTGCCGGTGAAGCTGCCTTCGCCGGTCAGGTCCTGGTAGACGTCGGAGACGGTGAAGACGTAAGGGTCGAGGCCGCGGCCGACGGAGAAGACGCGCTGGAAGACCGAGGCTTCCTTGCCGGTCGTCAGCGACGGCGTCACGCGCGGCTGCATCAGACCATAACCATGGATGACGCGATTGGTTTTCGGATCGAGCACCGGCTGGTTGATCGGATGGTGCATCTTGCCGACGAGCTTGGTCACCGCATCGCGCATCAGGCGCGTATCGGCATCGAGCGTCATGACGTATTGGACGTCCGGCGGAACGATATTGGCACCCGGAAGATAGCTGGTGTCGCGATCACCGCGCAGCAACATGTTGAGCTCATGCAGCTTGCCGCGCTTGCGCTCCCAGCCCATCCATGCGCCTTCGGCGGGATTGAATAGGCGGCGGCGATGCAGCAGATAGAAGCGCGCCTTGTCATCCTCCCCATACTTGGCGTTGAGCGCTGCGATCTCGCGCTTCGCATAGTCGAGGATTTCGAGGTCGGTATCGGTCTCTTCGAACTTGCTGTCGCGCCAGTCGCTGAGCAGAGAGAAGTAGATTTCACCGTGGTGATTGGCGAGATAATGGACCTCGAGGTTGCGGACGAGTTCGTCCACGGTATCGCGATCGGTGATCAGGCAGGGTACGGCAACCAGCGTTCTTGCCGCTTCCGGAATGCCCTCCTTGAACTCGTAGCCGACCAGCCGGGCTGGCCTCACCACATAGGTCACCAGCGTATTGAACAGGCCGGTCGCGCCTTCGGAAGCCGGCAGTGCAAACATCAGCAGGAAGCAGAAGACGACCGGCAGCGGAATATCCGCCTGCACCAGGAACCAGCCGGCAATCGCCATGGCGAGAACGGTGATCAGGATGACCGGGCCGGCGATCGCAAACCAGTTGAGGCGGCGGACGAGGCGGACAAATCTCTGGACGAACAGCAGATCGTAGCCGACTGCCGCTTCCAGTTCGCGGCGGCGGCGGCCGACGACGAAAGCGCCGACATTGGTCTCGCGCGGATCGGCATTTTCTTCCGCAGACGCCTTTTCGGCGAGCTGGATGGCGGCTTCCGCCACCTCGGCCTCGCTCTTGCGGGAGCGGCGGGCGATCTGTTCGATACGGTTGCGATAGGCGTTACGCGAACCGAAATCGAGCGCCTGGTAATCGGTGCGCTCCCGGAAGATCTTGTCGATCTGCGAAACGTCTTCGAACCAGACGCTCCACTCCGTGTCGTCGATCTCGCGCAGGCTCTTGATGATGTTGCCCATCGTCACGTTGCCGGACGACAGACGGTTCTGTTCGGCGAGCATCACCTCTTCGACGCCGGTGCCCGCCTGTTCGAGACGCTGCTCCAGCCAGGCGACGGCAAAACCCGAGGTCTGTGAGGCATTGCGAAGGCGATAGAGGAACTGCGCCGTAAACGTGTTGTCGTTCGTCAGGTTCTCGATGCCCTTCAGGACATCGGCGCTCGCCTCCTCGTTATTGAGGCGGATGATCTCGTCGGCCGTCTCGTTGGCGCGGCGGCGCATGTTGCGCGAGCGGTCGACACGGGTGGCGATGCGGCGCAGGTTCTCGATCAGCACGAAACGGATGAACGAGGGCAGCGCCCAGAGTTCACCGATCTCGAGCGGTTCCTTGACCTGGAAACCCTGGACCATGGAGGCCAGCGCTTCGCGGGAAATGCTGCTGTGGGTATGGGCGACATAGAGCCAGGCGAGCGCCAGGACGCGCGGCAATTCCTGGCCGCCGACCGTCATCGTCGGCAACTGGCGGAAGAATTTCTTCGGGAAGTCGCGGCGGACTTCCTGGATCGCCTCTTCGACGATGTAATAGTTGTCGAGCAGCCATTCGGCGGCGGGCGTAATCGAGGCGCCGGCATCGACATCGGTAGCCGTCGCCCGGTAGACCCGAAGGATTTCCTTCTCGTTCTCCTCGTGCCGCTTGAAGAACTCGAACGCCATCAAGCCCGGCAGGCTGGGCGTGCCCTCCTTGCCGAGTTTCTCGCCGCATTCCCGCAATGCATCGATGTTGAAATAGGTCGAGCGGATCGAGTCGTTATGATCGATCTGCTTGGCTTCGGTTTCGCGCGAGGAAGCTGACGGCGGAGTGTGAAATGACATGGATACGGGCTTCTGCTGAAAACTTTAAGGGTTTGTCGGCCTCGCCTTACTCGGCCTGCATCGGAAGCGCCAGTCATCATTTGGATTATGGTGACCAGCCGGATGCAAACCCGCGAGGATGGGAAATAGAGAGCAGTCCGGATATTGCAAACGACTGACTGAAATCTATTGCTCACTTCCTGCGGATTGACACATGTTCCGGCTCTATCGAGGCTCGCCTGAATGGAACCTGAACGGAAGCACCCCATTGATAACGCGATGAATTTCGAGCCGGCGCGGCGGGCCTCTCCGAGCGCCTTGCGGTAGCGGGAACGGCGAAATTTAATCGGCAAGGGTTTACCTTCCGGAGGCCCGGCTGATATTCATCGTGGACGCAAGGGCGATCTCGTCGTGCCCGCGACCGGTCCAATCGAACCTTCGGTGTTTTGAACGATGACGATCCAGTTTTCCAACTATATGGCCGAAGTGGTGGCCACTCGCCGTTACCTTCATCAACATCCGGAACTCGGCCTGTCGGAGTTCAACACATCCGATTTCGTCGCCGCTCAGCTCATCGGTCTCGGATACGAAGTCACCCGCGGCCTCGGCAAGACGGGCGTTGTCGCCACCTTGAAGAACGGCACCGGCGGCCGGTCGATCGGCATCCGTGCCGATATGGATGCGCTGCCGATCGAGGAGGAAACCGGCGCCGAATATGCCAGCAGGAACAAAGGCCTGATGCACGCCTGCGGCCATGACGGCCACACCGCGATGTTGCTGGGTGCGGCTAGGATCCTTGCCGAGAGGAGGAATTTCGATGGCACGATCCACCTGATCTTCCAGCCGGCGGAGGAAAATTTCGGCGGCGCCCGGTTGATGATCGAGGACGGCCTCTTCGAGCGTTTCCCCTGCGATGCCGTGTTCGGGCTGCACAACGACCCCAGCCTGCCCTTCGGCCAGATCGGCGTAAAGGAAGGCCCGATGATGGCGGCGGTCGACGAATGCCGCATCACGGTCAATGGCCGCGGCGGCCATGGCGCCGAGCCGCAGGATACGTCGGATCCGATCGTCTGCGGCGCGAGCATCATCATGGCGCTGCAGACGATCGCCTCGCGCAACATCCACCCGCTCGACCAGATGGTGATCACCGTCGGCGCCTTCCATGCCGGCATGGCGAGCAACGTCATTCCGGAGCGGGCGGAAATGCTGCTCACCATCCGCTCCTTCGATCCGGACGTCCGCAACGAGTTGGAAAGGCGCATCCGGATGGTCGCCGAAGGCCAGGCCGCCAGTTACGGCATGAGCGTCACGCTCGATTACAAGCGGGGTTACGAGGCGACCATCAATCACAAGGCGGAAACGGATTTCGTCCGCGACCTCGCCCGCCGCGTCGTCGGCGAGGACAAGGTCATCGATCTGCCCCGCCCGTCCATGGGTGCCGAGGACTTCGCCTATATGCTGGCGGAGCGGCCGGGCACCTATTTCCTGCTCGGCACCAGGCGCACCGACAGCGATCCGCCGCTGCACCACCCCCGTTTCGACTTCAACGACGACGCGCTGCCGATCGGAACCAGCTTCTGGGTAGAGCTTGCCGAAGCCTATCTTCCGACGAGATAAGCCCGAAACGAAAACACCTCCCGAGCGGCAAGCGCGGGAGGTGTTTCGGTCTTGGGAGAACCAAGCCCGATTTGAAAAGGCGAAACCTGAAAGGCTCAGGGGAAAAGGCCGAGCGTGACAGCGCCGACAAAGATGAACGCTGCCGTCACCAGGGCGGTATGCGCCGCCCACTGCCATTTGCCCGCGGCGCTGCGGACTGGGAAAGACCGTGTCTGATGCTCTATATGACGCATTGGATGTCTCCCGGGTTCTGCTTTCGCCCTTTTCGGACGTTTAACCTATCCTAGCTTATCTCTACCAAGCCGATAGAGATAATGTTCCAACCTGCCACCAGTTCCGTAGAAAATCCTTTTTTCTTAACGGCCCTTCCGGGTGTTTAACGGTTTATTATACCCAGGCCCCTCGCGAGCCCTTCAGGCGCCAAAACGATCCAGCGCCAGACGGAAGATATCCGGGTCGATATTGCCGCCCGAGCAGACGGCAATCACCGTATCGCCCAGCGTCTCGCCATGGAAAAGAGCGGCCGCCAATGCCACCGCCCCGCCGGGTTCGACAACGATCTTCAGCCGGCTGAAGGCAAGCGCCACCGCATGCAACGCTTCATCGTCGGTCACCACGAGACCTGCGCCGCAGAGCTTCGACATGATCGGGAAGGTGATGTTGCCGGGCTGCGGCGTGACGATCGCATCGCAGAGCGAACCGCCCTGGGTGGCATTGCGCTCGATCCGTCCGGAAGCCAGCGAGCGCGTCACGTCGTCAAAGCCTTGCGGCTCGCAAGGGTGCACGAGAAACCCAGGGGCCTTGGCGTTCAAGGCCAGCGCAACGCCGGAAATGAAGCCGCCGCCGCCGGTCGGCACCAGCACATCGGCCTTCTCTATTCTTTCCTCCTTGGCCTGTTCGGCGATTTCGAGCCCGGTCGTGCCCTGGCCGGCGATCACCAGCGGCTCGTCGAACGGCCTGATCAGCGTCAGGCCGCGCTCCTGCGACAGCCGCGCGCCGATCACATCGCGATCCTCGTTGAGGCGGTCATAGAGCACGACATCCGCGCCATAAGCGCGGGTATTCTCGATTTTGATGCGCGGCGCATCGGACGGCATAATGATCACGCTCGGGATGCCATGCATCCTCGCCGCCAGCGCCACGCCTTGAGCATGGTTGCCCGAGGAGAAAGCGATCACGCCCTTGGCCCGGACGTCGGGCGACAGTGCCGAAATCGCCGACCAGGCGCCGCGAAACTTGAACGAACCCGTGTGCTGCAGGCATTCCGGCTTCACGAAGATACGCCGCCCGGCGATGTCGTCGAGAAAGGGCGAAGACAGCAGCGGGGTGCGGCGCACGTGGCCATCGAGACGGACACGGGCGGCTTCGATCATGGCGATATCGGTCATGCGGGAAATTCCATTCGGAGGGCGAGGCGGTGAGGCCACAAACCTATCGGCGGTTTCCGTTTCGGTAAAGGCCGGAAAAGGATCGGCTCAGCCGGCTTCCGTCCCTTGAGACAACGGCAGGGAACCGAGCTTCACCACCGCCTTGATGGGCAGGTGATCGGAAGCAAGCCGCGCAAGCGGGCTGTCATGGGTTTCGACGGCATCGATCAGCCCGGGCTGGTTCGCCATGATGCGGTCGAGCGCCAGGACAGGCAGGCGCGACGGAAAGCTCGGCACCGCAGCCGGGAGACCGAACACGGTCGCGAGCGTATTCAGGGAGGAGCGGTCACCAAGCCGCCATTCGTTGAGATCGCCCATGAGCACGGTCGGCTGCTCGTCACGCGAGCGCAGGATATCGAGGATCATACGGGCCTGCTGCTGCCGCGAACGGTTGAGCAGGCCGAGATGGGCGGCGATGATCCGGAACGCACTGCCGTCCTTGAGCTCCAGTTCGGTGATCAGAGCGCCCCGCGGCTCGAGCCCCGGCAGCTTGACCTGGTGGACGTCGCGCACGAGACCTTCGCGGAAGAAAACAACGTTGCCATGCCAGCCATGCGCCTTGGCGACACCCGAGACGGGCACCGGGAAAAGACCCGTCTCCCGCTCCATCCAGGCAAGATCGAGGAGGCCACGCCGCTCGCCGAACCGGGAGTCCGCCTCCTGCAGCGCGATCACATCGGCACCGATTTCCCGGATCACGTGGCTGGTGCGGGCGGGATCGAACTTTCCGTCGATGCCGACGCATTTGTGCACGTTGTAGGAAGCGATCAGCATGCCGTGTCCGCGTTCTCGCTCCTCATGCGTTCCGGCACCGCGGTTCCTTCGAGCCCGGATGGAAGCCAGAATGCTTTTCGGAAGATTGGGGCGTTTTTCCCGCATGGTTCTTTTGACTATTCGCCGATCAATGAAATCTATAAGGCAAGCTGCCTATCTATCCAGCAACTAGAGATAGGGGGACCCCAGCCAGAACACCCGTTCGATGAGGCGCACGAGGAAGGGTCTTGCCATCAACCCATCGAGCGTCACTTCGGTTGCGGAAGAAATCGCCAGATCTATCCTTCGTTCCAACGCTTCCGCGAAGGGACAATCCAGAACTTCGAGATCGACCTCGAAATTGAGCCGGAGTGATCGCGGATCGAGGTTCGATGAGCCGACATAGGCCCAGCGCCCGTCGACCACCAGAAGCTTGGAATGGTTGAACGGCCCGGACGCCCGCCAGATCCGGCAGTAATTCTTCAGCATCTGGTCGAACTGCGCGGTCATCGCCCGGTCGACCAGGACGAGATTGTTGGCGGTCGGCACGACGATATCGACCTCAACCCCGCGCCGGGCGGCGGTGACGAGCGCGGTGATCAGTTCGCGGTCCGGCAGGAAATAAGGCGATACGATGCGGATCGAGGAACGCGCCACGGAAAACGCGCCCATCAGCATCTTGTGGTTGGTCTCGACGCTGCGGTCGGGGCCGGAGGAAACGGCGCGCATGACGACAGGCGAACCGGGGTTCGTCTCCGGCGCCTGCAGCGCCCAGGCCTCGCCCTCCAATGCCTCGTCGGCCGCATATCGCCAATCGGCGGCGGCGATCGCGAACAGGTCGGCGACGACCGGCCCGGTTACCTTGAAATGCGTGTCGAACGAACAGTTGTTGCCGCTGAATTCGCTCGAAAAACCTTCGCGGATATTCATGCCGCCGGTAAACGCCACCCGCCCGTCGATGACCAGGATCTTCCGATGGGTGCGCAGGTTCGCATAAGGCAGCCGCAGCCCCATGATGACGTTGCCATTGAAGACATCGGCCGTGATCCCGCCCTCTCTGAGCGTGCCGAGCACGCTCGGCACCGAATATCGGGCGCCGACCGCATCGATCAGCACACGCACTTCGACGCCGCGCTTGACCGCGGCAGTCAGCGCATCCGCAAACCGGGTACCGATCCTGTCCCGGTCGAAGATATAGGTCTCGAGGATGAGGCTGCGTTTCGCCTTGGCGATCGCCTTCAGCATCGCCCCATAGGCTTCGTCGCCGGTATCGAGCGCGACGATCGTATTGCCGGTCGTCAGCCGGTGGCGCGTCACCCGGTCGCCGAGCGTCTTCATCGCCCGGAAGCGATGCCCGAATTCCTCGATGATCAGGTCGTTGGTCGCGTCGTAGGAAACCACATGCGCCCGGATTTCCCCCTGCAGTAGCGCCCGGCGATCGCTGATCACCGAACGGCGGATGCGATTTATCCCGGCGACAAGATAAAGCAGCGCGCCGACGATCGGAGACAGAACGATGACGCCGACCCAGCCGATCGCGGAGCGGACCTCTTCCTTGGTCATCGCCGCGTGAATCGCAGCTGCGGCCCCCATCAGGACCGACAAAACGAAGAGGATATGCGGCCAATAGGGTTCGATGACATCCAGCATGGCGAGCAATATAGGCGCGCATGGCCCAAGCGCAATCGGAGCCGCACCAATAGGTTAGCGCGGCTCCGGGAGGATATCAGGCCGCGAGCTGCTTCGCGAAGACTTCGAGCGAGGCTTCGAACGTGTCGAAGATCGTATCGATTTGTTGCTCGTTGATGATCATTGGCGGGCAGAGCGCCAGCGAGTCGCCGATCGCCCGCGAGATCAGGCCTTTTTCGAGCATGATCGCCAGCAGCTTTGGACCGAGCTGGCCGGCCGCGAAACCGTCGCGTGGCTTCAGTTCGAGGGCGCCGATGAGGCCGACGCCGCGGGCTTCGATCGCCAGCGGATGGCTTTCCAGCGCCTTCAGCCGGCTCTGGAACTTCGGCGCCAGCGCCCGGACATTGCCCACTAGATCGCGCTCTTCGATGATCGCCAGGTTTTCGAGCGCAACTGCTGCGGCGACCGGATGGCCGGCCGCGGTCACACCATGACCGAACGTGCCGATCTTTGCCGATTCATCGGCAAGCGGTCCGTAGACGTTCTCGTTGATCAGCAGCGCCGAGATCGGCTGATAGGACGACGAAATCTGCTTCGACAGCGTCATGATATCCGGCTGCAGGGAATAGGTCGTGGTGCCGAACATCTCTCCGGTGCGCCCGAAGCCGCAGATCACCTCGTCGGCGATCAGCAGGATGTCGTATTTCCTGAGCACCTTCTGGATCGCATCCCAGTAACCGGCCGGCGGAACGATGACGCCGCCAGCGCCCATGACCGGCTCGCCGATGAAGGCGGCGACCGTCTCTGGACCTTCCTTGAGGATCAGGTCTTCGAGGTCCTTGGCGCAGCGTTCGACGAAGGCCGTCTCCGTCTCGTTTTCTTCGCTGAGGGCGCGGTAATGCGGGCAGGTCGTGTGGAAGACGCCGGCCAGCGGCAGGTCGAACGAGCGGTGGTTGTTCGGCAGGCCGGTGAGGCTGGCGCTGGCGATCGTCACGCCGTGATAGCCTTTGATGCGCGAAATGATCTTCTTCTTTTCCGGCTTGCCGAGCGCGTTCGAACGATACCAGACCATCTTCATCGCCGTATCATTGGCTTCGGAACCGGAATTGGTGAAATAGGCCTTCGACATCGGCACCGGCGCCATCTGGATCAGCTTCTCAGCAAGATCGATCGACGGACCGTGACTGCGGAGGGTGAAGGTATGGTAATAGGGGAGCTTCGCCATCTGCTTCGCGGCCGCTTCGACGAGCCGGCTTTCGCCGAAACCGACCCCGACGCTCCAGAGGCCGGCCATGCCCTCGATATATTTGTTGCCGTTGACGTCGTAGACATAGATGCCCTCGCCGCGGTCGATCACCAGCGAACCGTCACGCTCCAGCGCGCGGGCATTGGTGTAGGAGTGGAGCTGGTAAGCCTTGTCCCGGGCTTCGATGGAATTGGGCTGAATAGTCACGACGGACCTCCTGTGAGACACGCAACGGCGCATAAATTTCATAGGCGGAAACGGCGATATTGGACAGCCCAAATCGCCGTTTTCAGAGACGCCGACCGTTCAAAATAGTTGACGCGTCGATCAGTTTATTTGGTCATTTCAGCGTCATTGCCGCGACCGGAGGTTCGGCGCCGGCCGGGATAGGGCTTTTGTAATCCTGTCCCTTGCGCCGCTTCTTGAGATCGGCCCAGGCCGCCTCGCGGAGTTGATCGCTGGTCATGGCGGCGAGCCCCGTCGCGGCCATCGCCTTGGCGACCGAGACCATGCCCTTGTGGGCAAGTGGGCTCTTGCCCTGCGCAACCACTTGCCAGGTGTGAAGCTGGGTGCCGACGGCGAGCGTCGCGCCATAAGCCTGCACGGTCGGCACGACCCAGCTGACATCGCCGACATCCGTCGATCCGCCCATCTGGCGGTTTTCGGTGTGCGGCGGCAGGATGAAATCGGCAAGCGGAATATCCCGCTGCTCCAGGCGCTCCTGGTTCCAGCTTGCGGCAATGTCTTCCGGCGTCAGCGTGGCACGGATCTGCTCGGCAAATTCGATATCCGCGGCGTCGAACGGCGGCGGACCCATGCTGTCCCAGACATCCTGCATGACGTCCATCAGCGGTGTGTTGACGACGAGGTTGGAAACGCCGGCCAGGATCGTGCTCTCGACCTTGGTCTCGGTCATCAGCGCCGCACCTTCGGCAACCTTCTTGACCCGCTCGATCAGCGTGAAAAGCCCGGGAAGATCTGCGGAACGGACGACATAGCGCACCTTGGCATGCGCCTGCACGACGTTCGGCGAAATGCCGCCGCTATCCAGGACCGCATAATGGATGCGGCTTTCGGACGGCATGTGCTCGCGCATATAATTGACACCGACGCTCATCAGTTCGACGGCATCGAGCGCGCTGCGGCCAAGTTCCGGCACCGCGGACGCATGGGCGGCGCGGCCCGCGAACGTGAAGTCGATCCGGCAGTTGGCAAGCGAAGTCTCCCGCTGCACGCCGGCGAAATTGCTCGGATGCCAGCTGATTGCGATGTCGACATCCTCGAAGGCACCGGCCCGCACCATGAACGCCTTGGCGGCACCGCCCTCTTCCGCCGGGCAGCCGTAATAACGCACCCGGCCGGGCGTGCCGGTCTTCTCCAGCCAGTCTTTCAGCGCGGTCGCCGCCAGCAGCGATGCGGAACCGAGAAGATTGTGGCCGCAGCCATGACCGTTCGCGCCTGATGTCGTCGGGTCATGCCGGGTGACGCCAGCCTTCTGGCTGAGGCCCGCCAGCGCATCATATTCTCCGAGGAAGGCGATCACCGGACCGCCCTCGCCCGCCTCGCCGATCAGTGCGGTCGGAATGCCGGCGACGTTCTCGGTGATCTTGAAGCCCTGCGCCTCCAGCATTTCGCGATGCGCGGCAGCCGAAAGCGTCTCCATGTAGCAGGTTTCCGGCGTCTCCCAAACGCGGTCCGCGAGTACCGTGAAGACCTCTTTTTTGCGGTCGATGAAATCCCAAACGAGCGGGAGATTGGAATTGCCTGTCGTCATGAAACCGTTGCCTCGATAGATCTATGCTGGTCGGAAGGCCCGAACCGTACCCAATTCCTGGCCGATGGCAATGCGGCATTGCAGCAAAAGTAGGCTGTGCTGAGGGATTGGGCGAAAGGAATGCGGATGTGAATGGCACGCGAATGTTAGCATCTCGACAACCGGATCATAATCGGTATGCTCCCGCGCCATGGCCCGCAGGCAAATCTATGAAACGAGCCTAAAAGAATAAAAATGCACGGGAATTTTGCCGATTTTGTGGAAAATTTTCTAAAAAATAAAGCGGGCGAGAAATTCGATACGGCGGCAGCCGTTGATCGGAATCAAGGAACAAGGGCGTGCCCGGCCTGAAGGCCGGAGCAGACCCGCCAGGAGAAACGCATTTTGAGGCCGGCCGCAGCGAAATATCGCCGGCCAGGAGGTGAACACGGGAATACCAGTCGTTGGGCGCTATATACGCGCCATTCCAGCTGAAGACATCCACCGGGCACGGCACATAAGCCGGCCACAGGTCATCGGGAGATCCATATGAAATACAAACTCACCCTTGCCGCAGCGCTGCTGTCGGCAACATTCTTCGCAAGCGCCGCCAGCGCCAAGACCTTCGTATATTGCTCGGAAGGTTCTCCGGAAGGCTTCGATCCCGGCATCTATACCGCCGGCACGACCTTCGACGCATCGGCGCATCCGATCTACAATCGCCTGCTCGAGTTCAAGCCGGGCACGACCCAGCCGGAAGCCGCCCTTGCCCAGAGCTGGGAAATTTCCGCTGACGGCACCGTCTACACCTTCAAGCTGCGTCCGAACGTCAAGTTCCAGACGACCGACTTCTTCAAGCCGACCCGCAATCTGAACGCCGACGACATCGTCTTCTCGCTCGGCCGCCAGATCGACGAAAAGAATGCCTGGAACAAGTACATTTCCGGCGCGACCTGGGAATATGCCGATGGCATGGGCTTTCCGAAGCTGATCAAGTCGATCGAGAAGGTCGACGACCTGACGGTCAAGGTCACCCTCAACCGTCCGGAAGCACCGTTCCTCGCCAACGTCGCAATGCCGTTCGCTTCGATCCTGTCGAAGGAATATGCCGACAGCCTCGAGAAGGCCGGCAAGAAGGAACAGCTGAACCAGATGCCGGTCGGCACCGGCCCGTTCACCTTCGTCGGCTACCAGCAGGACGCGGTCATCCGCTACAAGAAGAACGCCGATTTCTGGGGCAAGGCTCCGAAGATCGACGATCTCGTCTTCGCGATCACCACCGACGCCGCCGTTCGTTACCAGAAGCTGAAAGCCGGCGAATGCCACCTGATGCCCTATCCGAACGCCGCCGACGTGAAGGCGATGAAGGCTGATCCGAACCTCCAGGTTCTGGAGCAGGAAGGCCTGAACGTCGCCTACCTTGCCTACAACACGACCAAGGCTCCGTTCGACAAGGTCGAAGTCCGCAAGGCGCTGAACAAGGCGATCAACAAGAAGGCGATCGTCGATGCCGTCTTCCAGGGCATGGCGACACCCGCCGTCAACCCGATCCCGCCGACCATGTGGTCCTACAGCAAGGCCACCCAGGACGACACGTACGACCTCGAAGCGGCTAAGAAGATGCTCGCCGACGCAGGCGTCAAGGATCTTTCCATGAAGGTCTGGGCGATGCCGGTTTCGCGTCCCTACATGCTGAACGCCCGCCGCGCTGCCGAAATCATCCAGGACGATTTCGCCAAGATCGGCGTCAAGGTCGAGATCGTCTCCTTCGAATGGGCCGAATACCTGCAGCGTTCGAAGGACAAGAACCGTGACGGCGCCGCCATCATGGGCTGGACCGGCGACAATGGCGACCCGGACAACTTCCTTGACACGCTGCTCGGCTGCGACGCCGTCGGCGGCAACAACCGCGCCCAGTGGTGCAACAAGGAATTCGACGAACTGGTGAAGAAGGCCAAAGTCGTTTCCGACCTGGCCGAGCGTACCAAGCTCTACGAACAGGCTCAGGCGGTCTTCAAGAAGGACGCTCCCTGGGCAACCATCGATCACTCCCTCGCCGTCGTTCCGATGCGCAAGGGCGTGACCGGCTTTACCCAGAGCCCGCTCGGCGACTTCACCTTCGAAGCGGTCGATATCGCGCAGTAATTTCTGCTTCACGACGATTTTGCCGCGGGACGCGTTGCGTTTCCCGCGGCATTTTCTTATGAGACGCCAAAATTTGGCGCAGACGCCACGATTGCCGCCTTCATGGCTTGACAAAACCGTGAATCGGCCACGAACCAAAAACCACGAAGGTTTCGAATGTTTGGCTTCCTGTTGCGGCGTATCGCCGTGTTGATCCCGACTTTCATCGGGGTCTCGATCATTGCTTTTTCATTTATCCGACTTCTGCCGGGTGATCCGGTTGCACTTCTTTCCGGCGAACGCGTCATGTCGCCGGAGCGGCATGCCCAGATCAGCGCCCAGCTCGGTTTGGACCGGCCGCTGGTCACCCAGTATTTCGATTATCTCGGCGGCGTGCTGACCGGCGATTTCGGCTCGTCGATCGTGTCCAAGAAGCCGATCCTCGACCAGTTCTGGGCGCTGTTTCCGGCGACCGTCGAACTTTCCTTCTGTGCCATCGTCATCGCCATCGCGCTCGGCATTCCGGCCGGCGTGATCGCCGCGATCAAGCGCGGCTCGATCTTCGACCAGGGACTGATGGGCATCGCGCTTGTCGGTTATTCGATGCCGATCTTCTGGTGGGGCCTGCTGCTGATCATCCTCTTCTCCGGCACCCTGCAATGGTTCCCGGTTTCCGGCCGCATCTCGCTGATGTTCTTCTTCCCGCCGGTCACCGGCTTCATGCTGATCGACTCGCTGCTGTCGGGACAGAAGGGTGCCTTCGCCTCGGCGATCAGCCATCTTGCGCTGCCGTCGATCGTGCTTGCGACCATTCCGCTCGCCGTCATCGCCCGCCAGACGCGCTCCGCCATGCTGGAAGTGCTTTCGGAAGACTACGTCCGCACCGCCCGCGCCAAGGGCCTCTCGCCCTTCCGTGTCGTCGGCATCCATGCGCTGCGCAACGCCATGATCCCGGTCATCACCACGATCGGCCTGCAGATCGGCGTCATGCTCGCCGGCGCCATCCTGACCGAGACGATCTTCTCCTGGCCGGGCATCGGCAAATGGATGGTCGACAGCGTCTTCCGCCGCGACTACGCCGTCATCCAGGGCGGCCTGCTCCTGATCGCGGCCATCATCATGTTCGTCAATCTCGTCGTTGATCTGCTCTACGGCCTGATCAACCCCAGAATCCGACACTGAACCGGCACCAAGAAGGAGAAAATCCCGTGGCCGATACCACTGTTACCAAGATCGCCGAGCCGGTTTCCAGCGCCGCGATGCGCCGCCAGATGCTCCGCGAGTTCTGGTTCTACTTTTCCGAAAATCGCGGCGCCGTTCTGGGCCTCATCATTTTCGTCGCCCTCGTCATCGTGGCGATCTTCGCGTCGTTCATCGCCCCGCATTCGCCGTTCGAGCAGTATCGCGATTTCGCGCTGCTTCCGCCGGCCTGGGCCGAGGGCGGCAACCCGTCCTATCTGCTCGGCACCGATCCTGTCGGCCGCGACATCCTGTCCCGCCTGATCTATGGCGCGCAGTATTCGCTGTTCATCGGCGTCTTCGTGACGACGCTGTCGCTCACCGGCGGCATCATCGTCGGCCTGATCGCCGGTTATTATCGCGGCTGGGTCGATACCGTCATCATGCGCCTGATGGATATCATCCTCGCCTTCCCGTCGCTGCTGCTCGCCCTCGTGCTCGTCGCGATCCTCGGGCCTAGCCTCACCAACGGCATGATCGCCATCGCGCTCACCCTGCAGCCGCATTTCGTGCGCCTCACCCGCGCCGCCGTGATGGCCGAGAAGACCCGCGACTATGTGACCGCCGCAAGGCTTGCCGGCGCCGGGCCGCTGCGCCTGATGTTCCGCACCATCCTGCCGAACTGCACCGCGCCGCTGATCGTCCAGGCGACGCTCTCCTTCTCGAACGCCATCCTCGATGCCGCCGCCCTCGGCTTCCTCGGCATGGGCGCCCAGCCGCCGGCACCGGAATGGGGCACGATGCTTGCCGAAGCGCGTGAGTTCATCCTGCGCGCCTGGTGGGTCGTCACCTTCCCCGGCGTTGCCATTCTCGTCACCGTTCTCGCCATCAACCTGATGGGCGACGGCCTGCGCGATGCGCTCGACCCGAAACTGAAGAGGTCCTGATCATGGCGCTCTTGCAAATCGATAACCTCATCGTCGAATTCGAAACCGCAACCGGCTGGTTCCGTGCCGTCGACGGCGTCTCCGTCTCGGTCGAAAAGGGCGAGGTCCTGGCGATCGTCGGCGAATCCGGCTCCGGCAAGTCCGTCGCCATGCTGGCCGTCATGGGGCTGCTCCCGTGGACCGCCAAGATCACCGCCGACCGCATGCTCTTCGAAGGCCGCGACATCCAGAACATCAGCCCGACTGAGCGCCGCAAGCTGATCGGCAAGGACATCGCGATGATCTTCCAGGAGCCGGTCGCCAGCCTCAACCCGTGCTTCACGGTCGGCTTCCAGATCGAGGAAGTGCTGCGCATCCATCTCGGCCTGGACAGCAAGGCCCGCCGCGCCCGCGCCATCGAGCTGTTCAGCCAGGTCGGCCTGCCCAACCCTGAAGAGCGGCTGAACCACTTTCCGCACCAGATGTCGGGCGGCCAGTGCCAGCGCGTGATGATCGCCATTGCGATCGCCTGCAATCCGAAACTGCTGATCGCCGACGAGCCGACCACGGCGCTCGACGTGACGATCCAGAAGCAGATCCTCGACCTGATCATGGCGCTGCAGGCGAAAAACGGCATGGGCCTGATCATGATCACCCATGACATGGGCGTGGTCGCCGAGACCGCCGACCGTGTCGTCGTGCAGTACAAGGGCCGCAAGATGGAGGAAGCCGACGTGCTTTCCCTCTTCGAAAACCCGAAGAGCAACTATACCAAGGCGCTGCTGGCGGCGCTGCCGGAAAACGCCACCGGCGACCGCCTCACCACCGTTTCCGCCTTCTTCGACGGCAATCCGGAACCGGCGCCGGAGGCACGCGCATGAGCGATAATATGACCAACAACACCATGCTCGAAGTGCGCGACATCAAGCGCGATTACGAACTGCCCGGCGGCCTCTTCAAGCCGAAGAAGATCATCCATGCGGTGAAAGGCGTTTCCTTCAAGCTCGAACGCGGCAAGACGCTGGCGATCGTCGGCGAGAGCGGCTGCGGCAAATCCACCCTTGCCCGCATGCTGACCTTCATCGACGAACCGACCGGCGGTGATCTGCTGATCGACAACAAGAAGGTCGACACCCGCCCCGGTCACCTGACCCCGGAAATGCGCCAGAAGGTGCAGATCGTCTTCCAGAACCCCTATGGTTCGCTGAACCCGCGCCAGAAGATCGGCGACGTGCTCGGCGAACCCTTGGCGATCAATACCGACATGTCCGCCGGCGAACGCCGCGACCGCGCCAGCGAAATGCTCAAGAAGGTCGGCCTTGGCCCGGAACACTATAACCGCTACCCGCACATGTTCTCGGGCGGCCAGCGCCAGCGCATCGCGATTGCCCGCGCGCTGATGATGAACCCGAAGCTTCTCGTGCTCGACGAACCGGTTTCGGCCCTCGACCTTTCGGTGCAGGCCCAGGTGCTGAACCTGCTCGCCGACCTGCAGGACGAGTTCAACCTCACCTACGTCTTCATCAGCCACGACCTCTCGGTGGTGCGTTATATCGCCGACGAGGTGATGGTGATGTATTTCGGCGAGGCCGTGGAATACGGCACCCGCGAAGAAGTCTTCTCGGATCCGAAGCACGACTATACCCGCACGCTTTTCAAGGCGACGCCGCGGGCGGATATCGAGTCGATCCGCGCCCGTGTGGCGAAGAAGAAGGCGGCGGCCGCAGCTTAGGACGCCCTTCGAAGCGATTGCATCATACTTCCGAAAGCCGATTTTCGCGGAGTGTTGAAGAGGTTCAATTGTTGGGCGATTTGAGAGAGGTCGTGCCCCATCATACCCCCCTCTGCCCTGCCGGGCATCTCCCCCTCAAGGGGGGAGATCGGCCAGAAGCAAGGTCTTACCCAGCCAAAAGCTTTGAGCTTGCCGAACTCCACTCCCTGCCAGCTTCCTGTCGCCGCACAAATCAGAGAGGGACCGCTGAACACGCCTCCTTCGATCTCCCCCCTTGAGGGGGAGATGTCCGGCAGGACAGAGGGGGGTATGGCAGGGAGCGCCGTCCAATGCGGTCTTTACGTTTTACCCGTGGATTATTCATCGCCGCCTTCCAGCATCTCCAATGACTTAACCGCATCATCATCCCCGCCCTCCCAAACAATGCCTACAATCCGCTCGCTTCCGTCGCCGGAGTGTTTCGCGAGACGTTCGCGGGCAGGCGGGAGCCGGCGCCCTCATTGGATCCGTAACGTGCGGGGAAGGTGAGGGAGGTGAAAGCCATGGCGGCAAGGTCTTCGGATCAAGCCGCCTATCAAGCCTCCCCCTGGCCGCCGGGCCAGGTTCGGTTGAGCCGTGCAAGTGGCAAGCTTATCCCGAAAGGATGGGCGCGAATAAAGCCACGCAGCGAGGCGAGATGATCACCTGTAGAGGCCGGAAGCCTCGAAAAGACGCCGAAGGCCACGCGAATGCGGAGCCATACTATTATTTTACTATGAGGTTCCGCATTCGTGTGGGCTCTCCGATCTTTGAAAACCACGGCAGGAAACTGCGCGGGGCTCCAGAGTGTTGGCCGAAAGCGAGCGAACGCTTGAACGCCTTCTCTCGCGGAAGCTCCGACATTTCTATTCCACGAAAACCCGGACACTCGCGGCCCGGCCGGCGGCGTCGATCACCGTCAGCGTCGAATAACCGGCGCCATCCGGCGTCCATTCGCTGGTCCGGCGACGGGATAGCTCGCTGAGCGGCTTGCCATTGGCGAGCCAGCGGAACGGCGCGCGGCCGCCCTGCAGCTTCAGGACCAGCGGCGAGATATCGCCCGATTGCGCCCCGAGATCGACGCGCGCACCCTCCGGCGGATAGACGATCTGCGGTGCGGGCTCCCGCGTCGAGGCGGAAAACAGCCCGCTCGCCGTCATCGAGAAACGCCGCTGGCTGATCGGCAGCTCGGTCTGCGCAATGCGCACGGCCCCCGACGGTGCCGAGGGCAGCGGCGTGATCGGCACGCCGGACTTTAAAAACGCCTCGAACAGGATCGGCGCTGCCGTCTGATAACCGGCGATGCCCGGCACCGCGCCATTATCCGGCCGCCCGACCCAGACGCCGAGCACATGACGCCCGTCGAAACCGACCGACCAGGCATCGCGATAGCCGTAGCTCGTGCCGGTCTTGTAGGCGATGCCGAGCCTTCGGCTGCCCTGCGGCGGGAGAACATCGGACAGAATGTCCGCAACGTTCCACACCGCCTGCGGATCGAGAAGCGGCTCGCCGTCAATCATGCCCGGCTGGTCCTCAATGCCATTGCCGATCCGCATCGGATTGCCGCGATTGGCAAGCGCCGCATAGGCCTGCACCAGATCCTTGAGCGTGATGCCGACGCCGCCGAGACCGATCGCCAGGCCCGGCGCCTCGTTGGCCGGCAGCACCGGCCGCACGTCGGCACGGCGGAAACGGATCATCAGCCGCGACGGGCCGACGGCATCCAGCAGCCGCACGGCCGGCACGTTGAGCGACAGCTGCAGCGCTTGGCGGACGCTGACATCGCCTTGGTAGGTCATGTCGAAATTCTTCGGCCGATAACCGAAGAAATCCGCCGGCCGGTCCTCGATGATCGTTTCCTGGGAAACCAGCCCCTGCTCGAAGGCGAGGCCATAGATGAACGGCTTCAGCGTCGAGCCCGGCGAGCGGTTGACCCGCGTCATATCCACCCAACCGGAGCGGCTCGCATCGAAATAATCGGCCGAACCGACTTCGCCGACGATCGCGCCGGTGGTGATATCCGCCATCACCATGGCAACGGACACCTTCGGGCTGAGCTTGACCGAAGCTTCCCGGGCGACCTGCTCAAGCCCCTGCTGGATGCTACGCTTCAAAGTCGTCTTGTGCTGGTCGATCTTCGGCTGCTTGCGGATCGCCGCTTCGGCGAGATGCGCAGCATAGGCCGGCAATTGCAGCCGGCGTGCCGGGATGCCGTCGCGTGCCGCCCGCTGCGCTTCGCCGTCGCCAGTGATCGCCGCCACGGCCGAACGCATCAGCACCCTCTCGCGAGCCGCCTGAGCAATCTTGAAATGCCGGTCCGGCCGCCGGCCTTCCGGTGATTGCGGCAGAGCAACAAGAAGTGCTGCTTCCGCCACCGTCAGCCGCCGCGGCTCCTTGCCGAAATAGGCAAGGCTTGCTGCCCGCACGCCCTCGAGATTGCCGCCATAGGGCGCGTGGGTGAGGTAGAGTTCGAGGATTTCTCTCTTGGACAGCCGCCGCTCTATCTGGATGGCTCGGACCACCTGGCGGAGCTTGGCCGCAACGGAGCGGTTCTCGCGCGGTTCGATCAGCCGGGCCACCTGCATCGACAGCGTCGAAGCGCCAGACACGACGCGACCGTTGGTGACAAGCTGCAGCATCGCTCGCCCAAGCGCCCACGGATCGACGCCGCCATGCTCGTAGAAACGCTGGTCCTCATAGGCGACCAGCATTTTCAGGAAACGCGGGTCGACGTTTTCGGTGCTCGTGCGAAGCCGCCAGCGGCCTTCCGGCGTCGCGAAGGCGCGCAGCAGCTCGCCATCCGCGTCGAGCACTTCGGCGGACACCACCCGCGCCTTTTCAAGCGGCGGCGGATAGGCCCTGTCGGCCGCATCGAGGCCGACGATCAGCCCCGCCGCTACGCCGAGGCCGATACCCAGACCGATCGAAAGTTTCCACCTGAGCTTCATCGGAACGAGCTGCCGCTTACTGGGCGGCAAGCACCTCCATCTTGCCGGTTGCGGTACGGGCCGAGAACTGCGGACGGTACATGTCCTCGACCTGGGCAGCCGGATGATCGTAGACGCCAGGGGTTACGGCGCGGACCACATAGGCAAGCGTGATCTCGCGGTTGTCGCCGGAACTCCGGTCGAAGGCCGCAACGAAACGGTCGTTGCGGAATTCGGTATGGGCCGCCTGCACTTCCTCGATCCAGTCGAAATTGGCAAGGCTGGCGCTGTTGACGATGCTCGGATTGTCGATCTCGAAGCCGGCCGGCAGAAGGTCGGTGACGACGATGCGCGAGGGCCAGCTGTTGCTCTCGGTGATCTTGATCACCGCGACATAACGCTGGTTCTGCTCCGCTTCGCTGACATTGGCCTCCTCGCCGTCCATCGAATAGTAGGTCCGGGTGATCTGGAAACCATCGCCGCCGGCGGGCAGCGGCTGAGCCGGGGCCGCAACCGTGGTGATCGAAGCAGACAGCGGATCGGCACTGTTGTTCTTGACCGTCAGCGGATGGCCGATCAGCGCATCGCCGGTCATCTGCGACATCAGCGTGCCGCGATGGTCGGCACCGTTGACCTGCAGGCGCAGGCCGTCGTCACCATTCTGCAGCGCGCGGGCGGCGAGCAGCATCCAGGTCTGTTCCTGGGTGCTGGTGTATTTCTTCTGCCCCCATTCCTTGGCAACGATGGTGGCGAGCGCCGGAACGATCGGCGGCACCGGCCGGCTTTCGGCGGCGAGCGCCAGAACCGCGGCACCATCTCGCAAGGACGAGCCATAGTCCGAACGCGACAGGCTGACCCGGTGGATCTGCGCGTCCTGCGACATCTGCAGCGAGGCCGCGAAGATATTCTTTGACCGCTGCGCATCGCCATAAAGTGCCAGCGCCGCGGCAATATGGGCCTTGGCGAGCGGCGTCGGGAAGTCGTTCAACATCGTGTCGGCGTAGTAGCGAAGGTCGCTGATCGCGGCCTTGCGGTTGCGGGCGAGCACATAGAGCGCGTAGGCGATCTCGTTGCCCTGATCCTTGATATTGTTGGTGAAGCCGAGCGAGTTCTGCAGGCTGTCGAGAGCCTGGACGAGCGCCTGTTCAGGCACATCGTAACCCTGTTCGCGGGCCCGGCTGAGGAAGTCGCTCACGTAGGAATCGAGCCACAGATCGCCGCCGCCCGGACCCCAGAGGCCGAAACTTCCGGCAGAGGACTGGTAGGACAGCACGCGATAGATCGCGTCCTGGACCCGCTTCTTGACTTCCGTATCGTCGGCAAGGCCGTTCTGCACCGCCATCTGGCTGAGATAGAGAAGCGGCAGGGCGCGGCTGGTCGTCTGTTCGGCGCAGCCATAGGGATAACGGCTGAGGCTCATCAGCAGCGCCGGAATGTCGAAGGCGGTGGAGCGGCTGACATTCACGCTGATCGAGGCACCCGGCAGGATGCTGTCGGCAAGCAGGTTGGCATCGACCGTGACGCTGGAGCCCGGCTTCAGCTCGACAAGCCGCTGCTGGGTGATCGGCATGGCAGCCGGCCGCACCGGAATATCGAGCACCTGGTCGAGCGACATGCCCGACGCATTCGAAAGGCGGATCGAGATCGACCCGTCGCCCGGCTCGACGCCGCGAAGTGCCAGCGTGACATCCGACTTGCCGCCGGCGGCCAGCGTTATCTTTCCGGTCCCCTTCTGATCGACGGAAACCGGCTTGTTGGTGGTGATGGCGAGCTGGTAATCGCCGGCCGGCGCATCGGTATTGGCGATGTCGAGCCTGAGATTGGTCTGGTCGCCAGGTGCCAGGAAGCGCGGCAGGCTGGCTGTCACCACGACCGGATCGCGGATCACCACGTCCTTGACGCCATGCCCGACGCCGGTCTTCGACCAGGCGACCGCCATGACGCGCGCCGTGCCGTTGAACTGCGGAATGTCGAAGGAGACATTCGCCTTGCCCTGCGCATCGAGTTTCACCGGGCCGGAGAAGAAGGCAATCAGCTTTTCCTTCGGCGGGCTCGACTGCAGCGCCGCGCTGCCGCCGTCGCCGCCGGTGCGCAGCCGCCCGGTTGCGCCGAGCGAGCCGTCGATCAGGCGGCCGTAGAGGTCGCGGATTTCGAGGCCGAGGCGGCGCTGGCCGAAATACCAGTCGTCCGGCGCCGGAGGCTGGTAACGCGTCAGATTGAGGATACCGACATCAACCGCCGCGACGGTGACATAGGCGTCCTGGTTTGCGCCTGCTCCGGCGACCTGCAGCGAGATGTTGAGCGGCTGGCGCGGCAGCGTCTTTTCCGGCGCCGTGATCGACACCTGCAGATCGCGGCTTTCCGGATCGACCTTCAGCCAGGTAACGCCGATGGCGCGCATCGGCATGCGGCTTTCCTGCGCCTGGCCCGGACGATAGAGCGTCGCCGTGACATAGGAACCGGCACCCCAGGCAGTAGTGACGGGGATTTCCACCTCACCGCCATTCGCGCCGATGCTCGCGGTCTTGACCGCGATCAGGCTCTCCGAACCGGAGGTGATCATCAGCTCGCCGGCGTAACGCGACGACACCTTGAGCTTGGCCGTCTCGCCGACCTTGTAGCTCTGCTTGTCCAGTGCGATTTCCAGCGCATCCGGGGTTTCGGTCGAGGTCGCGGTCACGAACCAGCCGGCGTCGAATTCGACGCTGGACGTGGGTCCGCCGATATCGGCGGTCTCGACCTCGAGCCGGTAGCGGCCCCACTTGACCGGCACCGAAACCTTGCCACCATCCGCCGTGACATTCACCGTGCCGTTGGCAGCCTGGCTGGTGCGGGTCACCGGCTCATACCGCCAGGACGAGCCGTCGCGATACCATTGATAGTCGCGGTCGATCTTGACCAGTTTCCAGGGCAGGTTCTGCACCGCCTGCTTCTTGCCGGCCTCGTCCACCATGATCACGGTGAAATTGCCGACCGAATTTTCGCCGAGATCGCCGGAAAACTCCGGCTTGATGCCGATCCGGGCACCTTCCGCCTTGACCGGCAGGGTGATCGAACGCTCGATCGCCCGCCCGCCTGCCTCCTGCATGCGCACCACGATATCGGCGTTGACGAGCTGCGTCGTCGACGGCGCTTCGGAAACGGTCGCGTCGAAGGTAACCTTGCCGTCGTCGTCGAGCGGTTCGAGCGCCTCCAGCGGAATGCGAACCGCTTCGCTCGCCTCTTCATCGACGAGGCCGAACTGGTAGCCCGGGAAGGCCGGATTTTCGCGCGACGTCTTCAGCGCAATCTCGCCTTCGAGATTGAGGCCGGCCGCCGGCGCTCCATAGAGATAACGGCCGTCGATATTGACTGGCGCCGGCTCCCCGACCGCGATTTCCCTGGCGTCGCTGGTCATGTCGAATTCGATGCGGTCCGGCACGAAGTCGTCAACGAGGAAGGTCTTTTCGCCGATTGCCGACCCCTTGGGATCGGTGAAGATTTGGATCGTCCAGGTGCCGCGCATCGAGGTCGCAAGCAGCGGCAGGTCGAGCGCATAACCGCCGAGCGAGCCGTTGTTGACGATGCGCCGATCCTCGACGCCGTCAGGCCGCAGGAAGACGAACGTCAGCGGCAGGTTCTCGATCGCCGTCGCATCGATATTGCGGGCAAGCGCCGAGGCATGCACGGTTTCGCCGGGGCGGTAGATGCCCCGTTCGGTCCAGGGCAGGATATCGATCGCGCCAGGCGCCGGACGGCCGGTGACCCCACGGTCGGACAGGTCGAAGCCGGCACGGGCCATGTCGAGGAAGACATAGTCCTGGCCGTTGTTCTGGGCCGCCAGCACGGCCGGCACCATCGCCGCCGTGCCGCGCATCAGGCCTGCGGTAAACACCGCGCGGCCATCCGCATCGGTCTTCGCCGTGCCGAGGATTTCGTTGTTCTTGGCGAGAAGCTGCAGGTCGACGCCGGCCATTGGCTTGGCGCTGCCGAGCGAGCGGGCAAAGACGTTGAGGCCGTCCGTGCCGGCGTAGGTGGTGAGCCCGATATCGGATACCACGAACCATTGCGTCGCCTTGGTATCGTATTCCTGGCTCGGCGCATTGGCGGCCGCCGCCGTCAGCATGTAGACGCCGGGCTTGCGGGTCGGCAGAGCCTCGTCGACGGGGAAGCTGGTCACCACGTCCTTGTTGAGATCCTGGGCGATATCGATCGTACCCTGCCAGACCAGTTCGCCGCTCTGCTCCTGGATCTGGGTGGCGTTATAGCCGTCCATCTGGGTCAGGAACTGCGAGTTGGCGAGCAGCGGGGCGATGCTGCGGTCCCCTACCCTGTAGAGCTTCAGATTGGCCTTCTCGGTATTGACCGAAACGATCGGAATGCCGCGGCGCGCGGTCGACGGCAGCACGAAACTGTCGCCGGTGAACCGCACGGTCGCCGAACGATCCTTGACGTAGACATCGATATCGACCTGTGCCGCGAGCGGCTCGTCGACAGAAGAGGGCAAGCCACGGCGCAGCGACAGCTTGTAGCGCTGGCCATGGGTCAGGCCTTCGACGCAGATCTGGCTGTCCTTGGCCTCCATCGCCTTCGGCGCCTGGCCGTTGAGCACGACAAAGGGCGCGTAATCGACGCCGATCTTCACCAGCGGTTCGGAGAATTGAACGCAGACGCGCGGATTGGCGCTGTCGGCATCGACCGTGTTGCCGGTCACGCGGAAACCCTGGCGTTCGCGCAGGTCGTTATAGGCGGCCTGAACGGTGCGGGCATTCACCAGCGCAAGGCTCGCCTTGTAGGCATTGAGCGCGGCGCGATAATTCTGCTGCTTGGCAAGCGCGGCCCCGAGAACCGCCAGCGCATCGGCGCGGGTCTGCGTCGTGCGTGAAAGCTGGTAGCCGTTGACGGCGGCAAGCGTGCCTTCGCCGTCGACCGTGGTGTTGTTCTTCGCGGTGCTGGCAGCACGGGCAAGCTCGATCCACAGCGCACCGTCGTCGGGGATGACCGAGAGCGCGCCTTTGAAATTGTAGACGGCCGTATCGATATTGCCGGCCAGAACCTGGCCCTGGGCGATCGTCTTCAAATTTTCGACGCCGTAACCCTGCTGGTTGTCGCCAAGCGTCAGCCCATCCTTCTGATCGCGCGCCTGCTGGAGGACTTCTTCCGAGAGGAAAGACAGTTTTGGCGGGGCGCCGATATCGGGTTCAACGGCGGTTACGACAATCTTGCCGGCGGTCGCACCCGGAAACGGGTTGAGCTGGCTGTAATCCGACTTGAGGAAGCACCATTTGGCTTTCTCGTTATAGGTGAAAGCCTTGCAGGCATTGTCGCCGATGCAGGCCGCCTCGCACTGGGGCTGGCTGACATTCTTCACGGTTCGAAGATCGAAACCGAGATAATCGCTGTTCGGAGTGCTTTCGATCCGCCGGTCGGCCGCAGTCAGCGGCGAGACGAGAGCGAAAGCGGAAACGATGAGAGCGAGAAAGCCGAATAACGCGCGCCTAGACATTGAAAGTCCCCCCGTGGCTGCCGTCGGAAGTCGGCAGTTTTCTAATCTATCCCGTGACTTGTCAACGAGCGTCGACGCGTCGGGCCGCCTATTTTCGTGAAGAGATTGTCATATGACGAATGTCGTGCCGGAACGGTTCAGGCCATCAGTCCGGCAGCCGTGAATCCGCCGTCGACGGCCAGAATCTGGCCGGTCACATAGGAGGATTGGCGTTCGTCGACGAGAAAGGCGATTGCCGTGGCAATCTCCTCCGGCCGACCGTAACGGCGCATCGGCACGGTGCGCTTCCACTCTTCACGCGTCGCTGCCGTGTGGTTCTCCTTGACCATCGGCGTCTCGATCGGACCCGGCGCAATGGCGTTGACGCGGATCAGGTCGTCGGCAAGTTCGACCGCCATGATCTTGGTGAGCGTCACCAGCGCGCCCTTCGACGCGCCATAGGCGGAACGGCCGAGATTGCCCTTGATGCCGGAGACCGAGGCGATGTGGACGATCGACCCGCCGCCGTTTTCCCGCATGATCGGCGCCAGTGCCTGCGACAGCGCGAACGCGCCGACGACGTTGACCTCGTACATCCGCCGGAGCTGATCGGTCGTGGTATCGGCGAACCGAACGTTCGAACCGACACCGGCGCTGTTGACCAGTGCCTGCAGCGGGTTTTGAAGCGCCTGGCAGCGATCAGCGAGTTCGGCGATCGCCTTCTCGTCGGTGATATCGAGAAGAACGGTGGTGAGGAGACCGGCCCGATTGCCGAGCCTTTCCATCAGCCGATCGAGCGCTTCGGCATCGCGGTCGGTGGCCAGCACATGCCAGCCGGCTTCGATCAGAAGCTCCGTCGTCGAAAGGCCGATACCCGATCCCGCACCCGTGACGACGACGCTGCGCATGTTCAGCTCTCCCGATTGTCGATGATGACCAGTTCGAAGGTGACGCCGACGGGATTGTCGCCCCGCGCCAGCCGGCCGTGATAAATCACGCCATCCGTATCGACGACCGCGGCATCGATCGAGGCCTGAAGCCCATCCGGCGTCATTTCGAGCACGCCGTTCTCGATGGCGATCTCGGTCGCGAGGCAGACCACGCGGCGCCCATCCTCGAACACTGGCTCGTTGATGCTGCCGATGCCGTAGATGCGGGCGCTCTCGATGCCATGCTCGCGGCAGACTTCCTCGATTGCCAAACCGACATCCTCGTTCGGCCGGATCCGCAACAGAATGCCGTTGCCCTCACCGCTCTCACCCTTTGCGGAAAACAGCGTGAAATTCGTTTCCGGATCGGGGACGGACGAGAACGTCGCGGTGGCGCTGCCATACCCTTTGACAGCGATCGGCCAGCTGACGATGCTGTCGAAGGGCAGCACATGCCCCATCCGCAAAACCCCTTCGCCGGTATCCCAGATGCCGTGGCAATGCAGGAACGGCGCCCCGTCCCGTTCGCCGACCATCGCAGTCGCCGCCTGGAACCTACCACCCGCTTCCGGCGCGAAGGTCGCACTGTACCAGGCAGCATGGTCCTTGTCTGGCGAGAAGGCCGGCAGGACATAACGGAACGGATCGCAGGCTCCACCCTCGATATTGAGGAAACCACCCTTGCAGCCGGCCTCCGCAAAAACGCGCGCTACCTCGGCCATGAAAACCTCGCCCGGCCGCAGCATGCCCTCGACCGGCTTTAAAGCGGTCCGCACCGCCTCGCGCCTGATCGGAGCGGCAGGGCCTGGATGCTTGAGCCGGCGCAGCGCCGGCAGGTCGTTAGCCGGCTTATTATCGAGCTCGCCGCGCGCCTGCAGTTCTTCGCGGATCATCTTCTTGGTGATCTTGCCGTAGGCGGATTTCGGCAGAGCGTCCCAGAAGATGAAGCGCTTCGGCATCTTGTAGCGGGACATCCTGCCGTCGATGAAGGCGAACAGGTCCTTGTCGGTCACCGCCGAACCCGGCTTGGCGACGCAGACGGCGATGCCGACTTCCCCCCAGAGCGGATCGGGCACGCCGAGCACAGCCACTTCGCTGATCGCCGGATGGGTAAGGAGCTTCTCCTCGATCTCGCGCGGATAGACGTTCGAGCCGCCGGAAATATACATGTCCGAGGCACGGCCGGTAATGTAGAGGAAACCCTCCGCATCCATATGGCCAAGGTCGCCGGTGCGGAACCAGCCGTTGCGGAACGCCTTCTCGTTGGCCTCCGGATTGTCATAATAACCCGCGAAGACCGCCGGGCCGATGCAGCAGATCTCGCCGGTCTCGTATGGCGCGACCTCCTCGCCCGCATCGTTCTGGATCGACACCTGCATGCCGGTGCGTTCCATGCCGCAGGTCCCGATCCTGGCGGCTTCGCCGTCCTCGGCCGAATGCAAGGCTGGCGGCAGGACGGTGATTGCCCCCGTCACCTCGCCGAGCCCGAAATATTGCACGATCACAGGCCCGAGGCTTTTCAGCGCCCGCTTCTGGTCCTCGCGATACATCGGCGCGCCCGCATAGATGACGTAGCGCAGCGAGGAGTGGTCGTATGTCTCGGCCGCCGGATGCTCGACCAGCAGCTTCAGGATAGTCGGCACTGTGAACATGGTCGAGACGCGCCACTTTTCGATCAGTGCCCAGGCGGCATCGATATCGAACTTTTCGGTCGGCAACAGGATGGTTTTCACCCCATGCGCCACCTGAGTGAGTTGATGCACGCCAGCGCCATGCGAAAGCGGGGCGACGACCAGCGCCGCGTCGGCGGAGGTGACGCCGGGCATCAGGTCGCAGAGATGGTTGTTGATCACGAAAGCCATCTGGCCATGGGTCAGCACCGCCGCCTTCGGCCGCCCGGTCGTGCCCGACGTGAAGAAGAACCAGCAGGGATCGTCGCGCTCGACCCGCGCCTCGACCGGCTTTCTGCCCCGGAATTCCTCCACGAGAGCGTCGTAGGAGGGTCCGAAATCCGCTTCGCCGATCGCAGCAACGAAACCGATTTCGGGATTGCTTTCGCGCACCACCCGGGCGTGATCCGGAAACGAAGCATTGCAGATCAGGCCGGTCGCGCCGCTCGCCTTGGCGAGATAGGCGACCTCTTCCGGCGTCTGCCGGAAATTGGTCGGCACCCAGACGGCGCCGATCCGGAAACAGGCGAACATGCTCTCGAACATCTGGTTGCAGTTCTGCGACTGGACGAGGATGCGATCGCCCTTGCTCACCCCGAAACGCTGCTGCAGCGCCGCAGCCATCGCGTCGATGCGGGTCTCGAACTCTTCCCAGGTCCAGGTCTTCTCGGCCCAGACCAGCGCGATGCCCTGCGGTTCGCGGCGCGTCGCCTGCGTCACGAAGCGGGCAAGGTTCATCACCCGCGTCGAGCGGGGGCTGAGCCCGCCCTTCGGCTCAGTCCGACCGCCGACGCCAACCGAGGTCGTCGCATTCATTTCGTCCGCTCCAGGATCGACACGTAATTGGCGACGGCAGCGCCGCCCATGTTGAACACACCGGCCATTGTCGCCTTCGGCAGCTGCATGTCGCCCGCCTCGCCGCAGAGCTGCATCGCCGCCATGACATGCATGGAAACGCCGGTTGCGCCGATCGGATGGCCCTTGGATTTCAGGCCCCCGGACGGATTAACCGGCAGACGACCATCCTTGCGGGTGATCCCTTCGCGGATGACGCGATAGCCCTCGCCGGGCTTGGCGAGCCCCATCGCCTCGTATTCAATGAGTTCGGCTATCGTAAAGCAGTCATGGGTTTCGACGAAGTTGAGATCGTCGAGCGAAACGCCCGCCTCCGCCAGCGATTTCTGCCAAGCCATGCGCGCGCCCTCGAAGGCGATCGGATCGCGGCGCGACATGGCAAGGATATCGTTGACATGGTTATGCGCCTTGAAGGCGACCGCGCGCTTCATGCCGGCCGCGACTTCGGGCGCCGCGATCACCAGGGCGGCCGCACCATCCGAAACCAGCGAGCAGTCGGTGCGCCTCAGCGGCGCTGCCACATAGGGATTCTTGTCGGACACCGTATTGCAGAAATCGAAGCCGAAATCCTTCTGCATATGGGCATAGGGGTTTTTCATGCCGTTCGCGTGGTTTTTCGCCGCGATCATTGCGAGCTCTTCCGAACGGTCGCCATAACGCTGGAAATAATGGCTGGCGATGCGGCCGAAGAGACCGGCGAAACCGCCCTCCACGTCCGCTTCCTCCTCGCGGTAGGAGGCCGACAGCAGGATATCGCCCGTTTCCTTGGTGGGCAGGGCGGTCATCTTTTCGGCACCGACGACCAGCGCGATCTTGCCGCGACCGGCAGCGATGAAGTCGAGCGCGGTATAGAGCGCCGCCGAACCGGTGGCGCAGGCATTCTCCATCCGCACCGCCGGCACATGGTCGAACCCGTCGGCCGCCATCGCCACCAAGGCGCCTTGAAAATCTTGCTTGGAAAAGCCGTTGTTGAACACGCCGACAAAAATGCCGTCGACATCCTTGGCCGTGATGCCGGCATGTTCCAGGGCCGGATTGATCACCTCGGCCATCAATTCCCGCGTCGAGGCCGCTTCGGACTTGCCGAACTTCGAATGCGCCCAACCGACGATCTGCGCTCCTGCCATGACCTTCTCCTTCGTTTCAAACCCGTTCCGGTGTTCTCGACCGTGCCACTTGCGGCGCCTTTCGAAGCGCCGGTTTCTCCGAACTGAACAGCGATTTCAGCCTGCCCTGCACCCGCTCGACCTCGTGAGCCAGCAGCCCGGCAAGCTCTTTCTGACGCGCCTCACCCATGCGACTGTCGATCGCGGCAATCGACAACGCTCCTGCAAGCCGTCCGTCGGGCAGCAGGATCGCCATGCCGATCCCCCAGGAATTGGCGATGACTCGCCCTGGATTGAGCGCGTAGCCAAGCTCGCGTGTGCGGCCGACATCCTCGCGAATGATGTCCGGCGAATAGCCCGGATATTGCGCGGCAATGACGCCTTCAATACGGCCGAGGACCCCCTCGACTTCCGCGTCCGGCAATGCAGCCAGCATCGCAAGTGATCCGGCGCCGACACCGAGCGGGTTCTGGTCGCCGGTCAGCAGCGCGTGGGTGCGCACCGGATGCGTGCCCTCCTCGCGATGCAGACAGACGGCGTAGTCGTCACGCCGCATCGAGACGAAGCTGGTGTCGGCCGATTTGCCGGAAAGCCGCTTCAGGCTTTCGCCCGCCATTTCCAGAAGGCCGTGCCGGCGAGAGGCCAGCATGCCGAGCACGTAAAGCTCTCCGCCGAGATAATATCGGCGGGTAAGTTCGTCCTGTTCGACGAGGCGGGAGCGCATCAGCGCCATCAGCAGCCGCCGGGCCGTGGGTTTGTTGAGGCCGCTATCGGCGACCACATCGGCGAGCGCCACGCCCTTTTCCGCCCCGCGGCCGACGATGGAGAGAAGCTGCAGCGCCCGCTCCACCGCCTGCGAGCCGGAAACGGCACCTTCCCGAAGACCCGAAGGGATCTCGATCACCTGTTGCATATGCCGTTTCCCATCAGATGCATGGCCGCTACCGATCAGCTCAATGACTTGCCGATAGCCTTTTCGAGGATCGCCCAGGCCTCGTCGCCGTATTTCGACTTCCAGTCCTTGTAGAAATTGGCGGCGCGCAGCTTTTCCTGGAAAAGGGCGCCGTCCGGCTTGTTGAACTTCATGCCCTTGCCTTCGAGTTCGGCCTGGACGGTGGCGTTGAGACCCATGACGTCCTTGCGCTGTAGCTCGGCGGCAGCGTTGAAGTGCTTCGAGATGATGCCCTGCAGATCTGCCGGCAGCGCCTGCCAGGAGCGGCGGTTGAGCAGGATCCAGAAACCGTCCCACATGTGGTTCGTCATCGAGACATATTTCTGCACCTCGAACAGCTTTGCCGTCGTCAGGATGGCGAGTGGATTTTCCTGTCCGTCGACGATGCCCGTCTGCAACGCGGTATAGGTTTCGGCAAAGTTGATGCTGGCTGGCGCCGACCCGAAGGCGGTAAACATCGAGGTCCAGAGCGGGCTGACCGGCACGCGGATCTTGAAACCTTCAAGGTCCTTCGGTTTTTCGATCGGCCCCTTGGACGAGGTAATCTGCCGGAAACCGTTGTCCCATATCTTTTCGAGCGTCAGCAGCCCCTTCTTCTCGATCTCGCCGCGAACATACTTGCCGAGTTCGCCGTCCATGGCTGGCCAGACCTTGTCGTAGCTCGGGAACGCGAAACCGACGCCGTTGAGCGAGGCATTCGGCACCAGGGTCGACAGGATGATCGGCGACAGGCTGAACATTTCGACGCCGCCGGAACGCACCTGGTTCAGCATGTCCGTATCGGCGCCGAGCTGGCTCGACGGGAAGATATTGATCGCCATGCGACCACCGCTCTCCTCCAGAATCTTGGCGACAGCCTCCTTGGCGCGGGTATTCATCGGATGCGTCAGCGTCTGGTTGTTGGCGAACTTATAGGTGAACTCGGCGGCATTGGCCGGCCGCGTGCGGATCGAAAAGGTCGTGGCGATGCCGGTCGTGGCCGCGCCCAAAAGAAGCGTTCTGCGATTGACGTTCATGAAATCCTCCTCCGAATTCAGTTCCCAGTTTTTTGCCTCACAGCCTCTAGAGAAAGGCGGTCGAGAAATAGGGCACGGCCGCGATCACCAGAAGGCCGATCATCAGCGCGCCGATATAGGGCCAGATGGCCTTCATCGCTTCGTCGGGCGAAACATTGCCGATCTTGCAGGCGATGTAGAAACCGATGCCGATCGGCGGCGTCATCAGGCCGATATTCATCGCCGTCACCACCACCATGGAATAGTGGATGTCGTTGATGCCGAGCGAACGAGCGACCGGAAACATGATCGGCGCCATCAGCACGATCGCCGGCAGACCCTCGAGCACGCAGCCGAGCACCATGAAGATCAGGATGGTGACGCCCATGAAGGTCAGCCAACCACCTGGCAGGCCTTGCACCGCCTGCACAAGCTGGGCTGCAAATCCCGTCTGGGTCAGTGCCCAGGCCATTGCGGACGCGGCACCCAGGATCATCAGGATCGCGCCGGAAAGTGCTGCCGTCTCCACCAGCATCGCATAGAGCTTCTTCAGGCTGATGCCGCCGTAGAGCGTCGCCCCGATGATCATCGCGTAGAGGACGGCGATCGTCGAAACTTCCGTCGCGGTGGCGATCCCCTCGCCGACGGCGGTGCGGATCAGGAAGGGCAAAACCAGTGCCGGAGCGGCGACCAGCAACGCCTTCTTGATCACCGAAAGCGGTGCACGGCGCACACCGGCCATGGATTCGTGCCGCGCCTTCCAGCGCGCCAGGATCGCGAGAACCAGAAGCAAAACCATGGCGATCGCGAAACCCGACGTGAACAGCCCGGCGATCGAGACGCCGGCGGCGGAGCCGAGCACGATCAGCACAATCGAAGGCGGCACGGTTTCCGCCATTGCCGCCCCGGTCGCCAGCAACGCGATCATCTCCGGCGGCCTGTGGCCGCGGCGTTTCATTTCCGGAAACAGGGCAGGCGCGACGGTCGCCATATCGGAGACCTTGGAGCCGGAAATACCGGACACCAGGAACATCGAACCGAGCAGGACATAGGACATGCCGGCCCGCACGTGGCCGAGCAGCGAGGCCAGCACCTCGACGATCGCCTTGCCCATGCCGGTCGCATCGAGCACGCAGCCGAGCAGCACGAAGATCGGCACCGACAGCAGGATGATGCTCGACATGCCCTCGTCCATGCGGCCGATCATTACGAACACCGGGACTAACGTCGTAAATGTCAGGAATGCCAGCGTCCCAAGGCCGAAACAGAAGGCGATCGGCACGCCGAGCACGAGAAACAACGCCACGAAACCGACGAGGAAGATCGGGATGTTCCAGTTGCCGATCTCCTTGAGGCCCGGCCCGACGAGCCAGAGCAGCAGGGTCGCGGCGGCGATGACCACCACCGATATCGCGACCTGCCTCAAGGTCGATCCCTTCAGCGCGTTGATAACCGCGAGGATCAACATCAGCCCGACACCAACGGGCAGGGCGGCGGCGCGAAAACTCATCGGAATGTTGAGCGCCGCAGAAGTGATGTAGGATTCCTCGATTGCATATTCATAGGCCGGCCGCAGCATCACGCCGAGGAAAAGCGCCATCAGCAGCAGGGCCAGCGTGTTGGCCAATCCCTGCACCCTTTCCGGCAGCATGCCGACGAAGAGCGTCAGCCGCAGGTGCTCGCTGCGGTCGACGGCCATGGCCGAGCCGAGCATGGCAAGCCAGAGGAAAGAGATCGATGCCACCTCGTCGATCCAGACGATCGGCAGCGAAAAAACGTAGCGGGAAATAACCCCGGCCAACAGAAGCGCGATAATTCCGACGAGAAGCGCAGCAGCAATCGCCTCCGCCGGCCGCATCCAGACGGAACCGCTCTGCTGCGGCGCCACGCCTTCGAGGCCGGCGAGCAGCGAAGCCTCGTCCATGGGCTCGACCGTATTATGAGCTGCCGTCACACATCATCCTCCTCTGTGCTGCGAAGCGGACAAACGGAAGAAACGCTCCGGATATTCGCGGACCAAGCCGCAAATCCGCGCGGACCACGCCCCTCTCCGGCGCGACCGCTTCTCCTCTCGACGTCCAGCTCCTCCAGCCATCCGCAGTGGTCCATTATCTGGATCTTATTCTTCTTCAAGTTGCCGGAGTTTGCTGAAGTCCGACAGATTAGGCAAGCCTAGATTTGCCGCCGGAGTAGAAACTTTAAAACCGATCCACATCATGGATCTCGCTCCAGCGCACCTGCAATTGCCTCAGTTCAAGCTGCCGGACACCGTCACATGCAGCCCGCCGTCGATCGGAAGCTCGACGCCGGTAATGTATTTTGCCTCGTCGGAAGCGAGGAAAACCGCGGCCCAGGCGATATCCCAGCCATCCCCCTGCCGTTTCATCGGCGAAAGCGCGTCCCTTTTGGCCTTCATCTCCTCGGCAGAACCATAATAGCCGCTGATCTGCTTCTGGATATGTGGCGTATCCATCACGCCCGGAAGAATCGCGTTGGCGCGGATGCCCTTGGCCGCATATTCGATCGCAATCGCCCGCGTGAAGTGATTGAGCGCCGCCTTCGATGCATAATATGAAACGTAGGGGTAGCCGGTCCACCTGATGGAGGCGAGCGACGAGATGTTGATGATCGCCCCGCCGCCCTGTTTCTCCATGATCGGCAGAACGGCCTTGCAGGTGAGGAAGGCGCTGGTCAGGTTGACGTCCATCACCTTGCGCCAACTCTCTTCGGTTGCCTCCGCCGCACCGCCCGGCAGGTTGATGCCGACATTGTTGTGCAGCACGTCGATACGGCCGAAGCGTTCCATGGTCGCTTCGACAACGGCAGAAATATCACTGGATCTGGTGACGTCCGCGGCGAGCGCCAGGCCTGAACCGCCCTCGGATTCGATGACGTCGACCGTGTTCCTCGCCGCATCGAGATCAACGTCGACGCAGACGACGCTGCCGCCCTCGCGGGCATAGGCGACGGCGGCAGCCTTGCCGTTCCCGAAACCCGGGCCGACCGAGCCGGCGCCGAAAACGAGAACGACCTTGTTCTTCATGCGATCCATAAATTGCTCCTCCGAACCGCCCTCCCCGGCGGCTCGAAACAACTTAGGGTGCGGTTGTCATCCGGTCCATGTTCAATCGCGGACAGAACATGTTCAAAAAGGACCCAACCGCTCGGCATGACCTGAGTCGGCGGCATTTCCCGCCGACTACCCCGACATAGCAGGATTTACTTTTCTTCCGCGGGGCCAGTCCGGAATGCACCTCGGGCGAGATATCGAGCATGGTCCCGGACATCCCTCGGCCAGCTCTCCGTCAGCTCCCTGAAGCGATCCTCCTGCCCCGCATAAAGCGCCCGCGCCGCGTCCTCATATCCCGGCTGATCCCCGCCGAGCGCCCGCATGAAACGATCGGCGACCTCCTGAGCCCGGCGCCTGTCGTCTCCCGAACTGCTGGCTGCGCGCGCCGCATCGACAAGCTTGCGCAGAGCCACCGAGGCGCCGCCCGGCTGCTGGCCAAGCCACTCCCAATGCCGCGGCAGCAGTGTCACCTCGCGTGGCACCACGCCAAGCTTCGGCCGGCCGGGCCGCCGCTCCACCGGCTCGACAGGCTCCGCATGATCCTTGGGAAGGCGACCGAGACAATCTTCGAGAGTACCACGCAGATCGAGATCGACCGGCTTTCCGGTCGCATCGTCGAAGACCAGAACGCTTTCATGGCCACCGGCCTTGATCGCCGTTACGACTTCCGCTGGTGATCCGCCCGCAATGCGTTTTTCACCCAGAAATGCTGTCCAATGAAAATCCGCCATCTGCTTCCTCTGTATTGAGATGCAGATTTATCCGGGTAAAATAGGATCGTCAATCCGGGATCAGGCGGTCCGCTGTCTCAGGCGGCCGAGACCGTCGCGAAGATGACCAGCAGCGCGGATGATCGCCCGCCGCGCCGCCGGTTCGATGGTCCTTGCGATCACCCAGGCGACGAAGAGCAGGGCAGCAACCAGCACGAGGGCTACGAGCCAGCGGTTCTGATCCGTGCCGAAACGGGCAAACACCGCGTAACCGATATTCTGGTGCAGCAGGTAAAGCGGGTAGGTGAGACCGCCGAGCCCGATCGCCAATGCCGGAGAAATGCGCAGCGACGGCGCCGTGGCACAGGCCGCAACCGCTGCAAGCGCCAGCGGCCCGATGAGCGCAAGCCCGACGACGCTGCGGCTCAGCCCGTATGTTGCGACGAAATCCGGTTCGGTCAGGAAGGGTGTGGCGATCGCCCAGCAGACGGCGGCTGCGAACACGCAGAGGCTCGAAAGGGACGCCTGCTGCCTCACCTTGTAGAGCGCCAGGCCGAATGCGAAATAGCCGGAATATTCGGTGATCAGCAATTTCTGGATCGCGCCGCTGCCAATGAAGGCCTCGTTGACGATCGAAATCGCCAGCCACGCCAGTACGACAACGCGCCAGCCGCGCTCGAAAAGGCCGGTGGCGATGAGCAGGAAAACCCAGAAGTAGAAGATGATCTCGTAGGCGATCGTCCAGTAGGCGCCATCAAGGAACGGTTGGCCGAGGCCGCGCGAGATGATGACGGCATGCGCCAGCCATTGCCTGACCGTTGGCGGATCGAGGGTCGGCACATGCCAGACGGTGAGCACGACGGCGGTAATCGTCGCGCAGACGATGAAGGTCGGCCAGAGCCTGGCAAAACGACCGGCGGCAAAATCATAGGCCGTGCGGCCTTCCGCCGACATGGTGATGACATAGCCGGAAATGGCAAAGAAGATCAGCAGCCCAACATCGAACCACATGGCAAAGGGTGCGAGTTCCGGAAAGCCGATACCGCCACCCTCGCCGGAAATCCGCATGCGAAAGCCATAATGGAACGTCAGCACCATCAGCGCCGAGACGAGGCGCAGGATATCCAGGTTCAGCAGCCGTGGCGTCTTCGGGGCCGTCATCCGATCCTCGGGCGTGAAATAACTTGAAGCCGAACCCTATCGCGCCTGCCTTTGGAAAAGGTGAATCCTTCCCGAAGAATATGAGCGGTTCCGAATGGGTGGCGCTCGAGTGAAGCAAAGGCTTCACTTTCCCCGCCGAATATCGTTTCTTATCAAATTCATGACAGGGCCTGCCGAAGGTCCCTGAGGGAGGGTTCGATGTCGATTTTTCTCTGTGGCGCCTGCGGCACGTCTTTCGGCGACGCGGAAGAGGCGCCGGAAACCTGCCCCATCTGCACAGACGAGCGGCAGTATGTACCGCCTTCCGGCCAGGCCTGGACGACGACGGAAAAGCTTGCTCGAACGCACCGAAATGCTTGGGTTCAGCTCGAACAGGATCTGATGGCGATCCAGACCGTTCCGGCCTTCGCCATCAACCAGCGCGCCCTGCTGCTGCGTACACAGGCGGGAAATATCCTGTGGGATTGCATCGCGCTGCTGGACGAGGCGACGAGGGAGATCATTCAGGCTCTGGGCGGCCTCAGCGCCATCGCGATCTCCCATCCACACTACTACACGACCATGCAGGACTGGGCCGCGGCCTTCGACGCGCCGATCTATCTGCATGCCGCCGACAAGGAATGGATCTGCCGCCCATCGGATTACGTCCGGCTCTGGGACGAGGACGCGTTGGTGCTCTCCTCTTCCGTCACGCTGGTCCATGGCGGCGGACATTTTGCCGGCGGCACCGTGCTGCATTGGACGGGCGAGGACGCCAAGGGCGTGCTGCTCGCCGGCGATATCGTCCAGGTCACGCCGGGCACCGACCATGTCTCCTTCATGTGGAGTTATCCGAACATGCTGCCGCTCAGCGCCGCTGAAGTTGCCGATGTCGCCGAGCGGCTGGCGCCCTGGCCGTTCGAGCGCATCTACGGCGCCTTTTCGCACCAGAATGTCCGCCAGGACGGACGGGCGATCGTCGCCCGCTCCGCCAGGCGTTACATCGACCGGCTTTCCAAATGAAAAACGCGCGGGTGTTGCCACCCGCGCGTTCGATAATTCCGAAAACCGGATCGTTTACTTCAGCCCGAGAAGCTTCTTGGCATTGCCCTCATAGATCTTCTGGCGGGTGGCATCGGAGATGTCCATGTTGTCGAGCACCTTGATGGTCTCGCGGATGTACATCGGGCCGCCTTCCGGATCGAACGGCGCGTCGGACGCGAAAAGCACCCGGTCTTCACCGAAAAATTCGATGGCGTGTTCGATTGCCTTGGTCGAACCGAAGCTCGCCGTGTCGGCATAAAATTCCTTGAAATATTCGAGATGCGGGCGCTCCAGCGCCTTCAGCACGGTCGAGAGGTCGCGGTCGGACGTGCGCTTGCCCATCTGGTCCCAGCCGGCACCGACGCGGCCTTCGAAGAAGGGCACCATGCCGCCGGCGTGGTGGGTGACGACCTTGAGACCCTTGTATTTGTCGAAGATGCGCGAGAACACGAGGCGCGCCATTGCCGCCGAAGTTTCATACGGCCAGCCGAAGGTCCAGAAGATCTCGTATTCCGAACGGTCTTCGGTCAGGTAGTCCGGGAAGTTGGCACCGCGCGACGGATGCAGGAAGACCGGCTTGCCGGACTTTGCCATATATTCGAAGAAGGGCTCGAACTGCGGCAGGTCGAGCGGCTTGCCGCTGTAGTTGGTGAAGATCTGGACCGCACAGGCGCCGAGATCTTCGACGACCCGCTTGGTTTCCGCCATCATCCATTCCTGGTTTTCCATCGGCACGGTGGCGATGAAGGCCGGGAAGCGTTCCGGATATTTGTCGCACAGTTCCTTTTGGGAATCGTTGCCGATCCGGCCGAGGTCATAGGCGCGCTCGGGGCCGGCCAGCTTTTCAAGCGGCGGAGAAGCGAGCGACAGGACCTGCTGATAGTCGCCGCCGAACATGTCCATCACCTGGAAACGACGGTCGAGATCGGTCATCATCGGCACCGCGCCCGAGCGCATGGTGACGTCGGTCATCGTGCCGATATAGCCGATCAGCTTGTCGAAAAAGGGCTTTGGCCAGATATGGTTGAAAGCGTCGATCTTCTTCATGGAATGCTCCTCCTGTCTATCCCTGCTACGGCACCGCGAACTTAAGGGAAGTCCGGTGCCCGAGGGGTTCAAAAAATCCGCGAGCCGAGCGATGTCGAGATCTCGGCCATGCTCCGTCGCGGCAAAATGCGAAGACGGTCGCCGAAAGTCAACACATTTTCTTGCAATATGAGATTATCGGCTTGAAATTCTATGTCGATGCGAGGCGAGCGCGGCGGTGATCTCACCGGCTGCGAACAAGACTTCCCGGCCGATCTCCTCCACAGCGGAGCCACCGACCTGATCTTGCGCGATCGTTACGGAAAAGCTGGCGATGGGGCTCTGGCCCGCATCGAAGATAGGCGCTGCGAAACCGACAACGCCCGGCGTCACTTCGCCATGGGCCACGGCGTAGCCCTTCTTGCGCACCGACTTCAGCCCGTCCAGGACAGCTTCCACCGTATCGCCGGCCCCTGCCGCCTGCCAGTCGTCGAGCGTGCGATTGATCAGCGGCAGCAGATTGCGGCGCGGCAGAAAGGCGACGATGGAGCGGCCGATCGCGCCGCGGCTGAGCGGCATCGGCCGTCCGCGCGGATAGCTGCTGATCGCCTCGCGGCTGGAACTGATCGAATCGACGCAGAGGATCTTTTCGCCGTACCAGCGCACCAGAAGCGCCGTGCATTCGTATCGCCCCGTGAGTTTCTGGAGGTACGGCGCGCCGGACAGGATGAGATTGTCCGACTTCCGCAGCAGATAATCCATCTCCACCACCCTTGGTCCCAGGGTGAAGCCGGTATTCGGCATGGAGGTGAGGAAACCGCTGTCTTTCAGGATCTTCAGGTAGCGATAGAGCGTCGGCCGGCTATAGCCCAGCTCCTCCATCAGCTCTTCCGGCGTCCATTCCAGACGGTCCTCGGTAAAAACCTCAAGGACTGCCTGAAGGCGTTCGAGACTGTTGACGGCCTTTTTTCTCAAGATGCTCCCGCTCTCTGCTGACGGCGCGCAACATCGAGCGGGCCGGCATATGCGGATAACGATAACCACGAAAACTGCAATGGCAAGTGGCGCTACTCGGCGGCGTTCAGCGAAGGCAAGCAACTGCCGTCGGCAGCGCTGACCGTGTCTTCCGTCGCGACCACCCGTCGGATCGCTGCCAGATATTCCGCCTGGAGAGCGGTCGACTGCCAATTGCGGCGAGTGGTGATGCCGATCGACAACGGCCTTCCCGGCACTTCGTAATTCAGAAGCGTCAGGAACCCGGCCTTCAATTCGTGCCGGAGTTGATGACGGGACAGCAGCGCCAGCCGGTCCGTCTGCATCAGGATGCCGCGCAACGCCGTCAGTGAGCCGGTCTCGACTGTTCCCTGCGTCTGCGGTCCATCCGGAAACGTCGCCGCCAGGGCATCGAACGTTCTGCGGTTGGGGGTGCCCTTGCGGGCCACGACCCATGGGTAGGAAGCAAGTTCGGTTGCCGAGACATCCGCCTTGCCGGACAGCGGATGACCGGCACCGGCGACAACCGCGAGGCGGAAATCGAAAAGCGGCTCCTGAACCAGCGACGGCGTCAGGCGGCTGCGCAACGCGCCGATCAGAAAATCGATATGTCCCATCTCCAGATCGCTGAGGAGCTGTTCGTAGCTGCCTTCGAGGATCTCGAACCGCGCCAGCGGATGGGTGAGGGCCAGCGAAGCAATAGCATCGGGCACGATGGTGGTACGCGCCATCGGCAGCGCGCCGATCGATACAAGGCCATCGAACTTGCCGCGCAGCTCCTGCACTTCCTCGGTGGCGTTGCCGAGTTCCTTTAGCGAAAGGCCGGCCCAGCGGGCAACGGCACGGCCGGCACTGGTGAACCGCGTCGCCCGGCCGTCGGCCTCGAAAAGGCTTGTGCCGAGGATCGCTTCTGCATTGCGAGCGGTGCGCTGAACCGCAGCACCCGATTGTTCGAGGATGCGCGCGGCACCCGGAAAGCCGCCGGTCTGGGCAAAGGCCTGCAGGGCGCGCAGGTGGGAGATCGTCAGCCGCCCATCCGCGCCGGAGCCGCGCGAGCCGGAATCCGCCTGGAGTTTCTGGCAGCCGGTCCGGATAAGATCGAGCGCCCTCAGCGATCGGGCCTGGACGACGCGCCCCTCGGGCGTCGCCATCGCATGCCCGGGACCGCGTTCGAGAAGCTTGGTGCCGAAAAGTTCTTCAAGCCGGGAAATCGCCTGCGATGCCGCCGGCTGGGTCACCCCCACGATATCGGCCGCCTGCGTCAGCGAGCCGGTGCGCAGGCAGGCGCAGAAAAGACGGATGTGGCGCAGATTGGGATAGTCCACGTATCTGTCCTCCCCTGCCAATCTCCTCCCGGCAGCGGGTCGAAACGGTGCAAGCCCAGCACTTGCCCCGTTTCGGTTAAGTCACAATGCGATGTTGCGCTCGCCGGTCAGCTGTTCGTTCATCCATTCGGCACTGGCACGGATGCCGCCGAGCGGAAAGACATGGATCTGCTGAAGCAGACTTTCCGGATGGGCGGTCTTGTAGTTGGCGATGTCAGCCAGCACTTCGGTCGGCTCGTAGGGAACCAGGAGCTTGCTGAGATCCATTGCGCGCTTCTGCAGCACGCCGAGCGAGGGGCCGACGCCGCAGGCGATCGCAAACTTGATGAGCGTCTGGAGCTTGGTGGGGCCTGCAATGCCGAGATGGATCGGCAGCTTGATGCCGGCGGCAGCGATACGCTCGGCCCAGGCGATCACCGGCTTGGCGTCGAAGGCGAACTGGGTGGCGATCGCCATCTCCGCATCGGTGCGCTCGGAATAGGCCTGCTTGAACTTCAACGCCTCGTCGACGATCCTGTGACCGCCATCCTTGTCGATATCCTTGTTGCCTTCCGGGTGGCCGGCGACGTGCAGCCGCTTGAAGCCGTAGCGGTCGAACAGGCCGGTCTCGATCAGCTGGATGGAACTGTCGAAATCGCCCGCGGGCGTCGATACGCCGCCGCCGAGCAGCAGTGCCTGTTCCACGCCCGCCTCGTTTCTATAGCGCTTGATCCAGTCTTCCAGGATCGCATGGCTTGCAATGATGCGGGAGGGAAAATGCGGCATGACGGGGAAACCGTCTTCGTGCAGGCGCCTTGCGGTCTGCACCATGTCCTCGATCGGCGTCCCGTCGATATGGGCGATATAGACCCGCGTGCCCTTCGGCAGCAGTGTCTTGAAATCTTCGATCTTCGCCGCCGTGCGCGGCATGACTTCGATGGAATAGCCGTCGATAAGGTCCCTGAAGCTGGCCGGCTCCACGGACCTCTCTTCCTGCTTGCTCCTGAACAAATTTAAAAGTGCCATTGTTGATCCTCCCCCCGTTTAGCCAATGAAAAACGTCCGGTCAGACGGACGGAGCGGCGTGCGAGAACAACCCGTTCTCGCACGCCCATCGCTTAGAGGGCCTTCTTTGTGCGCCAGCTTTCGGCGTAATTTTCACGCGCTTCCTGAGCGTAGGGCACCGCTGCGACGCGAACGCGGATCTCAGCTTGGCGGTGGCCCTGCTCGACCGAGGTCTTGGAGGTGCCGCCATCCGGCTCGCCCCAGATGAGCGTCAGGATGTCGTTTTCCTTGATGTCGGCATCGACGACGCCGAGCGACAGCATGGAACGCTCGTTGTAGCTATAGCCATTGAACATCGACAGGCCGACGACCTTGCCATCCTTCAGAACCTTGTCGAAGCTCGACGAAGCGTAGTTGGAGAGCGGGAAGTCGATCCACTTGGCGGCCTGTTCGCCGGGCTGGAAAGCCGAAGCGATGACCTTGACGACGTCGTCGGAATTCCACTCGAAGGTGACCTTGCGGCGCTGCGGGGTTGCCTTCTGCTTTTCGACGGCGGCGCGACCGACGAAGTCGTGGTCGAACTTGACGTAGACGCCGTAACCCAGCTCGTAGGGGTTGAGATAGTAGTCTTCGATCTTGTCGGAGACGTAGCTGCCGCCGATCGAGCCCGAAGCTTCGTAGCTCTGGGCAGAAAGCCAGTCGCGATAGGCCTGCAGTTCGTCGCCGGTGTAGATCGCCGGAAGCGGCGACGGAATCCAGCCGGATTCCAGCGTGTTGGTAGCATAGGCGCGGCTGCCGACGGGGCGCAGATCGACGCCGGCTTCTTCAGCAGCCTTGATGATGGCGGCGCGGACTTCGTCCTTCTCCGCATACGGACCCCAGATTTCGAGACCCGGAGCGCCGGCCATGCCGTGGCGCAGAGCCTGGACCTTGCGGCCGCCGACATTGATCCAGTCGACGTGGAAGAATTTGATTTCCGGGATAGGGCCGCCGTTCATCTTTTCGAAGACCTTCGGCGCATCCGGACCCTGGATCTGGAAGCGGTAATGGATGCGGGTGACAAGCTTGCCGTCCGGACGCGAGGGCGAACGCGGGTCGTGGGTCAGCTTGACGTTATGCTTGCCGAGCGACGCGTTGTAGAGCAGCCAGTTGGCGGTCGGCGCGCGGCCGACGAGGACGAACTTTTCTTCCGTTTCGCGGAAGATGATCATGTCGCCGATAACATGGCCGGCAGGCGTGACCGGAACGTAGTGCTTGGCGCGGTCGACGCCGAAATTGGCGAAGCTGTTGATCGACAGGCTTTCAAGGAACTTGGCAGCGTCCGGACCTTCGACGACCAGTTCGTCCATGTGATGCGACTGGTCGAAAAGAACGGCGCCCTCACGCCATGCAGCCTGTTCGGAACGCCAGTTGGAAAATTCCGGAGCCACGACCGGGTATACATAGATGCCGGTCTTGGAGTTGCGCAGATGCTCGACGGTGTTGCCCGCATCCTTCAAAACTTGAGTGAGATTGGCCTGAGTCACGGAATTCCTCCCTGTGGTTTGTCTGTGGCTTGAGATGTCGTGTATACATGACGGCATCGGCAGACAAATTCAAGGGGAAATATTCGGCAGGCTGATGATCGCCTTCGGATAGTAAACCGAAGGCTTCCGGCCATCAAAAACCTTCAGCGAACACCCGGGCTCTCAAGAGTTGAGGAGCACCAGGCCGGGAACGGTCAGCATCAGTTCCGGATCCTCGAAGACCGCATATTCGAGGTTCTTTCGGGCGATGCGGGCATGTTCGCGGGCGATAAATTCTGCTCTTGCACCTTCACGGCCGGCGATCGCCTGCACCAAAGTGCGATGTTGTTCCTGGGCGATATGCAGCGACTGACGGAAGGCCGCCACGTGGGCCCGGCCTGACAGGAAAGCCGATGGCGACGCGAACGGCAGCCGTGTCGCGCGCTCGACCTCCCGCTGGATTACCGTGCTGCCGGAAAGCTCGACCAGCACCACATGAAACTTTGCGTTCGCCTCCGAATAGGCTTCCAGATCCACCTCGTCGGCGGCTTCCCCGAAACAATCGTCAAGCCGAGCCTGGATTTCCCGAAGCTGGTCCAACCCTGCCTGCGAGACGCCGCGTTCGGCGGCAAGCCGCGCCGCCGTCCCTTCCAGCACGCCGCGCAGCTCGATCGCATCGACGGCATCGGCATAGGTGAAGCTGCGGACCACGAAACCACCATTCGCCAACCGGTCGAGCAACCCCTCCTCCGCAAGACGCGACATCACTTCGCGCACCGGCGTTCGGGAAATCTGCAGCGTCTCGGCCAGCGAAACTTCGAACAGCCGGGTGCCGCCGGGATAGTCGCCGCTGAGGATCTTCTTGCGCAGCTCCATCAGCGCACGCATCGTGTGGGTCGTTCTTGAGGTCTCTTCCAAATCCGCACCTTTGCCTGGAGACAAGCCGGCGCAACCTCCGCCTGTCGATCGGCAAATCTTAGCCACATCTGATGGATTGGCCAAGCCTCATGTATACAGGGGGTTCAGGCTGTGGATGATGGTGCGGGATTTGGAGCGGAAAAGCATGCCGCGTATACAAGGCAACGCCCTGAAGACGCGATCTTATTTGCCTTGACGCCGAGCCGAAAGGACCCGCGCAATTGTATCCCTGAGATCGCCGGTCGGCTTCACGCCGCTTGCTGCCATCTCGTCCTGGACCGCGGCAATCTCGCGGGCAAGACCGCCGTTCAGCCCCAGCGCATCAAGCGTGACGCCGCTTTCGCGCATCTCGGCGGCCCGGCGGCGGCCGTGGCGGGTTGTGCGCTCGAGCTGGTAATCCGGGAATTTCGACCAGTCGAGGCCTGGAAAGCTCTGGGAGAGCGAGGTCAGGATCTCCTCGAAACAGCCCGAGGCCTCCGCGGCAAGAAGGGCCTCGACAGTGATTGCTTCAAGACCTTTCACGAACACGGAGCGCACCATCTTGATGGCCGTCGCAGAGCCGACCGCCTCTCCGGCAACATCGGCGCTGAAGCCGAGACCGCGAAAACGTTCCAGAAGCTCGGCCGCGCTTCTGCCGGCAATCAGAACCGGCGTCGCATGGCCCTTCGGATGGACAGGGGCCATCACGGCCATGTCGAGGTAGTCGGCACCGGTCTGGTTGACCAGCGCGGCGGTCTCGCGCTTGCGGCCGGGGGACACTGAATTGATGTCGATCAGCAGCGCGCCTTGGCCGAGATGCGGCGCGATTGACTGGGCGGCAATGAGGCTCTGATCGGCGGTGACCGCGCTGAATATCCATTCGGCATCGGCAAGACCCGCAGGCGAGGCTTCCGGCCGGACGCCGCGGCTGGTCATCGCTGCCTGCATCTCCCCCGCCTTTTCGGCGTCGTCGAGCAGCAGGTCGTAGGCCCGGAATTCGCCATCCTCAAGCTTCGGCGCCAGGCTGTCGTGAAAGGCGCGTGCCGCCTCGCCAAAACCCAGAAATGCGATCCTCATGCCCGTGTCCTACCCTCAGTCGCCAAAAACCACGCCGTCGAAAAGCTTGCGCGCTGTGCGCAGCACCGCCGCACGATAGACCTCCCCGTCCTTCATGGTGGCGATGACGCTCATCTCGCCGGTCGGGTGCTCGATCGACAGCAGCTTCTCGTCGCCTTCCGGAATGACCGCGAGTTCAGACGCCGGACCTTCCGGCAGAAGGCAGGCGGTTGCGACGCTGACCGCGCCGAGCACGCCGATCGCATCATGGCACGTATGCGGGATGAAAGTGCGGGTCGAGATCGCCCCGCCCGCCGTCGGTGCAGAGACCATGGTCATTTTCGGCACGGATTTCTTCGCAACGTCGCCGAGGTTCATCATCGGCCCGGCTTTCAGCCGGATCGCCTCCAGCTTGGCGCGCAGCTCCTGGTTCGCTTCGAGATCCTTCGGGCTCTCGGTGCCGGCAATTCCGAGCACGTCGCCACGCATGACGACGCAGGGCATGCCGTTGTCGATCAGCGTGCAGGCGACGCCTTCGATCACGTCCACAGCGTTTCCGGTCGGCAGCAGCGCGCCGCAAGAGGAGCCGGCCGTATCCGCAAACACGATCGGCACCGGCGCTGAAGTCCCCGGCACGCCGTCGATCCGGGCCTCGCCCTTGTAGGTCACCTGGCCGCCGGGCGTTTCGATCGTCGCGATGGCGATTTGCCCGGTATTTTCCATGAAGATCGAGACTTCGGTCTTTTCGCCCTTGACCGGCACCAGCCCGCGCTCGATGGCGAAAGGCCCGATGCCGGCAAGGATATTGCCGCAGTTCTGCGCGTCGGTGACGATCGGCTGATCGACGAAGACCTGCAGGAAGAGATAGTCGACATCGACCCCTTCCCGCTCGGACTTTCGGACCACCGCCACCTTGGAGGTCAGCGGGTGGGCGCCGCCCATGCCGTCGATCTGGCGGGGATCGGGCGAACCCATCACCCGCAGCAGGAAGTTGTCCCGATCGGTGGGCAGGTCCTCGGCGAGGAAATATCCGCCTTTGGATGTGCCACCACGCATCCACATGCAGCGCACGCCGGAATCAATGTCACTCATCTCGATCTCCCTTCTTCTCCCCAGCGGGGAGAAGGGAAAGCGGCCTCCACCGCTCAGATATACTTCAGGCCTTTTTCGGCGAGTTTGCCGCGCATGTCATAGATATCGAGGCCGAGTTCGCCGGCCGCAAGCCGCTTGCGCTTGTCTTCTTCGGCGGCGACACGGGCTTCCGCCTTCTTGGCAACCGCTTCGGCTTCCTCGCGGGCAACCACGCAGACACCGTCGTCATCGGCAACGATCACGTCGCCGGGCCGAACATAGGCGCCAGCGCAGACGACCGGAACGTTGACGGAGCCAAGGGTTTCCTTGACCGTGCCCTGGGCATAGACCGCCTTCGACCAGACCGGGAATTTCATCTGGGTCAGATCGACCACGTCACGCACGCCGGCATCGATGATCAAGCCCCTGCAGCCGCGCGCCTGGGCGGAGGTGGCGAGCAGATCGCCAAAGTAGCCGTCTTCGCAAGGGCTGGTCGGGGCAAGCAGCAGGATGTCACCTGCCTTCAGCTGCTCGATCGCAACATGCAGCATCCAGTTGTCGCCCGGAGGCGCCGAAATGGTGACGGCGCTCGCCGCAAGGCGCGCACCCGGATAGATCGGCCGCATGTAGCTGGCGAGCAGGCCCTTGCGGCCCTGCGCCTCATGCACCGTAGCGACACCGCATGCAGCCAGCCGGTCGATGACCGACTGATCCGCGCGTTCGATATTCTGGACGACGACCGCCATCAGAGTTCGCCCCCTTTCAAAGTTCGTCGACGGTGCGCGGGAAGACCGACTGGAAGCCCTCCGCATGGGTCGACTTGCGTCCGCTGGCCTGGCCGCCGGAATTGCGCATGAAATGGTTGCCGCGGTTCTCGGCGACGTTCTTGTAGAAGTGCCAGAGATGTTCCTGGCCTTCCATGCACTGGATGGCCGTCCACTTCTTCTCCCAGACGGACGAGATGTCGAGGAAGACGTCCGGCTTCCATTCCATCTGTTCGGTCTGGTGCGGTTCGAAGAGATAGAGCTGCGGTGCGCCGAGGATCTTTTCGCCCGGATTGTGGCCCCAGGCCTGGGCGATCATCCGGGCTTCGATCGCAACCTGCGTCGCATACATGTGGTCAGTATTGTAAGGGTCCCACTTGGAATGGGAGAGCATGAATTCCGGCTGAACCTTGCGGATCACGTCGACCAGCTTGAACTTGGCGTCCTGATCGACGACCAGCGGGTAATCGCCGAGATCGAAGAACTGGATGTCGGTGACGTCGAGGGCCTTGGCAGCATTTTCCGCTTCCCTGCGGCGCTCGGTCTTCACCTTTTCGAGCGTCATGCCTGGGTTCTTCCAGAGCTTGGCGCTTTCGCCGCGCTCGCCATAGGACAGGCAGATGACGGTGACGTCGTAGCCCTTTTCCTCATGAAGCGCGATCGCGCCGCCGCAACGCCAGACGAAATCCGCCGAATGGGCGCTGATGACCAATGCTGTCTTTGCCATGGGATGCCTCTTGACTTACTTGTGTGCCACCGGCGGCGTGCCGTGTGTGTGGAAGGTTTCGATCGTCTTCATCCCCCAGGCCTGGCCCTTCTTGCGGTCGGCTTCGGTCCAGACGACCGGCTTCCAGTCCGGACGAAGGATGAGGCGCGCGCCTGCATTGGCGAGCTCGACACGGTTGCCGGCGGGCTCCCAGACGTAGAGGAAGAACGTGCCCTGGATCGCATGTTTGTGCGGGCCGGACTCGATATGAACGCCGTTTTCCAGGAAGATGTCGGCGGCACGCAGGATGTCCTCGCGCTGGTCGCAGGCATACGTGACATGGTGGAAACGGCCGTGAGAACCGGTATGGTCCTCGGAGCAGGCAAGATCATAGGTCTTGTTGTTGATGGTGAACCAGCAGCCGCCGAGACGGCCGTTGTCGAGCTGGATCATCTCGGTAACCCGGCTGCCCAGAGCCGTGGTCATGAATTCGCGGATCAGGCTGACATCGGCAGCAAGCAGATTGACGTGATCGAGGCGGCGCGGGCTCGCGCCGCGGCCATGATAACGCTGGGCGATGTTCTTCAGCGCCGGCTTCTCTTCCGGTGGCGCCACATATTCCCTGGTGTCCCAATAGAGCTCGAACAGGTGGCCGTCGGGGCTCTTGAACTGGTAGGCCCGACCATGGCCGAGATCGCCTTCGCTCCAGCCGACGCCCCAGCCCTTTTCTTCGATCACCTTGACGCGGCGCTCCAGAGCTTCGGCGGACGACGTGCGATAGGCGATGTGGCCGACACCGGTGGTGTGATGCTTGGTGAGCTTCAGCGTGTGGAATTCGTAGTCGTCATAGGCGCGCAGATAGACGCTGTCGCCCTCGCGGCCGCTTTCGGTCAACCCGTAGACACGGGTGAAAAAGTCGAGCGACTCGTCGAAACGGTCTGAATAAAGCTCGACGTGGCCGAGATGGGCGACATCATAACAGGGTTCGGTCATGGCTTTTCCTAGATGATCGATCGATCGCGCCCGGCGGATAGGCGCATCTCCTCCAAAAATCGAGCCCGCGTCCTCCACTCCAACACGGCCGGCGCATGGGGCACCGCAGCTTGGCATGAAGACATAAAAGCAGATCGGCAGCCTGACGAATAGGTTCTGCTGACGCGGCATAAGTTTTGGTTGAGATCAGGGAAAAGCGGCTTGGCAAATGGCGAGCGAAGACGGGGCTTTAAAGTCCCGAAGGAAACGGCGCGACGGCAGGACCGCCGCGCCGGAAGACATTACCCACCGATATAGGGCGCAACTTCGTGAAAGCCGCGCCAGATCATTTCGAGCGCGACGTAAAGGATGACGGCGAGACCGACATAGGCAATCCAGCGATGTTTGTTGAGCAGGCGGGCGATGAAGCTCGCCGCAATACCCATCAGCGCGATCGACAGGACCAGACCAAAAATCAGCACGCCCGGATGTTCGTGGGCAGCACCGGCAACAGCGAGCACGTTGTCGAGCGACATGGAGACGTCGGCAATGACGATCTGCCAGGCGGCCTGGGCGAAAGTCTTGCGCGGAGCTCCGCCGGCAACCGTGCCATCGGCGTTGAGGTCGGCCTCCAGCAGCGCTTCGCTGGCTGTATCCTCATGATGATGCGGCGTACGCAGCTCCCGCCACATCTTCCAGCAGACCCAGAGAAGCAGGACGCCCCCGGCCAGCAGCAAGCCGACGATCTGCAGCAGCTGGGTCGTGGCAAGCGCGAAACCGATACGCAGCACAGTCGCCGCGATGATACCGACCAGAATGGCTTTGGACCGCTGTTCCTTCGGCAGGCCGGCAGCCGCGAGACCGATGACGATCGCGTTGTCGCCGGCCAGCACGAGGTCGATCATGATAACCTGCAGGAGCGCGGACAACGCCTCCGGCGTAAAGAATTCCATCATTTGGCACCCAATCTCTTAAAAGGCGGGAGTGCCCGCGTGTGGACCGAGACGAACCTAAGACGCTCACGACCTGCATTCCGCCTGCCGTGTAGGTCACCGCCGTTGTCGTCACATGATTTCCACAAACACCAGGCACCCAAGTTGGACTAATCCAGTCCGACATCACAGCTCAGAGATGAACTGTCAGAGGGGCCCGGTCCTGGTGGCCTGAGATTTAGCGGCATGATTGCAGAAACTCAAGTGGCGAGTTTATGAAACAGCCCGCAATAGCGCTGTTTCCGGCCGGATTGTTGACGATCCGTTGCAATTCCACCCCGCAATACAGATGCAGGTGGCGGCCGGTCTTGCGGCCGCCACCTGAGATTACGCCACGTTTGGGACTACGAAAGGGTCGGGTCGAGCTTGTCGCGTAGCCAGTCGCCGACGATGCTGATCGACAGGGTGGTCAGCATGATCACCACCGAAGGGGCAAGCATGATCCACGGCGCGCGGGTCAGGTATTCGCGACCGAAGCCCACCATGTTGCCAAGGCTCGTCTCCGGCGGCTGCACACCGAGACCGAGGAAAGACAGCCCGCTTTCCATCAGGATGATTTCCGGGAAAGTCAGCGTCATCGAGACGATCAGGGTTGAGGCGACGTTCGGCAGGATATGATGGAAATAGACGCGTGCCGGCGTCGCACCGAGCTGGACGACGGAGGCAGCGTATCCTTGAGAGCTTGCCGAGATCGCCAGGCCGCGGGCGATGCGGGCGTAGCGTTCCCAGCCATAGAAGCCCATGAGGCAGACGAGCAGCACCATGGACGAGCCGAAGAAGGCAAGCACGGCGAGCGACATGATCAGGAATGGCAATGCTGCCTGGAAATCGGCAAGCACCAGCACGAGATGCTCGACCGCACCCCGGAACTGGGCTGCCGCGAAGCCGAGCGCCGTACCGAACACCGCCGACAGGATCGTTGCGCCGAAGGCGATGATCAGCGACACCCGGACCGACTGGAGGAGGCGCGAAAGCACATCGCGGCCGAGCTCGTCGGTACCGAGCAGATGTTTGAGGGCGCCCGGATGGGAAAGGCGACTCGACAGATCCATCGCGGTGATGTTGTAGGGGCGGATCTGGTCGGCGAAGATCGCAACCATCACCATGGCCGCCAGCCAGAGAATGCCGAGACCGACGGTGAACGGCACGTTGCGGCGAAGGCGGGTGACGAAAGTCGCATACCAGCCCGGCGTCCGCGCGGTTTCCGACAGATTGATCGTAGCCATATCTCTTTATCCTCAATGCGCCGCGTTGGAGCGAAGGCGGGGGTCGAGCCAGCCGTAGAGCAGGTCGACGACCAGGTTCGAAACCACCATCGCGGCGGCGATGATCAGCAGGATGCATTGGACGACGGCAAGGTCTCGGTTACTGACCGAGACGATCAGCAGGCGGCCGATGCCCGGCCATGAGAAGATCGATTCGACCACCACGGCCCCGGCAATCAGCGAACCGACCATGAAGCCGACGATCGTCACGATCGGCACCGCCGCATTCGGCAGCGCATGGTTCCAGACCACGTCGCCCCATTTCAGGCCTTTGGCGGAGGCGGTGCGGATATAGGGCTGGCCCATCACCTCGATCATGGCGCTGCGCGAGAAACGGGCAAGGATGCCGATACCGCCGATGCTCATGGTCATCGTCGGCAGGATGCCGTGCATCCAGGTATCCTGGCCGCCGGATGGCAGCACGCCGAGGATGACCGCGAAGATCAGCACCAGGAGGAGGCCCATCACGAAGGACGGGATCGTGAAGCCGAGTACCGCAAGCAGGATCACGCCACGATCGGCAAAGCTCTGCCGATGCAGAGCCGCGTAGACGCCCGCCGGGATGCCGAACACAAGCTTGAGAAGCAGCGCCGGCAGCGTGAGCTGCAGCGTCGCAGGCAGGCGCTGCAGCACCAGATCCAGTGCCGACGCCTTGTCACGCATCGACACGCCGAAATCGCCGGTGAAGATCGATTTGATATAGGCGACGTATTGGATCCAGAGCGGCTGGTCGAGCCCCCAGGAACGGCGGAACGCATCGACGGCTTCCTGCGGCACGTCCGGGCCGAGCATGACCTGCGCCGGGTCGCCCGACATGCGCAGCACGACGAAGGCGAAGGTGACGACGGCAAAGATGGTGATCATTGCCCGAAGGAGTCGGACGGCTATGAAGCGGATCATCAGGAACTCCTCTCAGGCCGCAATCGAGGCCGATTCGCCGGCCACGACATGGCAGGCGGCCGTGCGTCCGTTGCCGATCGGGCGGAGCTGCGGCACGACGGAACGACAGACGTCCTGCGCCAGCGCGCAACGAGGGTGGAAGGCGCAGCCAAGTGGGCGATTGGCCGGATTCGGCGGCTCGCCCTGGAGGATGACGCGTCCCTGGAGGATCTTGCCCGGCACCGGCACGCTTGAAACCAGCGCCTTGGTATAGGGATGCTGCGGCGAATGGAAAATCACGTCGGAAGAGCCTTCCTCGACGATCCGGCCGAGATACATCACCGCTACCCGGTCGGCGATGTTGCGCACCACCTTGAGGTCGTGGCTGATGAACACCATGGCGATGCCGTTCTGCTCCTGCAGATCGCGCAGCATGTTGACGACCTGTGCCTGGATGGAGACGTCGAGCGCGGAAACCGGTTCGTCGCAAACCAGAAGCTTGGGACGTGCGGCAAGCGCGCGGGCGATCACCGCGCGCTGCCGCTGGCCGCCCGACAGTTCGTGAGGGTAGCGCCCGGCCTGATCCGGACGCAGGCCAACGGCCGTCATCAGCTCGGCGACGCGGGCCTCCTGGTGTTGCTTCGGAATGAGCCTGTGAATGTCCAGCGGCTCGCCTATCTGTTTTGCGATCGTCACGCGCCGGTCGAGCGCTGCCAGCGGATCCTGGTAGACGAACTGCATCTTGGCCCGCAGCGCGCGCCATTCCGGCGTCTTCAGGTCCGGCATCGGCTTGCCTTCGAACCGGACCTCGCCACCCTGGGCGGCATCGATGCCGAGCAGCATCCGGCCGAGAGTCGACTTGCCCGAGCCGGACTCGCCGACAACGCCCAGCGTTTCGCCGGGCTTCAGTGCCAGCGAAATGCCGTCCACAGCGCGCACCGGATGCGGCTGTGCAAACAGGCCGCGACGGATCTGATAGACGCGGACGAGATTGTCCGCTTCGATAAGGGCGGTCATTGCAGCATGTCCTCGGTCATTCTGGTTCTTGTCTCGACAGGCTCATTGGCCGGAACCGGCCGGAAGCAGGCGAGTTGCCGGCCGTCGGCCGACGTTTCGAGCGAAGGGCGCTCGCTGCGACAGGCCTCGACCGCGCGAAAACAGCGCGGCTGGAAGGAACAGCCTTCGGGCAGATGTTTCGGGTTCGGAACCGTGCCGGGGATGGGGATGAGCCGGTGGCGGGGACCGTCGATCCGCGGGATCGCGTCGAAAAGACCGCGCGTATAAGGATGGCGCGGCTCGGAGAAAAGCTGGGCGACAGTGCCTTCCTCGACGATCCGGCCGGCATACATGACGCAGACGCGCTCGCAAACCTGGGAAACGGCGCCGAGATCGTGGCTGATGAACACGGTCGCCATGCCGGTCTCAGCCCGGAGCTGGATCAGCAGGTCGAGGATCTGCGCCTGGATCGTCGCGTCGAGCGCGGTGGTCGGCTCGTCGGCGATCAGGAGGTCCGGCTCACCGGCAAGCGCCATGGCAATCATCAGCCGCTGACACTGGCCGCCCGAGAATTCGTGGGGATAGAGGTCGAAACGGCGGCGGGCATCGGGAATGCCGACCATGTCCAGCAGCCGCAGCGCCTCTCTTTTGGCCGCATCGCCCCGGAGGCCACGATGCAACGACAGAGCCTCGACGATCTGCCGGCCGATCCTCAGCACCGGATTGAGCGAGCTCGACGGGTCCTGAAAGATCATCGCGATCCGGCCGCCGCGCACCCGCTCGAAAGCCTCGCGGGGACCGCCCGCGAGTTCCTGCCCATCAAGCTGAACGGAGCCGCTGACACTCGCCTTGCCGGGAAGCAATCCCAGAGCAGCAAGCCACGTCACCGATTTTCCGCATCCCGATTCTCCGACGAGACCGACTGCTTCGCCCCGGCCCACATTGAGATCGATGCCGTGCAGAACCTGGACGCCGTCAAAGGCGACCTTGAGGTCACGCAGCTCCACCAGATTGGACGATGCTCTATCCATATCCCGCCATACTCCTGCCTCCCGCCGGTTCCGGACCGAAGACATTGCCGCTTTTGAAAACAGACGCTCCGGCGGCCGCATGGTCGCCGGAGCAGAGGAGAACAATCCGATCAGATCGCCCAGTTGGAGGAGCGGAAGTCCATCGCGAAGGCCGGAGCAGCCTTCCACTTGAGCGATGACTTCATGCCCGTGAACACGGCGTTCTGGTGCAGGACCTGGTAGACGGGGTCTTCGCGCTCGCAGATTTCCAGCATGCGGGCGAAAGCCTTCTTGCGGGCAGCTGCATCGGTGCTGGTTTCCAGGATCGAAGCCATCTGGTTGGCTTCCGCATTGGTCCAGTCCTTCTTCTGCTGCACCTCGCCGTTCGGACCGAACTGAGCGACGATCGAGGAGACCGGATCGCTAAAGGCGGCCGAGGCCGACCAGTCGCGAACACCCTTGACGCCAGCCGGATCGTGGATCTGGCCCCAGTTTTCCTTCATCTCGATCTGAACGTTGAGGCCGACCTGCTTCCACATCTCAACCATGATCTGACCGTTCGAGGTCTGGTTGGTGTAGTAGTTGTTGAGAAGGCGGAACGGGATTACGTCGCCCTTGTAACCGGCCTGCTTGATCAGGTCCTGGGCGAGCTTGGCGTTGAATTCCGGAACCTTCCAGCCCTCGACGAACATCGGGCCGTAGAACGGGAACTGCAGACCGGCCGGGATCTTTGTCTGGCCGGCCCACAGCGCTTCGACGATCGCCTGGCGGTCGATCGAATGCGTCATGGCGCGGCGCATCAGCGGGTTGGCAAGGATCGGGTTCTGAGTGTTGAAGACCGAGATGCGGTGGTTGTTGATCGTCGATCCCTGAACTTCAAAGCCTTTGGCAGCCTTGACGGTGGCGATCTGGTCCGGCGGCAGGTCGCAGGCGAAGTCGTATTCGCCGGAGAGCAGGCCGTTGACGCGCGAGGCGACTTCCGGAACTTCGACGAAGCGGATCTGGGCGAGCGGCGGACGGCCACCCCAGTATTCGTCGAAGGCAACGAGCGTCAGCGAGACGTCCGGCTTGTATTCGCCCACCATGTAGGCACCGGTCGTAACCGGCTTGCGGGCCCAATCGACGTAGGTCTTGGCTTCGTCCCAGGCGCGGCGGTTGGCGATCTGGCTGCCGAAGGCGTAGAGGCGGCCTTCGAGCGTGACGTCCGGCGTCGCGTTGTGGAAACGGACGGTGTATTTGTCGACGGCTTCGACGCCGGCAAGTGCCGGCCACAGGCGGCGGCCGATGCCGGGGATGGCGGCCGGCAATTCCTTGGCGGTCACCGGCTTGTTGTCGTCGGCAAAGATGGTCTTGCCGCCGGCAGGCTGAGTGGTGCCGAACAGGCGCTGGGCGGAGAAGCTGAAGACGACGTCTTCCGCGGTCAGTTCGTCGCCGTTGTGGAACTTGACGCCCTTGCGGAGCTTCAGTTCGAGCGTCTTGTCGTCGATGCGCTTCCATTCGGTTGCAAGACCCGGAAGCGCCCCCTGATTGCCCATCCAGTCACGCAGGATGAGGCCTTCCCAGAGGTTCGGGAAGAAAACGCGCTCGCCGACGTTCGACTGTTCGTTCCAGATGTCGAGCGTGTTGTTGTTGGTGATCTTCTGAACGGCGATCGTGATCGACGGGCGCTTGGCACCCTGGGCGAACGAGAAGCGCGGCAGGATCAGCGAACCGGCAGCGGCGCCGGCAAGTCCGAGCGTGCTGCGGCGGGTGAAGTTGACCATGGAAATTGTCCTTTGGCTTCGGTTAATGGACGAGCTCGATCAGCCCCTGCGAGCTTGAGCGGTGACGGCTAAGGGGTTCGCAGAGCTTAGGCCGCCAACGGCACGCCATCCGTTCGGGCTGCGAATGCGAAAGCCGCCCGCCCCGATGAACAACGATGAGAAGCGTCTTGCTGCAGCTCACGACTACCCCCTGATTTGCAGGGGCTATTTGGCCAGCCTGTGTATCAGTTCCGTGACGCTAACTTGGCGATTCGATGAAATTGAACACGCATGCAAATTTCATCATCTCGTGTTACAAATGTAATACTGTCGACACAGAATTCTGAGATGGGGAGCCTGCGCGGATTTCTTCCTGCGCGTCCCTCCCCCGATATTTCCTTTATTTTTGACGGAGTTTTCCATGTCTTCCCTCCCCGTGATCGGCGCCGCCATGACGCTTGGCGAGCTCGAAGTTCATCGCAACTGGCTTTTCGAAAAACAGCGCGATCTCGAACTCCAGGATTTCACCACCGCCGACGTCCTGAACGGCGACTGGACGCCGCTCGCCGCCCGCGCCAGGAAGCTGCTGGACGGTTTCGAAGGCCGCCTCGGCATCCATGGCCCGTTCTGGGGCTTCACCATCGCTTCCCAGGATCCGGACATCCGCGCCGTCGTCGCCAAGCGCCTGAAGCAGGGCCTCGACGTCTGCGCTTCGATCGGCGCGACGCAGATGGTCGCCCACAGCCCCTATACGACCTGGTCCTACAACAACCTCGACAATAACAGGGGCGAGGCCGAGCGCGTCGTCGAGCACGTGCATCTGACGATGAGGGACGCCGTTAAGCAGGCGGAAGATATCGGCGCCGTCATCGTTCTGGAAAACATCGAGGACATCGACCAGCACGTCCGCGTGGCACTCGCCAACAGCTTCAATTCGCCGGCCGTCGCGGTCTCGATCGATACCGGCCACGCCCATTACGCGCATGGTTCCACCGGCGCGCCGCCGGTCGATTATTATGTGAAGGCAGCCGGCAACCGCCTGCAGCACGTCCACCTGCAGGATGCCGACGGATATGCAGACCGCCACTGGGCGCTCGGCGAAGGCAATATCCTCTGGCCGTCGGTCTTCCAGGCACTTGCCGATCTCGCCAGTAATCCGCGCCTGATCGTCGAGATCAAGGACAAGTCGAAGATCCCGGCTTCGGTCGAATACCTCGCTTCGCTCGGCCTCGGCCAGTAAGCCTGACTTTCAAAGCTCAACCCCGGCGCACGGCGCCGGGGTTATCGCAGTTCCGGAGACATATCCCGCAGGTGCGACTGGGTGGCGAGGATATCCCCCACCATCATCTCCCGCGCGAGCGCGCCGTTGCGCTCGCGAAGCGCCGCGACGATCCGGAAGTGATAGGACGAGAATGGGTGTACGACGCCCTTGTCGAATTCCTTTTCCACGTAATTGGTCAGCATCCGCATATAGGGGCCGAACCGCAGCCAGAGCATTTCGATATGCTGGGGCAGCACCTCCGAACGCGAAGCCTCGTAGATGCCGAAGTGGAACTCCTGGTTCTTGCGCAGCATGCCGTAGACGTCGCCGGCCTTGCCGGTTTCCTCATGCTCGCGCGCAAGCACTTCCGAACGGTCGATATCCTCGTCGGTCATATGTTTGGCGGCGAGTTCCGTCGCCAGCCCCTCGAGCGCGATGCGCGCCTGGCAGAGATCGTCGAGCCGCTCGCGCGAAACCGCCGGCACCCGGGCCGAGCCGTTATGGCCGATTTCCAGCCCGTTTTCCGCCGCAAGCCTCCGGAGCGCCTCGCGCACCGGCATGTGGCTGGTGCCGAACTCGGTTGCCAGCGACGAAATGGTGATCGCCTGCGACGGGGCAAAGGAACCCCACATCAGCGCCCGGCGCAGCTGTTCGTAGACCGTATCCTGAACGGTCACGCGCGACGTGACCTTCAAAAGCCCGCTATCCGCCATCCTTGCCCTCTGATCCCGTTCAAATCACAACCAGGCCTCGCATAACAGGCCGCGCTCTTCAAGTCTCCCGGCGTCCGGCCATCTCCCGTTCGCGACGCGTTTCCCCTTGATCAAATGCCAATGGCACAATAGAACATTTGAAAGTTTGATCAAATGCTCATTAGGCTGCGAGCAAACATAAATAGGGGGAGGCTTATTATCACCTGTATCCCTCTTCATCGATAATACGACACCCTGGGAGAAATCCATGAACACGCATGTCACGGCAGGCGATAACCTCGCCAAGGCTTTTCCGGTCGATGAGCTGAGGCTGAAATTTCCGGCTCTCCAGAAATACAAGGACTTCATCTTCTTCGAAAATGCCGGCGGTGCCCAGGTGCCCCAAGCCGTCGTCGATGCGGTTGCCGCCCATCTCGTAGACTGCAACGTGCAGCGCATGGCGCCCTATCTCCACAGCCAGGGCGTCGACCGCACCATTGCCGAAGCCCGCGTCTCCGTCGGCCTGCTGGTCAATGCCTACCGTCCGGAGGAAATCTCCTTCGGCCTCAACGCCACGTCGTTCATCCGCCTCGTCAGCCTCGGCATCGCAAAGATGCTCCAGGAGCGCAACGAGATCATCGTCACCGACATGGACCATGACGCCGACATCGCCACCTGGATGGCGCTGGAGGCAGACGGTGCCAGGATCGTCTGGTGGAAGATGCGCGAAGATGGAATGCTGCATACCGACGACCTGAAGCCGCTCCTGAACGACAAGACCCGCCTGGTCGCCTGCACGGTGACCGCTCATTCGATCGGCACGATCGTCGACGTGGCAACCGTCGGCAAGCTGGCGCATGCGGCCGGCGCCGAGGTCTTCCTCGATTGCGTGCATTACGGTCCGCACGCGCTGATCGACGTCCAGGCCTGGGGTTGCGACTATCTCGTCTGCTCCGGCTACAAGAATTTTTCACCGCATATGGGCTTCCTCTGGGGCCGCTATGACGCGCTGGTCAAGCTGCCTACCTTCAAGGAAGACTTCATTCCGGACGTGCCGCCCTACAAGATCGAGGTCGGCACCTTCACCTACGAGAACGTCGCCGGCATGAATGCTGCCGTGCTTTATCTCGAAGAGCTCGGCCGCAGGTTCCTCCCCGAAGGCGAACATTCGCGCCGCGATGCGCTTGCCGCCGCCATGGGCGCCATCCGCGCTTACGAACAGACGCTGTCGAAGAAGATGCTGTCGGTCTTGAAGAAGCACGGGGCGACGATCTACGGCGTATCCGACGAAGCGCAGGTGGAAAAGCGCGTTCCGACCATCTGCTTCAACATCCCGGACCTGACGCCGCAATATCTGTCGGCCGAACTCGGCAAGAACAATATCGGCAGCCGCGACGGCCATATGTTCGCGCCGCGCCTGATGAAGCGCCTCGGGCTGACCATGGAAAGCGGCTGCATGCGCGTCTCCATGGTCCACTACAACAAGGCGGAAGAGATCGACCGTTTCGACATGGTGCTCGGCGAGATCATCGCCAAGACCAGGTGATGCAAAGACCTCCGCGGGACAAACTCCCGCGGAGGTCTCCATCTCACTTGAGATGATGATAGCGGCGCCGAAAATAGACGAGTGCTTCTTCATCTTCCGGGCCGTGGACAATCCCGACGACCCGGCAGAACAGAACATGATGCGTGCCGCTCTCGACCGCATTTTCCACTTCGCAATCGAAAGACACGACCGCATCGGTCAGCCGCGGCGATCCCGTCGCGGCAAGCACCCAATCGCCTACCGCGAACCGGTCATCCTGCGGCGTCGAACCGCCGAACAGCCTCGACATCGGCTCGTGGCCGGCACCCAAAGTATTGACGCAGAGCACCCGGTTTTTCTCGAACATCCCGGCGACCGAACTCGACCGGTTGAGGCAGACGAGCAGCGTCGGCGGCCGGTCCGTCACGCTGCAGACAGCTGACGCCGTAAAGCCCGCAAGCCCGCCCGGCCCGTCTGTCGTGACGATGTTCACCGCCGCCGCCAGCTGCGCCATCCCTTCCCGGAAGGCGAGCCGCGTCGCATCCACCTCGTCGCTTTGAATATTTATCGTCATTCGACCCTCAGCCCCGCTTTTCTTAACAAAGGCACGACGCGATCGCAGAAGAAAGGCAGCTCATAGGTGTAGTTTACGAAGGACATGGCGATGCCGGAATACCCCTGTTCGGCGATCGCGATCATGTCTTCGACGATCTTTTCCGGCGTACCGATCAACGGATAGCCGCCAGCACCGCCTGCAAACCGCTTTCGATAAAGATCGTAAGCACTTTTGTCGTGCGACTGGGTGAATTCCTTCTTGCCGGCCATGTGCGCGTCGACCGCTGCGTGATCGGCCATCGTCACGGCATAACGCTCGTAATAATCCTCGGCCTCCTGCTGGGTCTCACGGCAAACGACGTGGCAGACCGTATAGGCCCCGACGTCGCGGCCGAGCTTGTCTGCGCGGGCTTTGATGTCCTCCACGTGTTTTCCGGCCTCGGAGATCTCGGTGAAGGTGGTGAACAGGTATTCGCAGTTCTTGGCCGCGAAATCCCGGCCCGGCCCGCCGAAGGCGGCATTCATGGTGACCGGCCGCGGCGACTGCAGGCTGGCTGGTCGGCTGACGACGTCCTTCAGCTTGTAATAGGTTCCGTCGTAATCGAATGGCGCGTCCGACGTATAGGCCCTCTCCATAATCTCCAGCCATTCGTCGGCTTGGTCATAACCCTTCTCGACCAGCGGCACCCCGAACATGCCGAATTCCTTCGGGTTCCAGCCGCAGACGATGTTGAGACCCGCCCGGCCACCGCTGATATGATCGACGGTCGCCAGCGCCTTCGCCGCATAAAGGGGATGCACGAGCGGCACATGCACGGTCATGAACAGCCCGATCCGCTCGGTGACGGAAGCAAGGCCGGCCGCCCAGGTGAAAGTCTCGAAGGACCATTCACGCACCCGGTTCTTGCCGCCGAAACCCTTCCAGCGGGCGATCGGCAGGAAAAAGTCGAGCCCACCGCGATCGGCGATCTGCACGGCGTTGAGATTGTCCTCCCAGCGTGCCTGCCAGCGCTCCGGCACGTCGGTAATCGCAAGCCCCCCATCCGCATTCGGCGAAAAGACGCCGAGTTTCAGTCTGCTGGGGCCTTTCAGCGGATGCGGCTTGATCATGCTGTTCCTCTCTTTTGTATTCTTCTGCGAGCGGGACGCGCGGTCTCCGCCTCTTCCAACTGGCGCCGCCGGACGGAGAGGTAGGCTTCCTCCGCCGCGAACATGAAAAGCGTCATGCGGTCCTGAACCATCAGCGGGTCGTGCGCGAGGAAGGCCGCATGAATACGGGAAAGACCGTCGATATACTGATAGGCCGTAGCCGGGTCGGCGAACGTGCCAAGCCGCACCGACTGGAAATAATCGATGAAGCGGGAAATCGTCGCCGCCATATGCGGATTGTTGACCGCCTTGAGCCAAGCATTGCGGAAATCGACATTGGCCGCCAGCAGGGCTGGAATATCGCTCGCACCCAGCGCCAGTTCCACCCGGTTCATTGCCGCCGTGATCTCCGCCTCGATCTCCGGCGTCATGTCGCGGGCGGCACAGGCTGCGGCACGCGGCTCGAGCTGGCGGCGCACCTCGAAAAGCCCGGAAATGTCCTCCAGCGACAATTCCCGCACCGCAAAGCCGCGCGTCGTGCCGACCAGATACCCTTCGGAAACCAGCCGAAGCAGCGCCTCGCGCGCCGGCATGCGGGAAATACCGTGGGCATTAGCGATTTCGGTATCCACCAGGCGGTCGGTCGGCGAAACGGCGCTCCGCTGCAGCTTCAGCCGCAGATCGGCATAGATCGCATCCACCAGATTGTCGCTCGGCTTCAACATAGAAATCCCCTCCGAAAACCGTATACTGATTTTGGCAGATTTCAAGCAATTTTCGCAATAATTGCATTTTCTCTGCGCGATATCGTTAATTGCAGTATACTGTTTAATTCACTTGCAGCGTCCAGAATTTTAGGCTTAAACTTTATTTTGGCGCAGGTTTCAAAGCCGTTTCAGCAGATTTCAGAAGGTATCCCCGATGAGCGACTTCCGCAGAAAATGTATCGGTCACGAGCGCGTTATCGGCACATTCGCGGCGATCCCGCATCCGGTCGCAATCGAGGTGACTGCTGCGGCCGGCCTCGACTTCATCTGCATCGACGCCGAGCATGCTCAGATCGGCCGTGAACTGATCGAAAACCTCGTCCGCGCCTCGGATGTCCATCGCGTGCCCGCCATGGTGCGCGTTCCGGGCCACGCCCCGGAATCGATAGCCGGCGTGCTGGATGCCGGAGCTGCCGGCGTGTTGGTGCCGCGCGTCTCGACCGCCGCCCAGGCCAAGGCCGCCGTACTGGCAACCCGCTATCCGCCGATTGGCGAACGCGGCGTCGGACCGGGCCGCGCCGCCGGCTACGGCTACCGCATTCCCGATTATCTGAAATCGGCCAATGAAAGCCTCGTCCTCGCAATCCAGATCGAGACCGCCGAAGGACTCGCCAGTGTCGAAGAGATCGTCGCCGTCGAGGGCGTCGACGTGGTCTTCATCGGTCCTGGCGACCTCTCCGTCTCGATCGGCGCGATAGGGCCGGATGGAGCCGAGAAGCTGGACGCGGCCATTCTCAAGATCACCAAAGCCGCCCGCAAGGCAGGCAAGGCCGTTGGCATCTTCCGCCCCTCCGCCGATGACATCGGTAAATGGACCGAGGCCGGCATCAGCTTCTACCTGCTCTCAAGCGATACGAGGTTTCTCGGCGCCGGCATCGCTGCCGACGTCGCCGCCGCGCGCTCCGCATAAGCCCCATCGACTTCCAGGAGTGACGCCGTGAAGGCCATCCAGTACAGCGAACACGGCCCGGCCGATGTGATGCACTATGTCGACCTGCCCGATCCGGTCGCCGGACCGGGCCAGATCCTGGTGAAACTCGAGGCCGCCAGCGTCACGCCTTTCGACTGGAAGCTTCGTGCAGGGCATCTGCAAAACCATTTCACACTGCCGATGCCGAGCGTGCCCGGCCGCGACGGCGGCGGCACGGTGGTTTCCGTCAGCGACGGCGTCACGGAATTTGAGATCGGAGACCGTGTCGCAGTCATGGCCGGCGTCTTTGCCCAGGGCGGTTATGCGGAAATGATCGCCGTCGATGAAAAGCATGCTGTCAAAATTCCGGACAGCCTCTCGACCATCGACGCCGTGGCACTCACTAATGCCGGCCTCAGCGCCTGGATTGCGGTGCGCACCGCGGAAGTCAAATCCGGCGACAAGGTTCTCGTGCATTCAGGCTCCGGTGCGGTCGGCGGATTGCTGGTCCAGTTCTGCCACCATCTCGGCGCCCATGTCGCCGCCACCTGCCGCTCCACGAACCGCAATTATGTCCTCGGCCTCGGCGCCGACCGCGTCGTTGCTTATGACGAGGAGGATTTTTCCGAGATCCTCACCGGCCAGGACATCGTCTTCGAACTGATGGGCGGCGAAGTCCACGACAAGTCCTACAAGGTGCTGAAAAAGGGCGGCCATATGGTCTGGCTGGTCGCCGATCCGATCCGGGACCGCGGCGAGGAATTCGGCGTCAAAGTCACCCGCGCAATGATCACCGACGACAAGTCAGCGCTTCAAGGGATGATGGATCTCGCCGGCGCCGGCCTACTCAAGCCCCAGGTCGCCCGCACGATGCCCTTGTCGGAGGCAGCCGAAGCCCACCGCCTGATGGAAAAAGGCGCCATCTCGCGCGGGCGCCTGATGCTGACGATGTGACGTTTCTTAAGTGCCGGTCGGAAACAGCGGTGCCTGACGGCCGTTGGCGACGAAAGTCCGGAAATCCTCGATCGCATGCTCGTTGGCGAGCGCGCAAAATGGACCGCGGCTCACCTCGATGCCGCTGATCTTCTGCAGCCGCACGTCCATCTCGGCGCTCTTCAGCGCAACTGCCGCCGTGTTGACGACCGGGGCATGCAGCACCTTGAACCCGTATTCGCCGCCGACCAGGAGGCCCGGCAGAACGCCTGCCGGCACCACGACATCGGCGCCATCGCGCACCAGCGGCTCGGCGCAGGCGGTGAAATTGGCAAGCATCCGCCGCCGCGCATCGTCATCGCCCGCAAAGGCAGCGCTGAAATCCGAAGGCGCGCAGTTCATGCCGGCGACGTGCTTCACGCGACCGCCGAGGCCGTAGAGATCGGCCTGCTCGTAATGCCAGGCCTGGAACACGTCGTCGAGGGTGACAAGCGCCATGCGTCGGCCGAGCCGCGCGGCGTAATGCATGCAGACCTCGCCGGCGCCAATCACGGGAATGGTCAGTGCCGACTTGAGCTCATAGAGGCCGGGATCCTGAAAATGGCCGATGACGACCGCGTCATATCCGCGGCTCGCCGCCTCCAGCCCGTTGTCGATGGCGATCGCCGCGCAACGGAACTCGGCCAGCCGCCCGAAATGACGATCCGGCGGACTGATGCCGAAGACGTCAACGGTCGTTCCAGGCTCGGCAATACCGTTCAGATAATCCGAGAGCCGCGTCATATAAGCGGCGCTTGCAGTGGCATCGATGAAGCTCTGCCAGAAGATGCGCATATTTCCCTCGTTTGGTCCGCTTTCGTATGCGGTTTCGCACTCGTCAAAACTAGAATTTAAGGCTTTACTCGCGACGCAATTACAACCCGGAGAGCCAGATGATATCGCCTGCCACGCCCGAAAACCCGCTGAGCGATACGGCCCTCGAAATGTCGGAAGCCGCCCTCACCGAATTCGAATGGTCGCTGTGGCGGATTTCCGCCGCCTTCCTGCGCTGGCAGTCGGAATGCTCGAGTGAACTTGCCGGCTCCGGCCTGAGCGGTCTCGATACCGCTATCCTGCACACGATCCGTTACCGTAACAAGCCGAAAGGGCTTGGTGAGATTTCTCGGCTGCTCGGCCGCGACGACACCGCCAATATTCAGTATGCGATCAAGAAGCTCCAGACCCTGCAGCTCATCGAACGCGTCAAGGGCCGCTCCCGCAAGGACACGCTCTACACGCCGACCCGCAAGGGCACCAAGCTCACCCAGGATTACCGGGCTCTGCGGCGGCAGCTTCTCGTGTCGCTGATCCAGAAGATGGAACGTGCGGAACAGGGGCTCGGCGAAGCGACGGAAATGCTGGAACTGCTCACGAGCTTCTACGACACTGCCGCCCGGCGGGTGGCGAGCGGCTCTCATCCCGTCGAGCGTTCCTGAACCAGCGCCAGCACGCGCAGCGGGCTGCCCGAACCGTTCTGGATTTTGAGCGGTGCTGCAACGATCATCGCACCCATGGGCGGGAGCTGGTCGAGATTGGTGAGGCACTGCAGCCCGTAACGCCCAGCACCATGCAGGAAATGATGCGCCGGATAGGGCGGCGAGAAATGCCCAGCCTGGCCGGCGTCTGTGCCGATCGTCTCGGTGCCGAAGCCGATGATGCCACGCTCCTCGACCAGAAAGCGCATGACTTCCGCATCCGGTCCGGGCGTATGGGCGCCATCTGCTTGCAGATTGGCATAGGCGGCACCTGACTTTTTCGACCAGTCGGTGCACAAGAAGACCCAGGATCGCGGCGGAATGCGGCCATGCTGTTCTTCCCACTTCACGACATCCGCAACCGTCAGCAGGAAATCCGCATCCCCGGCCGCCTGCTGCGAGCAATCGATCACGCAGGCCGGCGCGATCATATCGGCCGGCGGCAGCGTATCGACGGAATTGAGCGGCAGGTCGCGGCCGGTATACCAATGGATCGGCGCATCGAAATGCGTGCCGGTGTGCTCGCCGAAAGAGAGGTTGTTCCAATACCACGCCGGCCCGCCACCGTCGTAACGCGAAATCCGCTCCATCCGGAACGGCGCGGATTGCCCCAGTTCCGGCGGCATGACGATGACCGGAAAATCCGGAGACAGGGTATGGGTGAGGTCGACGACGCGAACCGCACCGCTCGCCAATGCTCCAGCGAATTTGCCCAGAATATCGCCGCTCATTGACCAGCCTCCCGCTCGACGGCCTTGGGATTGTCGAACAGCCGCGCCTCGATATCCTTGGCGACGTCGCCGACATAAATGTCTTCCAGACCGCGCTTTAAACCGTCGAGAACGGCATCGGCCAGAGCCTTTGGCGCCACCTTCGGCGGCGGCACCGCCTGGAACCATTCGCTATCGAGCGGCCCGGTGAATGCGTTGACGACCCGGATACCGCCCGGCCTGAGCTCGGCTCGAAGCCATTGCGACAACGACAGGCACGCGGCATGTGCAGCGGAATGGACGCCGAACTGCGGCACATTGCTGAGCCCGTGGACCGAGAGCACATTGACCCAGGCAACCGCCCCAGCCGCACCGTCGGCGCCGCGCGAGCGCATCACCGGCCCAAAAGCCTGGGCAAGGCGCATCAGTCCCATCACGGTATGATCCATCGCCTCGCGCGCCGCATTGGCCGCGCCCGCATCGAAGAGATGCGCGGGCCGCACATGATCGGCCGTGTTGACCAGGATCTCGACCTTGGCGCCGATATCCATCGACAACTCCTGCACCGAACGTTCGCTGGTCAGGTCGAGATCGACGACTTCGACACCCTCGATCGCCTCCAGCGACGCCTGCTGGTCAAATGGCTTCCAGCGATCTGTCACGCCGACAAAAATCTTGGACGCTCCCGCTTTCCCAAGAGCCTGCGCCAACGGCAGCGCAAGTGGGCTGCGCCCATCGGTGATCAAGACCCGACGGTGCTTCGGGTCGGCGGTCATCTCGCGCCATTGAGGATCGTCTTCCATGTGCGGCGTCTCCGAAACGGGCTTGGCAAAGAACACGGCCTGTCCGGCCCGGTCCAGCTGCAGGGAAAGCTTGAGCCGACTACCAAGCCCGCCGCAATCGCCATGCAGATGCACGACGGCAATCGGCCCGCAATCGAGCTGAACCAGCCCGGTGCGCCAAGGCATGTGCTCGCGAAAATAAGGATCGCTGGTCACTTCAATGCGGGTCTCCGAGAGCAGCAGACCACCTGTCGGCGCTTCCCGGAACGGCAGGTCTGACGAAAGGCAATTCGGGCAGGCTTCGCGCGCCGGATAAGTGTAGCGCCCGCATTCGCCGCAACATTGCAGCATGAAGCGACCGGTCGCGGCAGCGAGCGTCAGCCCGTGCGCCTTGCGGCTGCGCGCTTGAGGCGGCAGCAGCGGCTGCGTGGTGCGGGCGAGCGGGTTCTTTCGCTTCGGTTTGAGGAAGGGTTCGGTCATCACGCGCTCGCCAGAATGGCGGCCGCAGAGGCGAGCCCGCGGTCGTAGTTGATCATGCCGAAACCTGAAACCAGCCCGAGTTTCGCATCCTCGACCTGCCTGCCTTGTGCTGTCCCCAAAAGCTGGCGCATCGCTTCGGTAATCCCGAGATGCCCGCCGGCGGCCCCCGCCTGGCCGACCGAAAGCTGGCCGCCGGACGTGTTGTGCGGAAAGGATCCGTCGATCGTGAACGTGTGTTGGCGCACGAAATCCGGTCCCTCGCCCTTTGTGCAGAAACCCAGGTCCTCGAACTGCATCATCGAGATCACCGCGTAATCGTCGTAGGTCTGGACAAAATCCATGTCGTCCGGCTTCGAACCCGCCATGCCATAAAGTTCGTCGTGATCGACCACCCAGCCGCCGCGCACCTGCACCGGATCCTCGGCAAACGCGTTGTGCCGCTCGATCGCCGACAGCAGTCGGACGAAGGGAAGCCCGAGCGACACCGCCGTCTCTTCGCGCATCACCAGAAAGGCCTCCGCACCGGCGCAAGGCATCACGCAATCGAAAAGGTGGAACGGCTCGGCGATCGGCCGGGCCGACATGTATTGCTCGAGCGTCAGTGGCTTCTTCATCAGCGCATCCGGGTTTCTGAGCGCATTGTCGCGCTGCGCGACGCAAAGCTTGCCGAAGTCTTCCCGAGTTGCACCGTAGCGATCCATGTAGTGGCGTGCGATCAACGCAAAACTCGCATTGGGGCCGCCCGCGCCATAGGGATAGGAAGCATCCTGCGCAAAGCGGGAGAAGTTGGCGAGTGTCTTGCGGAACGTATCGACCTGATTGGTGTCGGCCGCCACGCAGGCGACGATATCCGCGTCGCCCGCCTGCACCGCCCGCGCCGCGCGGCGGATCGAGGCGATGCCGGCGGCGCCGCCCATCGGCAAATGATCAAGCCAGCGCGGCGACAGCCCGAAATGCTGGGTGAGCGCAATCGCCGCATCCGGCCCCATGGTGAAGCTCGCGACCGAAATACCATCGAAATCCCGATGGCTGATGCTGGCGCCTTCCGCCAATGCCCTGAGCGCCTTGCCCATCCACCAATGCGCGGTCTCGATGGAATAACGCTGGTAGGGCACCGTCACCGGTACCGCCAGAACCACGCCCTCATAAGATTGCCGCGCGCGGGAGACGACCATCAGGCCACCGTCAGTTTGACGTCGACATTTCCACGCGTCGCATTGGAATAGGGGCAGCGTTCGTGCGCACCGGCGACGATCTCTTCCGCGACTGCGCGCTGGATGCCGGGCAGGGACGCCACCAGTTCCACCGCCAGCGCGTAACCGACCGGCACCGGGCCGATACCGACCTTGGCGGTGATTGAAACGTCATCCGGCAACGCGATCTTGCTCGTTCGCGCCACGAGCTTCACCGCACCAAGGAAGCAGGCCGCATAACCGGCGGCGAAAAGCTGCTCCGGATTGGTTCCCTCGCCTCCAGGGCCACCGAGCCCTTTCGGCACCGAAAGATTGACCGCGAAACTGCCATCAGCGCTCTGCGCTTTTCCTTCCCGGCCACCATGCGCGGTAACGGACGTCTCATAGAGGATCTTTTCCGGGGTCATGCGTGCCTCCATATCGTGATTTAAGCTGTGATTTATGCTATATCAGAACTGATGGGGGACCGTAAGGGAGTTCATCCGGCCTTGCGGATCGACGCCTTCAGCTTCCTGAGGTCGATGGCCGAGCCATCCTCGACCGCCTTTGCCGCCATCGTCTTGATCTCGCCGCGCTGCAGCTTCTGGGTCGAACTCACCGGCAGCCTGTCGATGAAGACGACGTAGCCGGGAAGTTTGTGATAGGCGATATGGGCGCCGGCAGCCTCGATGATCCGCTTTGCCTTTTCCGCCGGCTCGCCCGCTCCGACGGTCTCGCTTTCGACGATGAAGGCAAAAACCTCCTCGCCGCGCAGATCGTCCGGCACTGGCGTTACCGCAGATGCCTTGACCGCCGGATCCTTGGCAAGGGCCGCTTCCACTTCCAGCACCGCGATGTTCTCGCCGCTGCGCCGCACGATGCTCTTCTTGCGGTCGAAGAAGTAAAGAAGTCCCTTTTCGTCGGCATAAACGACGTCGCCGGTATGGAACCAGCCATCCTCCCAGGCCTCCTCGGTCGCCTTCTCATCCTTCAAATAGCCGCTGAAGAAACCGTCGCGCGGGTTCGCGCCTTGGGCACGCACCAGCAGTTCGCCAGGCTTGCCAATCTCCGCATCATGCCCGGCATCGTCGACGATCCGAAAATCCATGCCGGCACGCGGCCGGCCGATGCAGCGCAGGCCTGGCGTATAGTCGTCCGCCGCGGTGGTGGTCACTGCCCGGCCGCCGGTTTCGGTCATTGCCCAGGCTTCGACGATCGGGATGCCGTAGCGCGCCTCGAATTCGATCTTGTGACGGGCATCGACGCCCGGTCCCAGCGCGAATTTCACCTTATGTGCCTGCTCCGCTTCGACGGCCGGGAGCTGCAGCAGGATCGCCGGGATGACGCCGAGGCAATGGATGATCGTCGCGCCGGAATCGGCGATCGACGCCCACCAGCTGCTCGAATGGAACCGGTCGAGCGGCACGATCGCGCCGCCCTTCATGATCATGCCGACGGCCGTGCAGCCGAGCGCATTCATGTGGAACATCGGCAACGGCGTCAGCGCCACTTCGGTTCCCTCGCCCATTTCGGCGATGCCGCCCTGTGTCGTGTACCATTCGGCGATACCGATGAAATAGATGTTCGAAAGGATGCAGCCCTTCGGCTTGCCGGTGCTGCCGGAGGTGAACAGCAGCGCGCATTCGGCATCCGGACCGCCGGGCCGCGCCTCGCATGTTTCCGGCGAAGCCGGAATGTCGCCGCCGGCAGCGATCACTGTCACCTTGCCGGGCGAGATATCCCGCAGATCATCCAGCCGCTCGCGGATGACGACCATCAGCGGAGCCTCGGCCATGTCGAGCTGGAAGAGCAACTCGTCGCGGCGCAGGTCGGGATTGATCGGCACGATCGAGACGCCGATCGCGTTCAGCGCCAGCCAGTAGTCGAAGAATTCCGGACGGTTTTCGAGGAGGAGCGCGACGCGAGCCCCGATCCCATATCCTGCCGCCGCAAACTTCTGCTTCAGAAGGCCGACACGGGCGAAAGCGTCGCCGTAGCTGTAGCGAAAACCCTCGGGCGCATAAGGAAGCTTGGCACTGGCCGGCGCGATCAGCATCGGCGCATCCGGGTTCTTCAGCGCCTGGTTCTCGAATAGGAGATAGGGAGAATGCATGGCTCTGTCCTTATGCACGTTCCAGGATACCCTTGATCAGGAACATCTCGGCCTCGTGGATCGTGCCGAACTGGACCCATTCCGCATCCGTCTGCGTCTCCAGCCGCCACGTCAGCAGCGTCACCACGCACCTCTCCGGCCCCATGCGCAGGAGTTCCCCCGGGATGACGCGAGACATATTGCGGAACTGCATGGCTTCCTTGGCCGCACCGACCTCGTAATCCACCTGGAAGCGGTCGCGGTCGACATCGAGCCGCACGAATGTCTGTTTTCCCGTGAAGGTCGAGGTGCCGACGAAGAGGCCGGGCTCGATCTCTGTTCGGTTGAGGCTGCCCCAGGCCCACTGGCCCTGTTTGAGCCCGTCCGACATCAGTTCGAACGCGACCGCCGCCGGGCGCTCCACCATGATGCTGCTGGAATGACAATGCGGATCGATCATGAGCATCCCTCTTTCAGTCGCGTTGAGGCGTCATTTTCCTAAAAGACATTTTAAGCATAAAATAATTGGAAAGGACGTCAACGGGTTTTTGCGGGCCCGGCCTTCGGCGGCCGCTTTGGCGATCGCCGCCCATCGGGTTCTCAACTTATAGGCTGAGAAAAACCGACATTTCCGGCCTTCTACACGCAGAAGTCGACAGGATTCTCAATTTCTGACGAACGGAAATTTTAGGCTTGAAGTAATTTATACCTCGTTCTACGATCCCCTCAATTGTTAAGGGGACGACCGCAAAAAGCGGCATCGAAAATCAACAGAAGCCCCTGGCAGGATTGCAGGCTTGCGTTCACCAACCGCCGCAGGTCCGTCGGTCGCGATCGACGGGCAGAACCAGAGGGATCGTCATGACTTTTGAAATCGACCGCAGAAATCTCCTGCAGATGCTCGGCCTTGCCGCGGTCAGCGGCTCTGTGCTTTCGCAGGCCACAATCGCTTTCGCCGCAGACACCGATAACGTCACCATCGGCTGGCCGTCCGATGTGCCGTCCTGGGACCCGAACCTTCGCTTCGTTCCGGACGCGCAGCCGCTCTTCAAGATGGTCTTCGACCAACCGCTCGATCAGTCGCCGGACCTGAAGCTCATCGGCAACCTCATCACCAAGTGGGACCTGAAGCCGGATGGCCTTTCGATGCCGTTCGAGATCCGCAGCGACGTAAAGTTCCACAACGGCGATCCGATGACGATGGAGGACTTCAAATATACCTTCGTCGATCGCATCAAGTCCGGCCTGAAACTCGACATCGCCAATTCCTGGCGCACGCTGACAGACATCGAAATCCTCTCGCCGACCTCCGGCGTGATGAAGTTCTCGGTCCCGACGCCGACCGCGCCGCAGTGGCTGGCTTTTCTCGGCAGCTATCTGGTGCCGAAGAAGTATATCGAATCCGTCGGCCCGGAAGAATTTGCAAAGAAGCCGGTCGGCACCGGCCCATACAAGCTCGTCGACTACCAGATGAATTCCCGTATCGTGCTGGAGCGCAACGACGCCTATTTCGGCACCAAGCCGAAGATCAAGCGCGTCACGATCGACATCATCAAGGATCCGTCGGCGCGTACCGCAGCCATCCAGTCCGGCCAGGTGGACTTGACCGTCAATATTCCGGTGCGTGAAGCCGAGCGCCTCGGCAAGACCGAAGGCCTGACTGCCGAAATCAACCCCTTCACCCGCCTGATCCTTTTGCAGATGCGCAATGACAAGGGATTTACGGACATGGCCGTCCGTCTTGCAGCCCATCACGCGATCGACAAGGCAGCGCTCTCCAAGGCCTTTTACGGCGGCGCGGCCGTGCCGCTCTCCGTACCGGCCACGCCCGGCACGCCGGGCTACCTGCCCGACTACAAGTTCGCCTACGATCCGGAACTGTCGAAGAAGCTTTTGGCCGATGCGGGTTATTCGGCCGACAAGCCGGCGACCTTCACGCTTGCCGCCACCAACGGCCAGTTCCCGAGCGATTTCGATATTGCCCGGGCACTGGTGCAGATGTGGCAGAAAGTCGGCCTGAAGGTCGAACTGCAGCAGATCGAATATTCCAAATATTTCGAACTGAACCGCGGCGGCCAGTTGCCGGAAGCGACCCTCTACAGCTTCGACAACGCCACCGGCGACCCGGAGATCTTCTCCGGTTACCTGATGAACCCGAAAATGCCGTTCGGCGCCTGGAAGGGTCCGGAAATCGGCGACAAGATCCTCAAACTCTTTGTCGAACCGGTCTACGAGAAGCGTATCGCCGGCTATAAGGCCGTCGCACAGGAAGCTGTCGAGACCGGCGCCAACATCCCGATCCTTCAGAGCGTCCAGACGCTGGTGCGCAAGAAGAGCCTGAACTACGTCAAGTACGGCAATGCCTGGGTCCTGGGCAGTACCATGTCCTGGTCCTGATACCGGCTGACCTCGCCATCCTGGGGTCCGGGCACGCCCGGACCCGTTCCTTCACATCGTCATACGGGGCATGCGCATGTTTGCGACCATTGCCAAGCTCTTGGTAAAGCGTGTCCTCACCGCGATACCGATCCTGCTGCTTGTTTCCGCGCTTCTCTTCTGCATCCTGCGCATCCTGCCGGTCGATCCGGCCGCCATGTCCCTGCCGCCCAATGCGACGGTCCAGGAAGTCGAGGCGATGCGCACGGAAATGGGGCTCAACCTGCCGCTCTACCAGCAGTATGGCATCTGGCTGAACAAGCTCTTCCAAGGCGATATCGGCCGCTCCATCCATTTCCGCCAGGATGTGACGAGCCTGATCGGTTCGACTTTGCCCGCCACTATCGAGCTTGCCGTCATCGCCATGATGGTCGCAACCGTCTTCGGCCTCGCGGGCGGCCTCTTCCTGTTCTACGTGCGCGGCACCCGCGCCGAAGCGGTGATGGATTTCGTTTCCATCCTGCTGCTCTCCCTTCCGGAATTCCTCTGGAGCCTGTTCCTGCTCCTGATATTCGGTGTCTTTTTCGAGGTCCTGCCCTTCACCGGCCGTCTTAGCCCCGGTTTCGAGCGCCCGCTCGTCACTGGCTTCCTGCTGTTCGACAGCCTGATCACCGGCAATATCCCGACCCTCCTCAATGCGCTCCAGCACATGATCCTGCCGTGCCTTGCACTCGGCATCGCGCTGTCCCCCTCTCTCATGCGCGTGCTGCGCTCGAGCCTGCTCGATGCCTATCAGGACGACTACATCCAGCAGGCCCGGCTTCGCGGGCTTTCCGAAAAGCGCATCCTGATCCGCCACGGCCTGAAGAACGCCATCCTGCCGACGCTGAGCCTGATGGGCGTGCAGTTCGGCTTCCTGTTCGGCGGCACCCTGCTGGTCGAAATCATCTATTCCTATCCGGGCATGGGCAACCTGATGGTCGATGCGATCCGCAACGCCGACCTGCCGATCATCCAGGGTGCGGGGCTCACCTATTGCGTCGCCGTTCTGGTGATCAGCATCGTGGTCGACAGCCTCTACCTGATCCTCAACCCGAAACTGAGGGTGCGTTGACATGCTACGATATGCGAACGGGCGACCGCTTCCGCTCTGGCTGAAATCCGGCCGCGTCCAGACGGGCCTCGTCATCATCTTCATTCTGGCCGTCTGTGCGATCTTTGCGCCCTATCTGGCGCCCAACGATCCGAACGAGCAGAACCTGCTGTCGATCCTGACCCCGCCCGTCTGGGCCGATGGCGGCGATGCGATGTTTCCGCTCGGCACCGACAGCCTCGGCCGCTGCGTCCTGTCCCGCCTGATTTTTGGCGCCCGCGTGGCGCTCACCGTGGCGTTTACAGCCTCGATCGGCGCGATGATCATTGGCGCCTTCTTTGCCCACGTCGCCGGTTATTTCGGCGGCTGGGTCGATTGGGTGATCGGCCGCATCGTCGAGATCTGGCTGTCCTTCCCCCCGGTCATTCTGTCCCTGATCCTGATGGTCGGCCTCGGCACCGGACTGCGCAACGTCGTGCTCGCCATCATCCTGGTCGACTGGACCCGCTTCTGTCGGGTGCTGCGAAGCGAAGTCATCGTCCTGCGCCGACGGGACTACGTCTCTGCCGCGCAGCTCATCGGCTTCTCGCACTGGCGCACCATCACCCGCGAAATCCTGCCCGGCACCCTGCCGCTGCTCATCACACTGATGAGCCTCGAAATGGGCGTCGCCATCATCGTCGAGGCGATCCTCTCCTTCGTCGGCATGAGCGTCGGCTCGGAAACGCCGGCCTGGGGGCAGATGATCGCCGATGCGCGCCAGAACATCTACGAGGCGCCGTTCAACCTGATCGCGCCGATCTTCGCGATCTTCTTCGCGGTCTTCGGCTTCAATATCCTGGGCGACGGCCTGCGCCGCACCCTCGACACGCGCCTGACCCAGACGGAGCGCACCTGACATGGCCATTCCCTCGCCCAAAAATCCCATTCTTTCTGCGCAAAATCTCTGCGTTGAATCGGTAGGAGCCAAGGAAAATTTCCCGGTCCTGACTGATCTCAACTTCTCGCTGGAGCCCGGCAAGATCCTCGGCCTGGTCGGCGAATCCGGTGCCGGCAAGTCGATGATCGGCCGCACCATCTCGCAATATCTGCCGAAGGGGTTTGCGGTTACCAGGGGCACGCTGGCCTTCGACGGCGAAGATCTGGTGAGCATGCTGCCGGAACGCCGCCGCAGCCTGCTCGGCCGCGACATCGCCTTCATTCCGCAGGAGCCGCTTTCCGGCCTCAACCCGGTGCTGACGGTCGGCCAGCAGATCAAGGAACATCTTCTGCGGATCGGCCTTGCCCCCGGTGAGAACTGGCGCGAGCGGGCGCTGAAGGAGTTCGAATCCGTACATCTGCCGCATGGCGCGGCATTGCTCGAAAAATATCCGCACCAGCTTTCCGGCGGCATGTGCCAGCGCATCCTGATCGCCATGGCTTTTGCCAGCCGCCCGCGTCTCTTGATTGCCGATGAACCGACCACCGCGCTCGACGTGACGATCCAGGCCCGCATCGTCAAGCTGATCGCCGAAATGCAGAAGCGCGATGGCACGGCGGTGATCTTCATCACTCATGACCTGCGCCTCGCCTCGCAGATCAGCGACGAGATCATGGTCCTCTATGCCGGCCGCCCGGCCGAGCGCGGACCCGCCAAGCAGCTCTTTTCGGCACCGGCCCATCCCTATACACGCTGTCTGCAGCTCGCCAACCCGACGATTACCGGCCCCCGCCGCGGTCTCTTCATCCTGCCCGAGCGCATGCCGGGCCTGCGCGTGTTGAAGGAACTGAAGGGCTGCCGCTTCGCCTCGCGCTGTCCGAACGCGATCGAGGCCTGCACCCGGTCCGAACCGCCGCTTGCCGATATCGGCCCGAACCATATCGCCGCCTGCATCCGCACCGAAAAAACACCCGATATCGTGCCGCCGCCGCTGGCACCCGGCCGCGAGATCGCATCGAGCAGGATCCATCTCAACGGCGAGAAGCTCACCAAGGCCTACACGACGGCCTGGAGTCCGTTCGCCAAGCGCAGCGCCTTCAAGGCGGTCAACAGCGTCGATTTTTCGCTCGGCGAGGGTGAGTTCGTCGGTATCGTCGGCGAAAGCGGCAGCGGCAAAAGCTCGCTCGCCCGCCTCGTTGTCGGCCTCGATACACCGACAGACGGCAAGATCACGCTGGCTGGCCGCGACATTACCGCCAATGGCAATGCCGACAGGGCCTATCGCCGCGACTATATCCAGATGGTCTTCCAGGATCCGCAATCGGCGCTCAACCCGCGCCGGCGGATCGGCAGCATCGTCACCCAGGCGAACGAGGCGAGCGGATTGCACAACAGCACCCGCGAGCGCATGGACCGCGCCGCCGAACTGTTGAAGGAAATCGGCCTGCCGCCGGATGCGGCGATGCGTTTTCCCTCGCAACTTTCGGGCGGCCAGAAGCAGCGCGTCAATATCGCCCGCGCGCTTTGCACCCTGCCGCGCATCCTTGTCGCCGACGAGATCGTTTCCGGCCTCGACGTCTCGGTTCAGGCCCAGCTTCTCGACCTCCTGCTGAAACTGCGTGACGAACACGGCTTCTCGATGCTGTTCATCAGCCACGACCTGTCCGTCGTTCGATATCTCTGCGATCGGGTGATGGTCATGTATCGCGGCGAGGTGGTGGAAAGCGGCCGAACGGAAACCGTGTTTGCCGATCCGCAGCACGCCTATACGCGCAGCCTGCTCGCCGCCGTGCCGCCGGACGACGTCAATGCGGAATGGTCGCCGGTGCTTGCGGAAGCCGGCTATCAGGTCGAATGATGCCAATCGCAGGACGCAGATATTACAGCGGCCGGGATGTCGACCGCGCCGTCACCATCGCCGATCTGCAGGCCATGGCGCGACGCCGCCTGCCGGCCTTCGTTATGGAATATCTCGAGGGCGGCGCCGAAGACGAATGGACGCTTCGCCGCAACCGCGAAGTCTTCTCGGAAATCGAATTTCGGCCCTCGACGCTGACCGGCATCGGTATACCCGATCTTTCGACGACGATCTTCGGCCGCAAGATGCGGCTTCCCTTCATCATCGCACCGACCGGCTTCAATGGCCTGTTCCAATATCAGGGAGATCGGCTGCTTGCCGAAGCCGCCGCCAAGGCGGGCGTGACCTTCACCCAGAGCACTGTCTCCAACATGCGGATCGAGGAGCTTTCCGGCATCCCCAATCTCTCCCACTGGATGCAGCTCTATGTCTTCCGCTCGCAGGCCTTCATGGACGAACTGGTCGGGCGCGCCGAAAAAGCCGGCTGCCAGGCGCTGATGGTGACGACCGATGCTGCGACCTTCGGCAACCGCGAATGGGACCGCCGCAACTACCGCTCCGGCATGGACCCGACTTTCCGCCACAAGCTAGATATCCTCTGTCATCCGCGCTGGGCATTGTCGGTCATGGCACGCGGCATTCCGCCCTTCGGCAATCTGCTCGATTTTCTGCCGACCGACCAGCAGACCTTCGCTCGCACGGCCATCTGGTCGCGCGAACAGGTGGAGCCGGACCTTCACTGGAGCCATATCCGCCGCCTGCGGAAAATCTGGAAAAAGCCGCTGATCGTCAAAGGCGTCATGACGCTGCGCGATGCGGAACTCGCCGCTGACGCGGGAGCCGATGGCATCGTTATCAGCAATCACGGTGGTCGTCAGCTTGACGGTGCGCCATCGCCGATCACCATTCTGCCGAAGATCGCGGGCAAGCTGAAAGGCAGGATCACCATCCTTGCCGACAGCGGTTTTCGCCGCGGCACGGATATCGTCAAGGCTTTGGCGCTCGGTGCCGATGCGGTGATGACCGGCCGCGCAACACTTTATGGCCTCGCAGCCGGCGGTGAGGCTGGCGCGGCCCGCGCCATCACCATCCTCGAAGAGGAAATCCGCCGCACCATGGCGCTTCTCGGCTGCCGTTCGGTCGCGGATCTCGACCGCGACCATATAAAGTTCTGAGCGGCCTCACCGTCCGTCAGGGACGATGATCTGCGTCTCCATCGGGAAGTGCGAATTGCCGCCTTCGAAGGGCGGGAAGGTCTTGAAGTCCTCGCGCATTGCAATACGGGCCGGCGACTGCAGCGCTGCCTGAAGTGCGACAGGGCTGTCGAACATCACCCGGTTGCGCTGCATGTGGTTGACCCGCTCCCAGGGCAGAAACCCGCACCAGTCGACCCGTGAAAGGACCTCGATCTTGCGGATCCCCGGAAAGGTGCGCATCACCTGCGGGTGATGGCTGACATAGTGGTGCATCCAGACGTTCAGGTCCTCGGCCGGGCCGGTATAATGGACCACGTAGGAACAGGGATTGCCGTTCTTTTCTACATCAAGCCTGGCATCGTCGACCGGAAAGTGTCGCGCATACATGGCCTGCTGAGTGCCCTTGGCGCCGCGAATGCTCGACAGCACGCCCGAAGCCGCAAGCTGATGCAGGTGGCCGGTCGGCGCCATCGCGTCTTCCAGGTCGGTCAACTCGTTGAAATAGAGCTGCATGCCGAAGATCGGAGACTGCTCGTCCTTGTTGTACATGTCCTTGGTGACCTCAGGCGTGTAGAGGTTGGCCGTGGTCAGCCCGGGTGTCAGCTTGATGATCTCGGAGGCGGTCTCGACATCCGCCTTGCTCACGGCGAGCTGGCTTCCGTCGACATTCTCGAAAAAGGCGAAATAGGCAAAACGCATGGCTCGGCTTCCTGCTTCTCTTTAAGGGACCGCAACAATTGCCAGCGGCCTCTGTTCCCCGGTAGTGGCTCACTATCGAACCGTCGGAAAGAAAAAACAAGTTTAAACCTAAACTATTTTGAGCCATGATTCAGCCACCCGGACAACCGGTCTGGACATGATTTAAGCTTCAATCTTTCCCCTTGAAACTTGCCGGATTTTCCATCACGATCCGCTTCCAGGCGCGTTGAAAGAGGATATGAGACGCCGCCGGATAGCTCTTGGGAAAGGGCCCGCTCAGGTCACTTCATCTACCAACGATCAAGAAGAATTCGCATCCGATCCGGCAGGGAAAACAGCCGCCGGTCACCAAAACAGAGGGAACGCAATCATGACCACGACCCTTTTCCGCCGCGCCTTTTTTGGCCTTGCGGGTGCCGCGGCGCTGTCCGTCGCGAGCGCCGGCTTTGCCTCCGCGGCATCGCTTGCCGTCGGCTCCTATCCGAGCAATCCGCCCTTCGAATACAAGACGGCTGCGGGTACGTTCGAGGGTTTCGAAGTCGATATCGTCAACGAAGTCGCCAAGCGTCTCGGCATGACGGTCGAAATTTCCGACCTCGGCTTCCAGGCGCTCTTTGCGGCCACCTCTTCGAAGCGTATCGATGTGGCGATCTCCTCGATCACCATCACCAAGGAACGCCTCGGCAGCCAGTCCTTCACCCAGGCCTATTATGACGCCGACATGGGCATTGCCACCCGCAAGGAAGCGACCGTTTCCAAGGTCGAAGACCTGAAGGGCAAGGTCGTCGGCGTGCTTGCCGGTTCGACCGGCGACAAGTGGGCCAAGGACAACAAGGAAAAATACGGCATCACCGACATCAAGAGCTACAATGCCCAGCAGGACCTGCTGATGGATCTCTCCGCCGGTCGTGCCGATGTGGCCGTTAGCGACGTCCCGGGCATGGAATACGCCTTCCTCAAGATGAAGGACCTCGCCGTCAAGGTGCGCATCAAGACCGGCGAACAATACGGCCTGATGATGACCAAGGATCACCCGCTGCTGGCCAAGGCGAACGACGCGATCACCGCCATGAAGAAGGACGGCACTCTGGCCGCGATCCACAAGAAGTGGTTCGGCTCCGATCCGGCGGCCGATTCCGCTTCCGCCGTCGAACAGCCGCTGCCGAAGCCCTGAGCCGGCTACCGATAATACACCCCAGTCATGCCGGCCGGCGACGGCCGGCTTTTTCGTGAGCGTAAAGGCACCAGGAAATGACCCTCCTCGATACATTCTTCAACCTCGGGGTTCTCGGCGACGCATTTCCAGCGCTGCTGCGTGGATTGATCAACACCTTCCTGCTCGGCGTCGCGGGCATTGGCATCGGCATTCCGATCGGGTTGGTGATCGCGCTTCTGCGCCTCTACGGGCCAAAGCCGGTGCGTTATCTGACGGTGTTTTATATCGACATCTTTCGCGCCGCGCCGATGCTGGTGGTGCTGATTCTCATCTACTACGCGCTGCCGTTCGTCGGCATCCGCCTGTCCTCCTGGACGTCCGCCGGCCTCGCCTTCTCGATCGTCATGGCGGCCTATTCGGCTGAAATTTTCCGCTCCGGCATCGAGGGTATTGCGCGCGGTCAGTTCGAGGCGGCGGCGGCCCTCGGCCTGCCTTTCTTCGTCACGCTGCGCAAGGTCGTGCTGCCGCAGGCGATCCGCATCGTCATTCCGCCGATGACCAATAACTGCGTCTCGATGTTCAAGGACACGTCGCTCGCCTCAACCGTCGCGCTGCCGGAGCTTCTCAAGGAGGCGACGGACGCGCAGGCGCTCTATGCCAACCCGACGCCGCTGATCGGCGCTGCGCTGATCTACATCGCCTTCCTCTGGCCGATGGTGCGGCTGGTCAATCTGCTCGAACAGAGGTTCAACAAGGAAAAGAAGCGCTGACGCTGGCGGCAAGGCCTATTCGAAGGCGGCGCCGGAAAGGTGGTTGTTGGCGGAGGTCTTGACCGTGCCGATCTCCGCCCAGAGCGCAGCAACGGCATCCGGGCCGATATCCGCCATCATGTCCTGCAGCCAGCCTTCGTGCGCCGCGGCCATCGCCGCAAACAGTGTCACACCCGCCTCGGTCAGTTTTGCCACCGTCACGCGCCGGTCGCCCTGCGGCGTTACCCGCTGAATGTAACCATCGGCTTCGAGCCTCTCGACGAGCCCGGTGACATTGCCGTTGGTGACCATGGTGCGCTTGGAAAGCTCGCCGAGACGAAGCCCGTCCTTCTCCCGATAAAGCTGCGCCATCAGGTCGAACTGCGGCAGCGTCGCGCCGAACTCGGCGCGCAGGCGGCGGCGGATTTCCTGGCTGATCAGCTTGGTCGTCGACAGCATCCGCAGCCACAGGCGCAGCTCGGGCTTCGACCGCCCATGGGCGCCCTGGACGATGATCTCCAGATCGACGCCGACCGCTTCTGCTTCTACCATTTCGAATGTTGCCTCTGTAACCGATCCACCGTCTAGAAGCAGATATTTGAAATGTCAAAGGTTCGTGCTGCGACCATTATTGGGAACGGCGCTCGCCAGCCCACGTGACTGGCCCGATCATCACCCCATCATTAGCCGTCATCCGCGTCCATTATTTATTCATATGCATACATTTTCTGAAAACAGCATCAAGAACAGGCAATCTGTCGATAAGCGGATAGCTACTCATGCTTGCCCTTCACTGAGTCCGCAACAGCTTATTTCTCACGGAAGTGATCGATGTTCTTCGATAGGGATCGACCACATAAATTTGCGCGATGCAGCCTCTCCCAGTTGCTTGCATCCTCATATTTTCTGCAATAGGCTCCCTCATCGTTCAGCGGCATCCGGAGAGGAAAACCGGCTGCTGCCCGGCTTACGAAACCGGTCAATTCAAGGGGAACCCGGCACCATGTCTTCCAGCACGCTCACCAGTCTCGCTTCCGCTCTTCTCTCCGGCTCGGTCAAGGTCGTCGACCTGACGGCGCCGCTCGGGCCGGATACCCCCGTTCTTTACCTGCCGCCTCAGTTCGGCAAGAACACGCCGAAAGTCGCCGTCCACACGATCTCCGAATACAACGAGGACGGTCCGTTCTGGGCCTGGAACTGGCTGGAACTCGGTGAGCACACCGGCACCCATTTCGATGCGCCCTGTCATTGGGTTACAGGCAAGGACAAACCGAACAACACGACCGACACCATCCCGCCGCAGAATTTCGTGGCGCCGGTCAACGTCATCGACCGTTCCAAGGAATCCGCCGAAAACCCGGATTATCTGCTGACCGTCGACAGCATCAAGGAATGGGAAGCCGAGCATGGCGCGATCGAGGCCGGCAGTTGGGTGCTGATGCGCTCCGACTGGTACAAGCGCAACGGCTCGACCGAAACCTTCCTGAACGCAGACGAGAACGGCCCGCACTCTCCCGGCCCGACCGCCGAAGCGATCCAATACCTGATTTCGAAGGACATTATCGGCTGGGGCCAGGAAACCATCGGCACCGATGCCGGTTCGGCCGGCGGCATGAACCCGCCTTTCCCGGCCCACAACCTCATGCACGGCGCCGGCAAATACGGCCTCGCATCGCTGTCGAACCTCGATCAGCTGCCACCGAAGGGCGCCGTGCTGATCGCCGCTCCGCTGAAGCTCGTCAAGGGCACAGGTTCACCGGTCCGCGCCCTTGCGCTGATCTCCTGATCCGATCGAAGGGCCGGACCGGAAGGTTCCGGCCCTTTCCGTATCCAGCAGGAAGACGGGCGGCATGGCGGATTTCGACTACATCATCGTCGGCAGCGGCATCAACGCGCTCGTCGCCGCCGCCATGCTCGGCAAGAAGGGCAAAAAGGTCCTCGTTCTGGAGCGCAGCGACCGCATCGGCGGCTGCCTGCACACCGATGAAATCACCGAGCCCGGCTTTATCCACGACGTGATGGCCACCACCATGGTGCTGTTCCTGACCTCGCCCGCCTACGGCGCGCTCGGCAAGGATCTTGAAGCCCGCGGCCTCGAATTCGCCCATGCCGACCTGCCGACCGGTGTGCTGCGCCCGGACGGCTCCTCCGTCATCTTCGCAAAAGACCGCCAGCGCAATATCGCAACCTTCGAGGCCCTCGCAGCCGGCGACGGCAAGACGTTCGACAAGGAAATGAATGCGCTTGGCACCGATGCGGCCTTCCTGTTCTCTCTGCTCGGCGGCGCACTCTGGTCCGGCACGACGCTGAAAACGGTCGCCAGACAGGGATGGGGCAAGGGCCTGCGCCAACTCGCTGCCTGGTTCGGCGATGCACTGACACCAGCGCGCGGTTATCTCGAAACCACCTACAAGTCGGAAGGCGCTCACGCACTCTGGGCGCCCTGGGTCCTGCATTGCGGCCTGGCGCCGGAAAGCGCCTATTCGGCCGAAATGGTCAAGGTCATCGGTTTTGCTATCGAACTCGCCGGCTGCCCGATCGTCAAGGGCGGCGCGGCTAACCTCGTCACCGCCTTCGAACGGCTGATCACGGATCAAGGCGGCGCGATCCGCACTGGCGCGGATGTCGAACGTATCCTTCCCGGTCCGGATAATAAGGCTGCCGGCGTGCGGCTTGCAGGCGGCGAGACGATCCACGCCGCATCCGGCGTCGTCTGCTCCACGACGCCGAACCAGATCTATGACCGGCTGCTGAAGGACTGGCCGCAGCCCGCCCCCGCAGACGTAAAGGAAAGCGTCGCACGCTACCGTTATGGCAAGGGCAACATGCAGATCCATTACGCCCTCTCCGCGCCGCCGCGCTGGAAGGGCGACCCGGAGCTCGCCAAAGTGGCGCTGCTTCACCTGACATCCGGTCTCGACGGCGTCTCGCGTGCCACCAACGAATGCGAACGCGGACTGCTGCCGGCCGAGCCGACCGTCTGCGTCGGCCAGCCCGTCAGCTTCGATCCGTCGCGCGCGCCGGACGGCAAGTCGATACTCTGGCTGCAGCTTCCCGAAGCGCCGCGCTTCATCAAGGGCGATGCGACCGGTGAGATCGCTACACCTGCCGACGGCCGTTGGACCGATGAGCTGCGCGAACTTTATGCCGATCGCATCGAGGCTCTGCTTTCCCGCCACATCGAGAATTTTGCCGAGATAAAACTCGCCCGCCGGGCCTATTCTCCGACCGATCTGGAGGCGATGAACGTGAACCTCGTCGGCGGCGATCCCTATGGCGGCTTCTGCGGGCTCGACCAGTTTTTCCTCTGGCGGCCCTTCAAGTCGTCTGTTAACCACCGCACCCACGTGCCGGGCCTTTATCATATCGGCGCCTCGACCCATCCGGGGCCGGGGCTTGCTGGCGGCTCGGGCTTTCTGCTCGCATCGTCGTTGCGTTGAAACGACGTGGTCTAGGAGACATGGATTTCATGGCGGAACGGTTTTCAGGTGTGGTGCTGCGCTGGCATCAGGAGGGTGATCAGGAAAATCGGCCGACCATGGGCGAGATCGGCCTCAACCATTTCGCACCCTACCTGATGAACCGCATCATCTCCCGCTGGAATTCCAACATGGCGGAGGAGTTGCGCGAATACGACTTGTCGACGGCCAAGATGCGCACGCTTGCGGTCCTCAGCGTCTCTGCGTCGCTCACCATCAACGAGCTTTCCGTCTTCGCCGTCATCGAGCAATCGACCATGAGCCGCACGCTCGATTCCCTCGAAGACCAGGGTTACATTCGCCGCACGCCGCGCGCCGAGGACATGCGCATCCGTGATGTGACGATCACCGAGGAAGGCCGTGCCGCCTTTGGGCGCTTCTGGCCGACCATGTATGATTCATTGCTGCGGATGTTCGACGGCATCGACGAGGAAGAATACCGCGCCTTCACGGGCACGCTGCACAAGATCCTCCTCAACATCCGCAAGCACGAGATCTGACCGGTCTATTTCGAAAGCCGGGTCTGCAGGCTGTCGCGGATGCGTTTGCCGAGCGCCTGGTAGTTCTCGTCGAAATGATGTCCGCCCTCGATCGGCACCACCTCGACGCCTTTGGTCTTCAACGTCGGGCAGGGATCGTCGTCCTCATCGGTGCCGTAGACGCATTGGATGAGCTTCGGATCGATCCTGACGATGTCGGTCATCGGATCGCCTCCCTTTCCGTCGCTTGCGACGCCGAGCCACCCGGTCACGGAAATTTCGTAATCCACCTTGTTCGACAGGCCGAGCAGCGTGATCTGCTTCACTCGCACCCGGTCTGCTGCCGGCAGGAGGTTGTAGGCGGCTGGCAGCACATCGGCGCCAAACGAATAGCCGACCAGCAAGACGTTCTGAACGTCCCATTGCCGGCGATAATATTCGATGATCTTCGCCAGATCGTCCGCAGTCGCCTGCGGCGTGCGTTCGGACCAGAAATATCGCAGCGAATCCAGCCCTATCGTCGGGATTCCCTGCGATTGCAGATAACCTCCCACTTCGCTGTCGAGGTCGCGCCACCCGCCATCGCCGGAGAAGATCACCGCCATCGTGTTCATCGCCGGCTTGGCTTGAAGCACGTTCAGCGGCAGGTCGAGCGGCTGGCTTGTACGGCCGGTAGCCGCGATGCGTGCGGCAAGCGCCTGCGAGAGCGCCACATCGGAGGTCTCGCCCGAATTGCTGAGCTCGACCTCGGGATGATCTTGTTTCAGGCGAAGGCCATGTGCCTTGCCGGCTGCATCGGCTGTAGCGGTGGAAATGATCGTCACCGCGGCCGGCAGAGCACCGTCGTCAAAACCATAAACGATGCGATCGCCGATTTTCTGCTTGGAGGCCGGCGTGCAGAGTTCCTTCGCAAGCGGGATGCCTGCCAGCGGATCGACGGCAATGGCCTCGTCGATCGTCGCATTCGGGCTCTGGGAAATCATCGCAAGCGCCAAGGCGCCGCCCTCGCCGATGCCGGCGACGATCGGGTGACGATATTGCGGATTGCCGATCCGCCGCTGCACCTGCTGCGAGACGTCCTCGATATCGGAAACCATATAGATGCATTCGCCGTCGTCGGCGCCGAGCGACTTGATATAGGAGGGGAAATCGATGCCGACCACGGCCGCACCGGCGGCAAGCAGCTTCTGCGCCTCGGTATCCTCCCGAGCCCCCCAACCCTGCCCGCCGGAAATCAGGAAAACGATGCCTTCGAGCTCGCTGCCATTGTTCGGCACGAGGATACGCGGCTGCGGGATCAGGCCTGTATGATAGTCCTGCTGATCCTGGGCGGCGACCGGCAAGGCGCCACACAGCAGAGCGGCAAGCGCGACAAAAAAAGAACGCAGAAACATCATTTACCAACCACTCCTCTCAAGCCGCCGCCGATCAGGAGCGTTGCGTCCATCATCACGATGGCGGGGCTGACACCCCCTGCCACAGCGAGGTAACGCGGCTCCCAGGCGGGATGGAACTTCGACTTGAAGGCTTTCAACCCTTTGAAATTGTAGAACCGTTCGCCATGCTCGAAAACAACGCTGCCGATCCGGTCCCAGGCGAGCGCAGCCTCGCGTGTGGACATGCCGGACAGCGGAGCCATGCCGAGATTGAAATGTCTATAACCGGCATCGCGAAGATATTCCATGATCTTCACGAACAGGAAATCCATCGAGCCTTTCGGCGCATCCGGCATAAAGCGCATCAAGTCGACGGTACCTTCTTGCTTCGTATCGGTGAGCGACAGCGTCGCGAAAGCGACGATGCGGCCGTCCTTCCTGAGGATCGCGACCGGCTGGGCGCTTACATAATCATCCCGGAAAGCTCCGAGCGAAAAAGTCTTCTCACGGGTATTGTGATCTTCCAGCCAGGCATCCGACACGCACCGGAGTTCTTCGACATGCGCCATCACGTCCGGCTGCTCGATGACGGAAAACTCCAGCCCTTCGCGTGCACCCTTGTTGACGGCTTGGCGAAGCCCGGCCAGCCGACTGCCCTTGAGGTCGAAGCGGGACAGGTCGACGATCGCCAATTCACCGAGCTTGAAGGCCCTCAGCCCAGCATCGGCGCAATGAGAAAGAAGGCCGGGCGAAATCTGATAGAGCACGGCGCGACCACCCTGGGCGCGAGCTTCCTCGACGAAACGCCAAACGAGATCCGCCATCTCCTCCTGCGGTCCGACCGGATCGAAAAGCGCAATCCAGGAGCGCCCCTGGATGCCGTACATGAGGAAGGCATTGCCGCTCTCGGAGAACATCAGCCGCTTGTCGCCCATCCGCACAAGGTTGGCGTCCGCATTGTCGTGAGCCATGACGAGCCGGATTGCCCGCTCCAGATCGTCCGCTGTGGACAGAGCCGAACGTCTGGCCGCCGGCCGCAAAAGACTGAACAGGGAGATTGTGGCCGCGAAAATCGCAAGGCCAAGGACTGCGCGCAAGCCGCGCGGCGCTTCCTCGGAAAATTCGAACTGCCACCAGAGTTCGCGGCTGTAGTCCACTTCGCGATAGACGAAAAGCAGTACCGTGATCGCTGCGGCGACGACGATGAGCATGGCGGCGATCCAGCTCGGCGACAGCACCTGCCCGAACAGCGATGCCCGGCGCTTGAACTGCCGGGCGCTGAGGAACAGGCCGATCAGCAGGATAACCAGGAACGATGCCTCGAAAAGCGCGAGCGCCCGCATGAAGGCCAAAACCAGTGCCAAGGCGGTGCAGACCATGGCGGCCCACCACGCACCGTCCAGCCGCTGGCCAATGCCGCGCGCCGTGATGAACAGCAGCAGGCCTAGAATGCTGGAAAGGAAATGCGCGCCTTCGAACACCGGCAGCGGCAGGTAGTTTCCGAGGAAATTGATATCGAAATCCGGTGTCGGCGTCACGCTCGAGAAGATCAGCATTGCGCCGGCGATCATCGAGAACGTCGCCAGAAGCGGCGGCGCGAGACGGAATTCGAGCTTGCGAAGCGTCGAGGCAACGGGATGATGGGCTAGCTGGCGAACTTCGATGCCAATCACCATCAGCGTGGCGATGAGCAGCGGCAGGACGTGATAGATAACGCGGTAGAGAACGAGACTGCCGAGCACTTCGTCAAGGCTGACCCGATTGCCGAGTGCCGCTACGATCACCGTCTCGAAGACGCCGAGACCGGCTGGCACATGGCTGAGGACACCCAGGCCCACGGCGGTCGCATAGATCGCCAGGAAGGATGGCCAGCCAATTTCCGTCTGCGGCAGGAGCACGTAGAGAACCGAGGCCGAGGCGGCGATGTCGAGCGCGGTGATCAGGAACTGCTGTGAGGACGTGCGGCTATCCGGCAGACGGATGCTCAAGCTTCCGACCGAGACCGTTCGTCCGTCCCGCCCGAGGATCAGAACCGCAGTGAGCACGATAATGATCACGATTGCACCGGCGCGCACCCAATCACCGTCGATATCGAGGAGGGCGCCGATCCTCGGCGCGGTGACCAGCGATGCGAGCGCCGTGACCGCCAGAAGCCCGATGCCGAAGGCAAGTGTCACGAATGCGATGACGCGACCGATATCGTCCGGCGAAAGCCCCAGGCGCGAATAGGCGCGGAACCGGATGGCCCCGCCGCTGAGCGCTCCAAAACCGGCCGTGTTGCCGACCGCGTAAGCACTGAAGGCCGTTATCGCGACAGGCACGAACGGCAAGGAACGGCCGATATAGGTAATCGCGTTCACGTCGTATCCGACCAGTGCCGCGAAGCTCAGGGCCGTGAAGAAAACCGCAAGGCCGATCGAGGATAAACGCGTGTTGGCGAGCGCCTCGATAACATCGTCATAGCTGACCTCGGTCGTGAGGTTGTAGATTGCAAAAGTCGTGAACGCGAAAACCGCCAGCGCCGCAACAGCGATGAGGTAAGGACGGTACGTCTCAAGAATGTCTCGAAAGCGACTTGGCTGACGATCCGTGGATTCCATGTGGGCTGCCGGTACTTGCAAAAACTGGGTGTCTAGACTTCGGTCAGATACGCAGCAAAAGCAACGGGATCGCGGCTATAATGTGTCTTTATCCTTAAAACCTAAAGCGTAGAGACCGTCTTCAACGCGCCGTCGAGAGCAATGCCGCTTTCGTCCAGAAGAGCCGCCTGGCGCAGGCGCTTCATCCAGGCAGCACCGTCTTCGCGGTCCGCCAAGGTCGTCAGCGCCGACATCACCCGGTCGAACTTCGAAAGCCCACGCGCATGGGTGTCGGAATAACCCTTCACCAGGCGGCGGTTGTTGATCACCTCGACCGCGAGATCGTAATTTCTCGGAAGAAGCGACATCGCGGTATTGAGCCAGGCCTCACGGTGTTCGGTCTCGCGCAAGTGCCGGAGCGTGCCACGGCGGGTGCGCCGCAACGCTGCCAGCGTATAAAGCGTCAGGAACCAGAAGAGCGTGCCGGTCTGCACGCGACGGCCCTTGTTGATGCGGCGATCGAGCCAGGCAAAGACCTTCGGGCGGTTTTCGACCCAGAGACCGAGCCGCTTCGGCATGGTTCCCACGACCTCTTCCATGCGCGGATGCATGTATTCGGTCATGTAGAGGATTTGGTCCTGCTTGACGCCGACCTCCCTGGCGACCCGATTGAAGCGGGTGCCACGGGTCTTGAGGTCCGCGACGCGGATGACATCGTCATAGGCCATGGCGACGGCGACGTATTTCGCCGACTGGACGGTGAAAGCATAATCGTGCTCGCCGCCGCCATTGGCACGATCGAGGGCATGAAGTTTGCCAACCCGATCAAGATATTCACCGGCATAGGCCGGATCCTGGAAATCCGTGAGCTTCTTGACGCCTGCAAACAGCAGCGGCCAGGCGACCTCCGGAAATTCTGCGCGCATGCGATGGACGAGACGATCGAGATCCGGATGGCCAGCGGTTTCCGGCATCGTATCGAAACGCTTCGGCGCCATCGCGACCACTTCGTCGCGCGGCTTGGCTTTCGCCCGCTCGTAGGCGGCATTGAAAGCCCTGAGGCTGGGTTCGATGCCCTTGCCGCCGCCGCGAATTATCGCCTCGAAGGCTTCCTTCGGGAAGGGCAGCACGTCGGCTGCCGCAAGTGCGCCGAACATCGAGGCGGAAATCACGCTGCCGTTTTTCGTCGCCAGCGTATCCATGTCGAAGGCGATGGTGCGTTTGGCGGCGAAATCGGTCGCGCCGACCACCACGGTCGGATCGCCGATGCCATCGCCCGGCCTCTCCTTCTCGCCGACGGCGAAAGAACGGTGCGTCGAGGCGATCAGCGTGGTCTTGTCCGGCGTCACCAGACCGCGCAGCACGGAGCGTCCGGCTTCCATCAGCTCGGCGGCCAGCACGACATCCACATCGCCCGGAGTCGGCATCAGCGAGAAGATCGGCGACACACCGTCGCGGGCGGGCAACATCTCGATGTAATAGATCGTCGCGCCGGTGCGCTGGGCAACGCCCGGCACCGAGGTCGACTGCGCCATCCAGCCCTGCTCCTCGGCAAGGCCGACGATCCAATCGGCCAGCACGCCGCCGCCCTGGCCGCCCATGGCCATGATCGCCAGCGTCAGCGGCTTGTCGGAAGCATGGAGCGTCTTGAGGTTCACGGTCTCGTTCATCGATCAAACCTCTGCAAAAACGACGCGGCCGGCGGCACGGCGGGCCTGCAGCCAGCCGATCACCGAGCTACGGAATTTCGAGAGGAACTTGTCCCAGCCGGTCGGATTGTGGATGATATCGGCGCGATAGAACGACGGACAGAGAACGGCGGCTTCCGAAACCTCACCGCAATTGCCGCAGCCGACGCAGCTGTTGTCGATCGCCGCGACCGGATCGTCCTTTAGCGGATCATCCGTGTGCTTCACCGACAGCGACGGACAACCAGAGAGCCGGATGCAGGCGTGATCCCCGGTGCAGACGTCCTCGTCCACCCCGAAGCGCTCCTTCACCATGCGCTTGCCGTCCTTGACCGCCTGATTGAACTGCGGCTTCACGCGGCGCTGCTTGTTCAGCATGCATTCGGAAGAGGCGACGATGATCTTCGGGCCTTTTTCCTTGCTCGTCAGCGCTTCCTTCAGCGTGTCGCGCATCTTGGCGACGTCATAGGTGCGGTCGATCTGGCGCACCCAGGTGGCCCCGATGCCCTTCACCGCATTGACGATCGAATTGTTGGTCTTGCGGTTCGGATTGATAGCCCGTGACGACAGGATGTCCTGCCCGCCGGTCGCCGCCGAATAGAAATTGTCGACGACAAGGATGACGCCGTCCTGCTTGTTGAACACCGCATTGCCGACCGAGGTCGCAAGGCCGTTGTGCCAGAAACCGCCATCGCCCATGACCGCGATCGAGCGCTTGTCGGCCTCGACATTGAAGGCGGAGGCGGAAGCCGGGCCGAGGCCATAACCCATCGTCGTGCCGCCGATATTGAAGGGCGGCAGGATCGAGAACAGGTGACAGCCGATATCCGCCGAGACGTGGTGTTCGCCGAGTTCCTTTTCGACCAGCTTCATGGCCGCAAAGATCGGCCGCTCCGGACAGCCGGTGCAGAAGCCGGCGGGACGCTGTGGCACGACTTCGGCCAGCGCCTTCACCTTCGGATCGTTGAGGACATCGCTCGGATCCGGCACCGGCGGCTGGTTGCCGAGCAGCAGGCGATCGTACATCTCGATGAAGGTCTTCAGCCCCTTCATCATGACAGGCGCGGTATATTCACCGCCAAGCGGGAGAATGTCCTTGCCGTGCAGGCGGGTCTGGATATCGCGGCGGCGCATCAGCGTGTGGAGCGACTGCTCGACATATTCCGGCGCGCCTTCTTCCACCATGATCACGGCCTTCTTGCCGAGACAGAAATCGACCACTTCGTCGTCGATCGTCGGATAGGCGACGTTCATCACATAGATCGGCACCGAGGAATTGCCGTAGACATCGGCGAGACCCAGCTGCTGCAGGCCGCGCATGACGCCGTTGTAGAGACCGCCGAGCGTGATGATGCCGATCTCGCCTTCGTCAGGGCCGAAATACTCGTTGAGCTTCTTTTCCTTGATGAAGTTGACGGCCGCCGGCCAACGGCGCTCCAGCTTGTCCTTGTCCTGCGCAAAATTCGCCGGCGGCAGGACGATGCGGTTGACGTCGCGGATCGGGTTTTCCAGCGCCTGCCGAAGCGTGAATTTTGGCCGCTGGTTATCCTTGGCGACGAACTGGCCGTGCACGTGACAGGCGCGGATGCGCACCTCCAGCATGACCGGCGTATTCGACGCCTCCGACAGCTGGAAGCCATCCTCGACCGCCTGGACCATCGACGGCAGGTTCGGCCGCGGGTCGAGAAGCCACATCTGCGATTTCATCGCGAACGCATGGCTGCGCTCCTGCATGATCGAAGAGCCTTCGCCGAAATCCTCGCCGAGGATGATCAGCGCACCGCCGTTGACGCCGCCGGAAGAAAGGTTGGAGAGCGCGTCCGACGCGACATTGGTGCCGGCAGTCGATTTCCAGGTTACCGCGCCACGCACCGGATACATCACCGAGGCAGACAACATCGCTGCCGCTGCGGCTTCAGAAGCCGAGGTCTCGAAATGGACCCCGAGATCCTCCATGATGTCCTTGGCGTCGGCAAGCACGTCCATCAGATGCGAGATCGGAGAGCCCTGGTAACCGCCGACATAGGAAACGCCGGATTGCAGCAGCGCCTTGGTGATGGCGAGAATGCCTTCCCCACGAAAAATCTCGCCTTCTCCAAGCTTGAGATCCTCGACTTCGCGCGCAAAAGATCGCTCGGCCATGGCAGTTCCTCTTCGCCTTGTCGGCTTCAATCCATAATCATTTGCAAAAGCATATTTTCGGCGCCGGCCATTTGTCAATTCACAAATGCCGGCGGAACGGCAAGTCTTGCTTCATTCGAACATCGAGCAGGACAGAGGAGCGCGCAACAGGGGTCATTATATATGCTAATGCATATTATTTGGCCGATCCAGCATGAAAACTGCCGGAGCCGCCGCAAATCCGCTTGACGGGTCGATCAAACGCCATATAGTTTAAACTTAAAATAATGAGCGACTGAACATCAGGAGGACTTGGATATGCGCATCGTCTGTATCGGTGGCGGCCCGGCCGGTCTCTATTTCGCGCTCCTGATGAAGAAGCTGCATCCCGAGCATTCCATTTCCGTCGTCGAACGCAACAAGCCCTACGACACGTTCGGCTGGGGCGTCGTCTTCTCCGACGCCACCATGGTATCGATGAAGGCCTGGGACCCGGAAAGTGCGGCCGAAATCGAGGATGCCTTCAATCACTGGGACGATATCGAGCTGCTGTTCAAGGGCACACGCCAGCGCACCTCCGGCCACGGCTTTGTTGGCATCGGCCGCAAGAAGCTCTTGAACATCCTGCAGCGCCGCTGCGAGGCGCTCGGCGTCGAGCTTGTTTTTGAAACCGATTCCAATGGCGATGTCGATTATCCGGATGCGGACCTGATCATTGCCTCGGACGGCTTCAACTCGAAGATCCGCAACCGTTATCCGGAGGTCTTCGAACCGGACCTCGTCGTGCGTCCGAACCGCTATATCTGGCTCGGCACAAACAAGCTGTTCGACGCCTTCACCTTCGACTTCCGCAAGACGGATCATGGCTGGTTCCAGGCGCATATCTACAAGTTCGACGACAAGACCTCGACCTTCATCGTCGAAACGACGGAAGAAGCTTACGAAAAGCACGGCCTTGGTCAGATGGACCAGCAGGGCTCGATCGATTTCTGCCAGGACCTGTTCTCGGAAGTCCTCGAAGGCTCCGAGCTGATGACCAATGCCCGGCATCTGCGCGGCAGCGCCTGGCTGAACTTCAACCGCCTGATCTGCGGCAAGTGGAGCCATTTCAACGGCAACTCGCATGTCGTGCTGATGGGTGATGCCGCCCATACCGCCCATTTCGCCATCGGTTCCGGCACCAAGCTCGCGATCGACGATGCGATCGAGCTCAGCAACCAGTTCAACAAGCTCGGCCATTCCAAGGACAAGATCCCGGAAGTCCTCGAAACCTATGAGGAAATCCGCCGCGTCGACGTCGCCCGCATCCAGAATGCCGCCCGCAACGCCATGGAATGGTTCGAAGTGGTCGGCCAGCGTTATGCCGATACGCTGGAGCCGGAACAGTTCATGTATTCCATGCTGACGCGCTCGCAACGTATCAGCCACGAGAATCTCCGGCTGCGCGACCCAAAATGGCTGGAAGGTTACGAGCGCTGGTTCGCCAGGAAAAACGGCATCGAGGTGACCGGCAACGGCCGCACCCTGCCGCCGATGTTCACGCCCTATTCGCTGCGCGAAACCCATCTGCCGAACCGCATCGTCATGTCGCCGATGGCCATGTATTCTGCCAGGGACGGGCTGCTGGACGATTTCCATCTGGTCCACCTCGGCTCCCGCGCGCTCGGCGGTGCCGGCCTCGTGTTTGGGGAAATGACCTGCGTCTCGCCGGATGCCCGCATCACTCCCGGCTGCCTCGGCCTCTGGAACGAAGAACAGGCGGCCGCCTGGAAACGCTTCGTCACCTTCGTCCATGACAATTCCGCCGCCAAGGTCGGCATCCAGCTGGGACACGCCGGCCGCAAGGGTTCGACCAAGGTCGCCTGGGAAGGCATCGACCAGCCGGTCGAAGAAGGTGGCTGGCCGCTGATCTCCGCTTCGGCACTCCCCTACCTCAAGACCAGCCAGGTTCCCAAGGCGATGGACCGCGCCGACATGGATCGTGTCATCGCCGACCATGTGCGCTCCGCAAAGTTCGCGGCAGAAGCCGGCGCCGACTGGTTGGAACTTCACTGCGCCCACGGTTATCTTCTGTCGAGCTTCCTGTCGCCGCTCACCAACATCCGCACCGACGAATACGGCGGCAGCCACGAGAACCGCGCGCGTTATCCGCTGGAAGTCTTCAAGGCGATCCGCGACGTCTGGCCGCACAACAAGCCGATTTCCGTGCGTCTCTCCTGCCATGACTGGTTCGAGGGCGGAAACACGCCCGAAGACGCGGCGATCTACGCGCAGATGTTCAAGGATGCCGGTGCCGACCTCATCGACTGCTCGTCCGGCCAGGTGTGGAAGGAAGAAAAGCCGGTCTATGGCCGCCTTTTCCAGACACCGTTCTCCGACAAGATCCGCAACGAAATCGGTATCCCGACCATCGCCGTCGGCGCGATTTCGGAGGCCGATCATGCGAACTCGATCATTGCCGCCGGCCGCGCCGATCTCTGCGCCGTCGCCCGTCCGCACCTCGCGGATCCGGCCTGGGTTCTTCACGAGGCGGCCAAGATCGGCTTGACGGATATTCCCTGGCCGAAACAGTATTATTCCGGCAAGGCGCAGTACGAAACCAACCTCGCGCGTGCTGCGGCCGCCGTTGCCCCTCCGTCTGTCGGCCCGGCGGCTGCGAAATAAGGATCGCGTCATGAGCGAAGCGCCCTCTGCTAGACTTGCCAGCGCCAATCTTGCCAACCGTCACGCCCTCGTCACCGGCGCGGGCTCGGGCATCGGCGCGGCAATCGCGACGACGCTGGTGGAAGCCGGTGCGCTGGTCACCCTCGCCGGCCGACGAGCCGAACCTCTGGAGGCACTTGCCGCAACGCTTGGCAGGGACAAGGTCTGCGTCGCGGCCGGTTTCGACGTCACCGACGAGATCGCCATCGGCGCCGGCCTGAAGACGGCACGAGCCGCGTTCGGTCCTGTCGATATCCTCGTCAACAATGCCGGCGAGGGCCCGAGCGCGCCCTTTGAAAAAACCTCGCTGGAGATGTGGAACCGCGTCATGTCGGTGGACCTCACCGGCGTATTTCTCGTGACTCAGGCCGTACTGCCGGATCTCAAGGCTTTTGGGTCAGGCGCCCGCATCATCAACATCGCCTCGACTGCGGGGCTCACCGGCTACGCCTATGTTTCGGCCTACGTGGCCGCCAAACATGGCGTCGTCGGCCTCACCCGTTCGCTGGCGCTCGAGCTTGCGAGGACCGGCATCACCGTCAACGCCGTCTGCCCCGGCTTTACCGATACGCCTCTGATCGCCCGTTCGATCAAGACGATCGTAGCCAAGACCGGACGGACGGAAGAGCAGGCGCAACAGGAATTTACCAGGAGCAACCCGCAGGGGCGGCTGGTGAAGCCGGAGGAAGTCGCAGACACGGTTCTGTGGCTGGCATCGCCCGGAGCGGCGTCGATCAACGGACAGGCAATCGCGGTTGCCGGGGGAGAAGTCATGTCAGGCTAATCGGCCTCGGCATGAACCAGGAAACGAAAACCGGGAGATCAGGATGAAACTGGAAAAGGGCATAACCGAGAATGGTAGCGGATATAACGGCACCAGCTGGAATATCCTCGGCCAGGTCTATTTCCCGAAGGCGGTCTGCGGCGACACCTTCGCCTTTGAAACCAACAGCCTGCCGGGGCAGTTCGTGCCTGTGCACGTCCACCCGACCCAGGACGAATTCATCCTCGTGCAGGAGGGCGAACTCGATCTGAAGCTCGACGGCCAGTGGGTCAAGGCGAAGGCCGGAGATCTGGTGCGCATGCCGCGCGGCATCCCTCATGGTTACTTCAACAAGTCCGACAAGCCGTGCCGGGCACTCTTCTGGGTCTCTCCGGCCCGCAAGCTCCGACAACTTTTCGAAGAGCTGCACGAAATGACCGACGTGGAGGAGATCGTGAAGGTTTCCGCCGCGCACGAGGTGGATTTCCTGCCACCCTCCGCCAACGACTGACGCGGGAGAGGTCCTGCCGCCCGGAAAGGGACGGTCGATGAAAAGGAGAGGAGACGAACATGAGTGACGTGATGAAGGACATGAAGCGCAGTTTTCGCGACTACCAGCCGAAACATTTCCTCTGGGAAGTGAGCGAAAACGGCCGCGTCGGGACGGTTCGCCTCAATCGTCCGGAGCGCAAGAACCCGCTGACCTTCGAAAGTTATGCGGAATTGCGCGATCTTTTTCGCGACCTCGTTTACGCCTCCGATATCCGCTCGATCGTCCTGACCGGCGCCGGCGGCAATTTCTCCTCCGGCGGCGACGTCTTCGAAATCATCGAGCCGCTGACCCATATGGCGATGCCGGACCTGCTCGCCTTCACCCGCATGACCGGCGATCTCGTCAAGGCGATGAAGAAATGCCCGCAGCCGATCGTCGCTGCCGTCGACGGCATCTGCATGGGTGCTGGCGCGATCCTCGCCATGGCTTCCGACATCCGGCTGGCAACGCCCGAAGCCAAGACCGCCTTCCTCTTCACCCGCGTCGGCCTTGCCGGAGCCGACATGGGGGCCTGCGGGATCCTGCCGCGCATCATCGGCCAGGGCCGTGCCGCCGAACTTCTGTTCACCGGCCGCACGATGAACGCCCGCGAAGGCGAAGCCTGGGGCTTCTTCAATACCATCCATCCTGGTGACGTTATCGAGGAAGAGGCCGTCAAGCTCGCGCATTCGCTGGCCGACGGCCCGTGGTTCGCACACACGATGACCAAGACCATGCTGAACCAGGAATGGGCGATGGGCATCGAAGAGATGATCGAATCGGAAGCCCAGGCCCAGGCGATCTGCATGGCGACCAAGGACTTCCGCCGCGCCTTCGAGGCTTTTGCCGAAAAGCGCAAGCCGGTCTTCGAGGGCGACTGATGGCCAATCCCACGACCCTCAAAGGACCGGCACGCGATTTCCTCGACTGGCCTTTCTTCGACGACAGCCACAAGGCGCTCGCCGAAAAACTGGATGCCTTCGCCGCCTCCGGCGCGCTCAGCCATGTCGATCATTCGGATACGGACAACGCCTGCCGCGCGATCGTCAAAGCGCTCGGAAACGCCGGCCTTCTCGACGCGGCGACCGGCGCCGGCGGCAGCCAGCCGATCGACAGCCGCGCCGCCTGCCTGACCCGCGAAACGCTCGCCTGGCATGACGGCCTTACCGACTTCGCCTTCGCCATGCAGGGCCTCGGCACCGGCGCGATCGGCCTTTCCGGTTCTGAAGAGCTTCGCCGAACCGTCCTGCCGAAAGCGCAGTCCGGCGAATGGATTTCGGCCTTCGCGCTGTCGGAAAAGGAAGCCGGTTCGGATGTCGCCGCCATGGCCTGCGCTGCCCGAAAGGACGGCGACCACTATATCCTCGACGGCGAAAAGACCTGGATCTCCAATGGCGGCATTGCCGATGTCTACACCGTTTTTGTTCGCACCGGCGAGGCACCCGGCACGCGCGGCATTTCCGCTTTCGTCGTTTTCGCCGACGATCCGGGCTTCTCGATCGCCGAGCGCATCGATGTGATCGCCCCGCATCCGCTGGCGACGATCCGCTTCGAAAACTGCCGCATCCCGGCTTCGCGGCTGCTGGGGGCACCGGGTGAAGGCTTCAAGATCGCCATGCGGACCCTGGACATTTTCCGGGCCTCCGTCGCCGCAGCCGCTCTCGGTTTCGCCAAGCGGGCGCTGGATGAGGCGCTCGCCTATGCCAAGGCGCGGCCGATGTTCGGCAATCACCTGTCCGATCTGCAACTGACGCAGGCCGCGTTCGGCGACATGGCCGCACAGATCGATGCCGGCGCACTGCTGACATACCGGGCCGCCTGGCGCCGCGACGTGCAGGGCCTGCCGACCACCAAGGAGGCCGCGATGGCCAAGATGGTCGCGACGGAGAACGCCCAAAGCGTCATCGACCGGGCGGTTCAGATCTTTGGCGGCCGCGGCGTGAAGAGCGGCGAGATCACCGAGAGCCTCTACCGGGAGATCCGGGCGCTGCGCATCTATGAAGGCGCGACCGAGGTCCAGAAGCTCATCATCGCCCGTGAACTGTTGAAGGCGTGAGGGCGACCATGGCTTACGCGACATCCCGCCGATTGAATTTTGGAGATTGCGACCCTTCCGGCATCGCCTATTTCCCCTCCTACCTGAACATCATGGTCGGCGTTTGCGAGGAATTTTTCGGCGCGATCGGCTCACCCTGGCCGGACATGATCAGTCGCCGCAAGATCGGCGTGCCGACCGTGACGCTGGACGTCGCGTTCAAGAGCCCGGGCTACCACGGCGATATGATGGATTTCACCATCAAGGTTATGCGGATTGGCAACAGTTCCGCCGATCTCGAATACGAGGTGCGGGCCGGCGACCGCCTGCTCTGGACCGCCCGGCAGCGGCTGGTCGCCACCTCGAACGAAACCCACAAGGCCCTACCCTGGCCCGACGATATGCGCTCAGCGCTGACACAGCATTTGGAGAAGAATAATGCACACCATCCTGCAGCCTGAAGGCTGGGCAAAACCGATCGGTTACGCCAACGGCGTCGCCGCCACCGGCCGCCAGGTCTTCGTCGGCGGGCAGATCGGCTGGAACGGCCAATGCCAGTTCGAAACCGACGATTTCGTCGGCCAGGTCAAGCAGACGCTGCAGAACGTTGTCGCCGTGCTGGCAGAGGCCGGCGCCGGGCCCGAGCATATCACCACCATGACCTGGTATTTCACCGACAAGGCTGAATATCTCGGCAACCTCAAGGGCATCGGCCAGGTCTATCGCGAGATCATCGGCAAGCATTTCCCGGCCATGGCCGCCATGCAGGTCGTGGCGCTGGTGGAAGACCGCGCCAAGATCGAAATCCAGGCGACCGCCGTCATTCCGGCCTGAGGCAGATCATGAATGAGACGATCGAATTTTCCGCCACGGTTTCCGCCACGATCCGGAACGGGGTTCTGGTCGTCACCATCGACAACCCGCCGGTCAATGCAACCTCCATTAATGTCCGCAACGGGCTGGAAAAGGCTCTCGCCCATAGCGAAACGACGGGCGAGATCACCGGTGTCGTCATCACAGGCGCCGGGAAGACATTCATCGGCGGTGCCGACATCAAGGAATTCGGCAAGCCCGCCATGGAACCGACCTTGCCTGATGTCATCGACAAGATCGAAGGCCTGTCGAAACCGGTCGTCGCAGCGCTCAATGGCGCAGCGCTCGGCGGCGGTCTCGAAGTAGCGCTTGCCTGCCACTATCGCATCGCCTCGCCAGCTGCACAGGTCGGCCTGCCGGAAGTCAAACTCGGCATCGTGCCGGGCGCCGGCGGAACGCAACGCCTGCCGCGCCTGATCGGCATTCCGGCAGCGCTCGACCTGATCACCTCGGGACGTTCGGTGAAGGCCGAGGAAGCCCTGAAGCTCGGGATCATCGACGAGGTAGCCGCGGGCGATCTCGTCGAGGCAGCAACATCCGCGGCCTTGGCCCTGGCTGAGAAACCACTCCGCCGCACGGGCGAGCTGAACATCGCCGCTATCGATCCGGCCGAAATCGAAAAAGCCTCGGTCAAAATTATCGCCAAGGCGCGCGGCCAGAAGGCGGCGGTGGAGGCCGTTCGGCTGGTCACCGCGTCCAATCGCCCGCTTGCCGAAGGTCTGGCGGACGAACGCGCCACCTTCCTCGCACTGCGCGACAGCCGCGAGGCGGCAGCGCTACGCCATGTCTTCTTTGCCGAGCGGGAATCTTCCAAGGTCGAAGGTCTGGAAGGTGTCAAGCCTCGCCCGGTCGAGACCATCGGCATCTGCGGTCTGGGCCTCATGGGCAGTGGCATCGCAGTCGCAGCCCTTGGCGCCGGTTATTCGGTGATCGGCCTCGATCAAACGTCGGAAGCCGCCGAAAAGGGCCGCCAACGCATCATCGGCCTGCTGGAGCGCAATGTCGCCGCAGGCCGCCTCGACGAGGCCGGGTTCGAGGCCCAGAAGGCGCGGCTTTCCGTGACCGCGGAAGATGTCGATCTCGTCCCTTGCGATCTCGTCGTCGAAGCCGTGTTCGACGATTTCGCGGTCAAGACCGATCTCTTCCGGCGTCTCGACAAGGTCATCCGCGCGGATGCCGTGCTGGCGACCAATACCAGCTACCTGAACCCGGACGAGATCGCCGCCGCGAGCGCCCATCCGGAACGGGTGCTCGGGCTGCATTTCTTCTCGCCTGCCCATGTGATGCGCCTCCTGGAAGTCGTGCGCTGCGCCAAGACCGCGCCGGATGTGCTGGCGACAGGGCTGGCGGTCGCCAAGAAACTGCGCAAGCTGCCGGTCGTCACCGGCGTCACCGAAGGCTTCATCGGCAACCGCATCTTTTCCGCCTATCGCCGTGAAGCCGAATTCCTGCTGGAAGACGGTGCCCTGCCGCACGAGGTCGATGCTGCGCTGGAAGACTACGGTTTTCCCATGGGCTTGTTCGCCGTCTACGACATGGCCGGCCTCGAAATCGCCTGGGCCCGCCGGAAGCGGCAGGCGGCTACCCGCGATCCCTCTATGCGTTATGTCGAGATAGCCGATACGCTCTGCGAGGCGGGACGCCTGGGCCAGAAAACCGGCCGCGGCTGGTACGATTATCCGGACGGCAAGCGGACCGTCGACCCGGAAGTGACCGCTATCATAGAAGCCGCGCGAGCCAAAAAGGGCATCACGCCACGCACATTTTCGAAGAACGATATTCTCGAAAGATTGCTCGGCGCAATGTCATTGGAAGGTGAGGCTCTGCTGGCGGAAGGGATCGCCGCGAGGAGCAGCGATATCGACCTGGTGATGATCAACGGCTACGGCTTTCCGGCCCATAAGGGCGGCCCAATGTTTGCCAGGACTTAAGGCTTACGAAGGCGCCTTTAAAAACATAAACCCCTGATATGCTTGTAATATTCCGATGCCTTCAAGGTCTTTGAGACCCTTTTGCGTGCTCGGAATCCGTTCGCCCGAAAGAGTTACGCTCATTTGATCAAACATGCTTGCATGTTTCCTTAAATCGCCTATTGTTTGCCCAAGCCTCGCAAGTAGGCATCTCAAAACAACGACAGGGAACGCTGCATGCTCACACTTCCAGAGCTCACTCCGTCGAGATATTTTAATCATAAAATATCTACCGCATCGTTGTCCCGTATTCCGACTGTCTCGTGGCGCGCTTAGGAGATCATGATGCCTTTCCCGTTTTCTGCATTCAAACGTAAGATGCTGCTGGGTACCATCGCTGCAGCCGCGATCGCCGCTCCGCTTGGAAGCGTGGCCGAGGCGGCGGATTTCAAGTTCGCCGGCCCACTCGATGCCTATACGCTTGATCCCCATGCGGTTTCGAACACGCTGATTTTCGCCGTTCTTGCCAATGTCTACGAACCGCTTGTGCGCCGTAACGCGGAGCAGAAGATCGAGGCGGCACTTGCGACCGACTGGAAGCAGATCGACGGCACGACCTGGGAATTCAACCTTCGCAAGGATGTGAAATTTTCGAACGGCAATGCCTTCAATGCCGATGACGTAATCTTCTCGCTGACCCGCGGCCAGGCCGGTGGCATCAAGGCAAACCTGAATTCGATCGCCTCGATCGAGAAGGTCGACGACTACAAGATCCGCATCAAGACCCGCGCCATCAACCCGATCCTGCCGAACCAGATCACCAACTGGTACATCATGGACAAGGAATGGGCCGAAGCGAACAACACCGTGCAGCCGGGTGCGGCCAATAACGCCACCGAGACCTTTGCCAACCGCAATGCCATGGGCACCGGTCCCTACGTCATCAAGGAGCGGGATCCGGGCGTGAAGACGGTCTTTGCGCCGAACCCTGGCTGGTGGGACAAGAAGACCGGCAATGTCGACAACGCGACGTTCTTCGTGATCCCCAACCCGTCGACCCGCGTATCCGCCCTCATCTCCGGCGAAGTCGACATGATCGACGGCGTGCCGCCGCAGGATGCCGAGCGCATCGAGAACGATCCGAAGCTGCATATGCAGGCGGGTCCGGACCTCCGGACCATCTACATCCAGCCCGACGTCGCCCGCGACAGCCTGATCTTCGGCAGCGAAAAGACCAAGAACCCCTTCAAGGAGCTCAAGGTCCGCCAGGCCATGGAGCTGGCGATCGATACCGGCGCGATCCAGAAGCGCATCATGCGCAATTTCTCCGTACCGGTCGGCCTGCCGATCGGCAAGGAAGTCAACGGTTTCGATGCAGCTCTCGGCGCGCCGGTGAAGCCCGATGTCGACAAGGCCAAGGCGCTGATGAAGGAAGCCGGCTATGAAAACGGCTTCTCCGTCACATTGGATTGCACCAGCGACCGTTTCATGAACGACGAGGCGACCTGCCTTGCGGTCGCCGCTTCGCTCGCCCGCATCAATATCAAGGTCGATCCACGCGCCCAGCCGACCGCCAAGTGGGCGACCCAGGTCAACCCGCCGGAATATAATACCAGCATGGCAATGCTCGGTTATTCGCCGGCCACCTATGACGCCCACATCTTCCTGACCTCGATCGCCGCCACCCGCGACGCCAAGAGCGGCCTCGGCGCCTTCAACATCGGCGGTTATTCCAATCCGGAAGTCGACAAGCTGATCGACCTGATCGGCAAGGAGACCGACCAGGCCAAGCGCACCGGCTATATCACCCAGGCCTTCAAGCTCATGAAGGCCGACGTCGCCTTCATTCCGCTCCACCAGCTGAATATCCTCTGGGGCGTGAAGGACAATGTCACCGTCGTCCAGCCGGCCGACCTTGCCTACCCGCTGCGTTATTTCACGGTGAAGTAATGACCATTGCAACCGATATAACGAGGCAGCTTGCCGGCCTCGTGTCCTATCCCACGGTCAGTGCCGTATCGAACCTCGACCTGCTCGAATATGTCGAAGACCAGACCGCTCCCTTCGGCGCGCGCGTCCGGCGGTTTGCCAATCCCGAGGGCGACAAGGCAAACGTGCTGATCACGATCGGCCCGGAAGCGCCCGGCGGCATCATCTTCAGCGGCCATACGGATGTGGTGCCGACCGAAGGCCAGGCCTGGACCGGCGATCCGTGGACGCTCAGAGAAGCGAACGGCCGCCTGATCGGTCGCGGTGCCACCGACATGAAGGGCTTCCTCGCCTGCTGCCTGGCAGCCATGCCGGGCATTGCCGCCAAGAACCTCAAGAAGCCCGTCCACCTCGCCTTTTCCTATGACGAGGAGGTCGGCTGCACGGGCGTCGGTTCGATGGCCGAATGGGTGGGCCAGAGTGACCTGAAGCCGCGGCTCGCCGTCATTGGCGAAGCGACCAGCATGGACATGATCGCGGCCCACAAGGGCGGCCTGATCGGCTGGTGCCGCATCAAGGGCAAGCCCGGCCATTCCTCTCAGCCGGACCGCTACGTCAACGCCGTCATGGTCGCCGGCGACATGATCGCCGAAATCAACCGCATCCGCGAAGACATGCGCAACGGCCCGCAGTTCGAAGGATTGGATCCGCCCTATTCGACAACCCAGGTCACCGTCATCAGGGGCGGCCTGCACGGCAATATCGTCTCCGAAAACTGCGAATTCTTCTGGGAAATGCGCCTCATTCCGGGTCAGAATACTTATGAAGTGCTGGACCACATGAAGCGTTTTGCCGCCGAAAAGCTCGAACCGGCCATGAAGGCGATCGATCCGTCCTGCGGCATCGTCTTCGACGTCCAGGCCAGCATCCCGGGCCTCAAACCCAATAACGACCCGACGCTCGATGCGGAACTGTTGGCGCTTCTCGGCCGCACCGAACCCCGCTATGTTTCCTATGGCACGGAAGCGGGCATTTTCCAGATCGCCGGCGTCCCTTCGGTCGTCATCGGTCCGGGGGATATCGCCGATGCCCATCAGCCGGACGAATCGGTCGCGATCTCCGAGCTCGAGAAATGCGCCGCCTTCCTCGACCGGCTCGGGGACAGCTGCCGCTAAGGAATTTGTCGTGCTGAATTATGCCGCGTCACGGATCGTGCAGACGGTCATCGTCCTGCTGGTGATCAGCTTCATCGCCTTCCTGCTGGTCGCCAATATCGGCGACCCGCTGGCGGCCCTCCTCTCCGCCGACGCGACCGTCAACGAGCGGCTGGAACTGATCGCCAAGCTCGGCCTCGACCAGCCGCTATGGACGCGCTTCCTGCATTTCATCGGCAACATGCTGCGGGGCGATTTCGGCTTTTCCTATCGCACCCAGGACCCGGTCGCCAACCTGATCGCGGAACGCCTTCCCGCGACCGTCGAGCTCGCCTTCGTCAGCCTGCTGATCACGATCGTGGTCGGAGTGCCGGCTGGCATCTATTGCGGCGTCAATCCGAATTCGCTGTTCGGCCGCTTCATCATGCTGATCTCCACGGCCGGCATCACGCTGCCGAACTTCGTCGTGGGCATCCTGCTGATCGCCGTGTTTTCGGTACAGCTCGGCCTGCTCCCCTCGTTCGGGCGCGGCACGGTCGTCGATCTCGGCTTCTGGAAGACCGGGCTCCTCACCGTCTCCGGTTGGCGGGCGATCCTCCTGCCGGCAGCGACGCTTTCCACCTTCCAGGTCGCCTTCATCATCCGCATGCTGCGCACCCAGTTGATGGAGGTCGGCCAGAGCGAACATATCCGCTTTGCCCGCGCCCGCGGCCTGTCGGAAGCGCGCATCTGGTATGTCTATGCGATCAAGAACACGCTGCTGCCGGTCATCACCATGCTCGGCCTGCAGCTCGGCAACATCATCGCCTTTTCGGTGGTCACCGAAAACGTCTTCGCCTGGCCGGGCCTCGGCTCGCTGTTCCTGCAATCGATCCAGGGTGCCGATATTCCGGTCATCGCCATCTACCTGATTTTCGTCGGCCTGGTCTTCATGGTCATCAATCTGGTCGTCGAGCTGCTTTATCCGCTGATCGACGCCCGTGTGTTGAGGAGGCAATCATGACGCCTGTCGTCAACACCCCGGTAGCCGGCCCCGCTCGCCGCAGCAGAGGCGCCAAGCTTCTGCGCGCCATGCGCAGAGCACCCGGCCCCACTTTCTGTGCCGTCATGATCTTAGCCCTGCTGGTCTATGCCTTCGTCGTGCCGCTGTTCTCCCTGAACCCGTTCGAATTCTCCGGCATGTCGGTGCTGGACAGCTTCATTCCGCCGGCATGGATGGCGGAAGGGTCGGTTGATTTCCCGCTAGGCACCGACGACCAGGGCCGCAACCTGATCACCGCCATGGCCTATGGCATGCGCACCTCGATCATCGTCGGCTTCCTGTCGGTCACCATCGGCCTCGTCCTCGGCGGCAGCCTCGGCCTGATCGCCGGTTTCGTCGGCGGCAGGGTCGACGCCTTCATCATGCGCGTCGCGGACGTGCAGCTCGCCTACCCCGCCCTGCTGCTGGCGATGATCATCGATGGCGCCGCCCGCGCCGTGCTCGGCGCGGAACGCAGCGTGACGACCGCCATCACCATCGTAGTGCTCTCGATCGGCATCGCCTTCTGGGTCCAGTATGCCCGCACCATTCGCTCTTCCGTGATGATCGAGCGCGACCAGGACTATGTCTCGGCCGCCCGCATCACCGGCCGCAGCAATCTCGCGATCATCGTCCTGCATATCCTGCCGAACGTCATGGCCCCGGTCCTGGTCATCGCCACCATCAATCTCGGCATCGCCATCATCACCGAGGCGACCTTGAGCTTCCTCGGCATCGGCATTCCGGTCACCTCGCCGTCGCTCGGCACGTTGATCCGCAACGGCAACAATTTCCTGCAGTCGGGCGAATGGTGGATCTCGGTCTGGCCCTGCCTGATCCTCGTCCTCTTCGTCGTTTCGGTGAACATCCTCGGCGACCATCTGCGCGACGTCTACAATCCGCGCCTGCGGGGCCGCTCATGATCAACGCAGCCACTCCCCTCCTCGACGTCCGCGACCTCACCGTCACCATCAATCGCGATGGGCGGCTGGTCACCGCGCTCGACAAGGTCTCCTTTTTCGTCAATCCTGGCGAGGTGCTCGGCATCGTCGGCGAGTCCGGTGCTGGCAAGTCGATCACCGGCGCTGCGATCATCGACCTTCTCGTGCCGCCGCTGAAACGCACCGGCGGCACCATCACCCTTGCCGGCGAACGGCTCGACCAGCTTTCCCCAAAGGCGATGCGCGGCGTGCGCGGCGGCCGGATCGGTTTCGTTTTCCAGGACCCGATGACCAGCCTCAATCCGGTCATCACCATCGGCCAGCAGCTCTGCGACACCATTCAGGCGCATCTGAAACTCAGCGGCAGCCAGACGAAGAAACGAGCGTTGGGCTGGCTCGACCGGGTCGGCCTGCCCAATCCTGACGTCCAGTTCAAGCGTTTCCCCCACCAGCTTTCCGGCGGCATGCGGCAGCGCGTGGTGATCGCGCTCGCGCTCTGTGCCGACCCGGTGCTGGTCATTGCCGACGAGCCGACCACGGCCCTCGATGTCTCCGTCCAGGCGCATATCCTCGAACTGCTGCGCGACCTGCATCGCGAAAGCAATGTCAGCATGATGCTGATCACCCACGACCTTGGCGTCATCGCCAAGATGGCCGATCGCGTCGCGGTGCTTTATGCCGGCCGCGTCGCCGAGATCAGCCCGGTCGGCGAGCTCTTCAATGCGCCGAAACATCCCTATACCCGCGGGCTGATCCGGGCGACGCCGATGCCGTCGGCCACCGGCGAGATGCGGCTCGACCAGATCCCAGGTGCCATGCCGGGGCTCGGTGCGGTTCCGCCCGGCTGCGCCTTCAATCCGCGTTGTTTCAGGGCGGAAGGCGATTGTCGCGTGACCATACCGCCGCTTTATCACGGGGAAAGCTCTGCCTTTTCCTGTTTCCACCCGCTGGAAAGGGTGACCGCATGAGCGCTTCCGACTTCCTCATCCTCAATCACGTCAGCAAGGTCTACCGCCGCAACCAGAGCCTTATCGAACGGCTGAAGAAGAGCGGGAGCGGCGGCACCAAGGCCGTCAGCGACGTCAGCCTCACCGTCCGCCATGGCGAAACCATGGGCCTGGTTGGCGAAAGCGGCTGCGGCAAGTCCACGCTGGCACGCCTCGTCTCCGGCCTGATGGCGCCCACATCCGGCGAGATCAGCTTTCCGCCCAATGCATCCGGCAACAAGCCGCGGCTGCAGATGATCTTCCAGGATCCCTATTCCTCGCTCAACGGCCGCTGGACGATCGAGGACATCATCGCCGAGCCGATCCGGGTGCATAGGCTGCGCACGGGCCGCACCGCGATCCGCGCCCGCGTCGACGAATTGCTGGTCCAGGTCGGCCTTTCCGCAGCGGACGCCGAAAAATACCCGCAGGAGTTTTCAGGAGGCCAGCGGCAGCGCATCTGCATCGCCCGGGCGCTTGCCGGTGAGCCGGAATTCCTGATCCTCGACGAGCCGACGTCGGCGCTCGACGTATCGGTGCAGGCGCAGATCCTCAATCTGCTCCGCGACCTGCAGAAGAACCTGCACCTCACCAGCCTGTTCATCACCCACAATCTCTCGGTCGTGCGCATCATGGCCGACCGGATCGGGGTCATGTATCTCGGCGAGTTGGTGGAGGAGGCGACGTCGGAAGAACTGTTCCGCAAGCCGCGCCATCCCTATACCCGCCTGCTGATCGACGCAGCACCAGACATGGATACCAGCGACCGTTCGCTGCATCCGATCGCGGGCGAGCTTCCGAACCCGGCCTTCCCGCCGTCCGGCTGTCGTTTCCATACCCGCTGTCCCTTCGCGCAGGACATCTGTCGCAATACCTTGCCACCGCAGAAGGTGACCGAGACGCATGGCATGTTCCGCTGCCATTTCGACCTCGACCTCTCGAACGCGACTGTCTTTCCCGCCGCGAAGGCCAGGACGGCCTGAGTTTCCAAGGATGCCCCGATGACCGCTTCCTCCCGCCAAGCAACGATCGACAAGGCCGTCGGTTATCTCGATGACGGCTCATTTGAGGCCACGCTGCGCAAACGCGTGGCGATCCCGTCTGCCAGCCGCGTCGCGGCCAACAGGCCGGACCTCTGGCGCTACGTCACCGAGGACATGCAGCCGTTTTTCGAACGGCTTGGCTTCACGACAAAGATCTACGAAAACGATAGAGCTCCCGGCCCGTTCCTGCTCGCCGAACGCATCGAAGACCCGCGCTTCACGACCGTCCTGCAATACGGCCACGGCGATGTCGTCGCCGGTCTCGACGGCCAGTGGGAGGCAGGCCTCTCGCCCTTCGAGATGACCGAGAAGAACGGCGCCTGGTATGGCCGCGGCACGGCCGACAACAAGGGCCAGCACGCGGTGAACCTCGCCGCCGTCGAAGCACTGCTCGCGACAAAGGGTTCGCTCGGCTTCAACCTCAAATACCTGATCGAGATGGGCGAGGAATCCGGTTCGCTGGGGCTGGAGGAAATGTGCGCGGCGCATCGGGACGAGCTGAAGGCGGACGTCTTCATCGCCTCGGACGGTCCACGCCTCGCCCTCGAACGGCCAACGATCTTCCTCGGCGCCCGCGGCGGCATGTCCTTCCATCTGGAGATCAATGCGCGCGAAAGTTTTCAGCATTCCGGCAACTGGGGCGGCATCCTCTCCAATCCCGGCATCGAACTCTGCCACGCGATCACCGCACTGGTCGGCCGCACCGGCCAGATCAAGGTGCCCGAAATGACGCCGGGTTCGATTCCGGAAAATGTCCGCACTGCGCTGAAGGATTGCCACATCACGCCCACTGCCGGCGACCCGCCGATCGAGCCCTGGTGGGGCGAGCCCGGCCTGACGCCGGAGGAGAAGGTGTTTGCCTGGAGTTCCTTCGAGGTGATGGAAATGGAATGCGGCAACCTCGCCCAGCCGCTCTACGCCATCCCGCCAAAAGCTCGCGCCCGCATGCAGCTCCGCTTCCCGGTCGGCGTCGATCCGGATGCGGTGGTCCCCGCCGTCCGCAAAGTGCTGATCGATGCGGGTTATGACCGGGTGGTGGTCAAGGACCCGACCGACGCGATCTTCCTCGCCAGCCGCCTCGATCCCGATCATCCCTGGGTCAGCCGCGTCGTCGCCTCGATCGAGAAGACGCTCGGGAGCCCGCCGGCGATCCTGCCCAATCTCGGCGGCTCGCTGCCGAACAACATCTTTTCCGATCTGCTCGGCCTACCGACGATCTGGATTCCCCATTCCTATCCCGGCTGCCTGCAGCATGCGCCGAACGAGCACCTGCCGATCTCGATCGTCCGGGAGGGCCTCGCGATGATGGCCGGGCTCTATTGGGATATCGGCGAGACTGCGGCCTGACCTTCAGCTTTCGCCGTCATGGTCGGTGGGCGGCACCGCTTGCCACGACCGGGCCGGTGGGCAGGCCGGTCCGCGAACCACCGAACGGTTCGAGGCTGACGGCAAGTGTCGCGCCTTCGGCCATGTTGCCGCGCAGATCTGCGGGAATGACGAGCTCGCCGGCCCGATCCGGCTGGAACACGCCGAGGGAACGCGGATCGCCGCTTCCGGGCACCAGCCAGAGCTCCAGCGATTTCTCTTCGCGTCCACCGGCCGCGACCGGCACGATCCGCAATCGGCCGGTTCCGGCATCATAGGACGCGAGCAAGTTGATCTGGTCATTGGTCGAGGACAATTCCGCCACCAGCGGAGCAGCTCCCTGCGGCCTTGGAATCACACCCGACGCATAAAACACGGCAGCGACAGCAACCGCCGACGTGCCGAGCGCGAACCATCGCCAGAACAGCGCGGAATTCCACAGATCCCACGAGGGGGCGGCAACCCGGGCAGGACCGAAGAGACGGGTTTCTATCCGGCCAAAAACCACCGGGCGCGGCGCCACGTCCTGGTAGTCGTCGTTGAAGGAGGCAAGATCCGCCTGCCACCGTTCGACGATCCGAGCAAACGCGCGATCATTGGCGATCCGCTGTTCAACGGCGCGGCGAGCCTCGAGTGAGAGAACGCCGAGCACATATTCGCCGGCCAGGATCTCGTCCTGCGGCCGCCTGCCCTGACTTTGTTCGCCCGACGTCATCGCTGCATGCACTCTCTCAACTTGAGAAGGCTCCGGCGCAGCCACGTGCGCACCGTATTCAACGGTACCTTCAATTCTTCCGCCAGTTCAAGATAACTCAAACCTTCCACATAGGCACGTCGAACTGCACGTGCATGCGCGGAATCCAGCTCCTGCATGCACCTGTCGATGCGACGGCCTTCATCCGCATTGGCCACCTGCTGTTCGGGATCGAGCGTGCCGTCATCGGCAAGGTCGTAAGCGGCATCAAGGTCTTCGGCGACAGGTTTCCTGGCCCGCAGGATGTCGATCGCGTGATTGCGCGCGATCGCCGCCAACCAGGCGAGGGGCGAACCGGTATCCACGGCAAAAGTCCTGGAGCGCTGCCAGACCCTGACATAGATTTCCTGGAGCGCTTCTTCCGCGTCGGCCCTGTCTTTCAAGATACGCAGACAGATCGAAAATAGTTTCGGGCTCGTCGCATTATACAACGAGGCGAACGCTTTGCGATCACCCATCGCCACGCGATTGATCAGGGCCGCGATCTCATTGCTTTGCATTCGGAAAAAACCTCGCCGTCCCCATCTATAGAGAACGCAGATCTCAAAAAACAAGGCGCCTTCGTCGCAAAACCCGCGGCAGGGTCTTCCATCTCCTCGCAGCCGATATCCCGCCCTGGCTTTGCCTCGTCGGGATCACTGCTGCCCGCTGAGGCATCAGGCGGCGTCGAGGGCCGGCACCGCCTGTCGACCCTTTGGAAAAGGCTTGAAGGTCAGGGCGATCAGGAAGGCGCCGATCCCGATACCCCAGGAGCCGACATAGAGCCACGTGTAGCTGGCGAGCGTATCGTAGATCAGTCCTCCGGCCAGGGGGCCGGTCGCCATGCCCAGGCCGCCGGCCATTGCTGTCCCGCCGATCACCGTGCCCATCATCCGCATCGGGAAGTTCTCGCGGGCGATCACCGCATAGAGCGGCATCACACCGGCATAGATGAAGCCGAACAAGGCGGCGACTGTATAGAATGACCCGAGACCTTGTGCGAAAACATAGGCCAGCGCGCCGAACGCCTGGGCCAGCAGACCGAGAACGAGCACCTGCTTGGCACCGAACCGGTCTCCGAGAATGCCGAACACGACGCGGCCACCCATGCCTGCCAGGCCTTCGACACTGTAGATCGACACGGCTGCTATCATCGGAATTCCGCAGGTCACCGCATAGCTCACGGTGTGGAAGATCGGTCCAGAATGGGTGGCACAGCAGAAGAAATTGGTAAGCAGCAGGATGATGAACTGGGGCGATCTCAACACCTGCCGCGTCGACATGGAGGACTGAGGATCTTCCCCCGGCGATGCGGCAATATTGCCGCTCTCCAAAGCCGGCGCACGCCGGACGAGCAGAGAGACAGGGATCATCACGACCGCCACGAGTATCGCGATGATCTGCATGGATGTTCTCCAGTCGTAGATCGACACCAGCCAAGCCGCGAAAGGCGACATCGTCATCGGCGCCATGCCCATGCCGGCCGAAACCAGCGAGACCGCGAGGCTTCTATGCGTATCGAACCAGCCTGTGACGCAGGCCATCATCGGCGCGAAGATTGCCGCGATCGCCGTGCCAACGGCAAGTCCGAAGATGAGCTGGAATGCCGGCAGCGATGTCGTCAGGCTTGCCGATGCAAGACTGACGCTGAGCAGAATCGAGCCGGCGAGAATGATGGGGCGAGGTCCCCACCGATCGAACAGGCTGCCCCATGCGATGCTGGCGAATGCCATCGCGACAAACCCGATGGTCATGGCGCTCGACACGCCGGTGACCGACCATCCGGTCTCGCGCGAGATGGGCATGAGGAAAACGGGCAGGGAAAACATCGATCCGATGGCGAGGCAGCCGAGAAGGCCGCCAGCCGCCACGATGATCCACCGATATTGAATATTGGTCATTTTTATCTCCATTTTGCAGTGTCCGGCAGCCGGTCGCGCGGCGATGAAGTTGCCTGCGTGCAGCCGTGAAATGCCGGCATGTCAGAACGTTAACTGCCTGAGCCGGATCGACCGAGTCGGCTCCGGTTCCTGTCAAGACCAGCCAAAGGCTGCCTCAATACTGGTCGTGCCGGCGCAGCCACGCCATCGGGAACCGGAATTCGTCCTCGTTGCGGCCCTTGGGCACAAGATCCAGATAATGGTAGGCGCCGTTGAGCATGTCGACGCCGCGCGAATAGCAGGAATAGGTGTGGAATACCTCGCCGCTGTCGTTCCTGCAGAAGACGCTGATGCCCACTTCTTCGGATGCGTTGCTCGGCTGGACCTTGTAATTGTAATAGGCCACGCCCTTGGGGAGATCTTCCGGCCTCACCGACGCCTGATAGTCGAAGTTGAAATCGCTGCCGTTTGAGGAGAACCACGGGAAGGTCCAGCCCATGCGTTTCTTGTAGGCGTCGATCTTGGCAAGCGAGGCCCGCGAGATGGCGACGAAGGTCACGTCGCGATGGTTGAGATGGATCGGGATGCCGTTGAAATTATCGGCCCAGAACGAACAGGACTTGCATGCCTCCTCCCAGTCGGGACCGAACATGAAATGATAGACGATCAATTGCGACCGCCCGTCGAAAAGATCCGCCAGGGAAAGCTCGCCATTCGGCCCCTCGAACCGATAGGGTTTTTCGACCCGTTCCCAGGGCATCGCCATCCGGCGGCGCGTCAGCGCATCCCGTTGGCGGGTGAATTCCTTCTCCGCAGCGAGCAGATCAAGGCGAGCCTTCAACCATTCTTCCGGCGAAACGACTTGATTTTGCATATCAACCTCCTGTTTGTTGGAATGCAGCTTGATGGTCGAGGGATAGACTAGGGCCGGATATCGAATGGTGAGAGTGACAAGTGTGACGGGATTCCGATGGACTCGCTGATCACCGCCGCGGCGCGTGCACTCGCCTCGGGTGATCCCCTTGGTGCCTTGAAGCGGGTGGCGCTGCGCGAGGATGCGCCGGCACTCGCCCTTAGAGGCATCGCCATGGCGCAGCTCGGCGAGCTCGTCCGAGCGAAGGCTCTCCTCAAAAGAGCCACTCGCGCGTTCGGCCCCAAAGAGACGATGGCGCGCGCCAGATGTGTCGTCGCCGAGGCGGAGATCGCGCTCGTCTCCCGCGATCTGACCTGGCCGGTGAAAGCACTCGACGCAGCCCGGGCGGTGCTTGAAGCGCATGGTGACCGGGTGAATGCCGCGCATGCGTTCAATCTGGAGGTCCGGCGCCTGCTGCTGATCGGCCGGCTCGACGAGGCTGAGCGCCTGCTCGCCGCCTTCGAGCCACCGCCGCTTCCGCCGGCGTCGAGGGCTGCCTATGAAATGGTGATCGCCGGCGTCGCAATCCGCCGCCTCCGGACGAAAGCGGCACGCGCCGCGCTGACCCGCGCGGAGCAGGCCGCACGGGAAGCCGACATTCCGGCACTGACGGCGGAGGTCGAAACCGCGTCGCTCGTCCTGAAGACGCCCGCGGTGCGCCTGATCGCACGAGGCGAGGAACGTCCGCTGCTGCTGGAGGAGGTCGAAACCCTCCTCGCCTCCGGCGCGCTGGTAGTCGATGCATGCCGCAACGTCGTGCGGACCGGAGACGCGGTTATCTCGCTCTCGTCGCGGCCGATATTGTTCGCGCTCGCCCGCGCTCTGGGAGAGGCCTGGCCAGGCGATGTGCCGAGAAGCACGCTGCTCTACCGCGCCTTCCGGGCCAGGCACGCGGACGAATCGCATCGCGCCCGCCTGCGGGTCGAAATTGGCCGACTGCGTGTCGAGCTTCAGACGCTGGCGAATGTCACCGCGACCAAGAGGGGTTTTGCGCTGTCACCACATGGAAATGGGCGCATCGTCGTATTGGCGCCGCCCGTGGACGAGCAGCATGCGGCGGTGCTCGCCTTGCTTGCCGACGGCGAAGCGTGGTCGAGCTCGGCGCTGGCGATCGCACTTGGCGCCAGTTCCCGCACCGTGCAGCGGGCGCTGGACCAGCTTTTGGCAGGCGGCAAGGTGCAGTGGTTCGGCCAGGGGCGGGCGCGTCGGTGGATGGCTCCGTCCGTGCCGGGCTTCCCGACAATCTTGTTACTCCCCAGTCCGCTGCCGAATGATTAGGATGGGCCCATGAAAAAATCTCAAGCCGAAATAATCCGAGAATACGGCCCCTTCCCTGGAATAAATGACGTACATGGCGTCACCTTCGATGGCCGGCACGTCTGGTTTGCCTCGGGAGACAAGCTGAACGCCTTCGATCCGGCGAGCGGCGAGACGGTGCGTTCGATCGATGTCGCCGCGCATGCGGGGACTGCCTTCGACGGCAAACACCTGTTTCAGATCGCCGAAGACCGTATCCACAAGATCGATCCGAAAACAGGCACCATCCTCGCGACGATTCCCGCACCTGGAAATGGCGGCGATTCCGGTCTCGCCTGGGCCGAAGGAACGCTCTGGGTCGGCGAATATCGAGGCCGAAAAATCCATCAAATCGATCCCGATACGGGCAGGATCCTCCGCACCATCGAATCCAACCGCGTCATCACCGGCGTGACCTGGGTCGACGGCGAACTCTGGCACGGCGTCTGGGAAGGCGACGAGGGCGAGGTGAGACGCATCGATCCCCAAACGGGAGAGCCATTGGAAATGCTCGAAATGCCACCCGGGCTCGGTGTGTCGGGCCTCGAATCCGATGGCGCCCATCAATTCTTCTGCGGCGGCGGAAGCAGCGGCAACGTCCGCGTCGTACGGCGGCCCAGATAGGGGCTTGCGGCCGCCTCGAAAGAGAGATTTTCACCCCACGCAGCGAGATCGGCGGATGCCCTCTACGAACGTGGGCTATTCATGCCTATGTTGCGACAATGTTTGGAATTTGGGGATCGATCTGTTCCTGCTCCATGATCTTCGCCTCTGGCTGGGCAAGATAGTCCACAAGGTCGGAAATCATCGAGCCCGCTGCCTCTCCACGACGCAGCTTCGAAGCAGCCTCGCACAGGCGCAATCCCATCACGTTGTGCCGGCCGACGCAGCCAACGACATCTCGTGCAAGATTGGCGACGAGATCGTCGACACAAGTGCGACGAGATCGGCCTGACGTGAGGTGGAGGTCTTTGCATAGATCCGGCTGAGATGGGTTTTTAGCGTATTCCCGCTGATGGCAAGCGCGGCGGCACATTGCGCTGAGCTCAATCCTCTGCCGATCTGCAGGACGACGCGCGCCTCCGCGGGCGTCAGATCGTAGAGGGCGATCAGCACGTCTTCAGGCGGCGGCGAAGCGGAGATGGTGGTCGATATGAACACGGCGGCGCACGCAGGCCTGAAGGCCGCTCGTGCAGTGCCTTCGCTGAGCGGCAGGACGTAGGCGACCGCCGGAGACTGTCCCGGGGCAGAAATTGGCAGACCGATACCGCGCGAACCCAGAAAGGCGTCCGCATGCGCCGCGGCCGCTATCGCGTCCAGCAATGCGCGTGAAACCATAGGGGCGTGAGCCTGAAGGACGCCGCTTCGCGAGCGCAGAAGTTTGTTCTCGTCGAGCATTTTTACCGCATGGGCATTGGCATGAAGAATCGCACCATCTACTCCGGCGAGAATGACGGGAACAGCGAGGCTGTCGAGCACGCCGCGATATATGCCGGCGGTGACGCGCGTGTGGTCCAGGAGATCGCCGATCAGCGAAGCGCGGCGCAGGTGGGGTGAAAGCAAAGCCAGAAAGCGCTGTTCTTCATCACTGATCGGCGGCCGATTCGCCCAGGTCGTGGTACTGAATAGTCCGATCCGATCCGCCGTATGGACGAATTTCGTCGTGCACGCCTCTCGCAAACCTTGAGGTTTTGCCCATTCCTGAAAGAACGCGGATTGCTCCAGTTCCCCTTCACTGATGATAGACAATGTCCGCTGGGGCAGATCGATGTCGCCGATGACCGCGGCCCTTAGGCCAGGTATCGCGTCAAGCTCATAGTCCTGTAGCGCTCTCAACTGCTCGGCATCCCAGGGAGACTGCGCCGCAAATCGACCTCGACTGTCCCTGACGCTGGTCAGGGCAATCGTCGTGTAGGCAGCGTCGATGGTACTCGTGATGCGGGTCATGACGCCTGTCCAGCCTTCCGGACTCAAGGCGCAATCATAGATATCGCCGATGATCGACGACAATATTTCGTCACTCAGTCTGCTCATGCCGCCCCCCGCGCAATCGCGTCGTGTTCACCTCTGCCGGCCGGACATTGGCAGGAATACCGGGAAATATGCAATCGGAAGCTTTAGCGCAGCTAACTGGCCGGAAGACACAGCAACATCATACTTGCGGGTGACGACGATGCCGGGAACGTAGTTTAGAGGGCTTGGTCAAGGCGCGACGCGCGCTCTCCAGCTTCGATTTTGAGACCCGTCCATGGATACCCGAATCCACCAGCAGCCGCGCCTTGTCGTCATTGACGACGGAGCAAACCCATGGCGACGACGCGCGAAAGCCGTTGCCACATTCCTCCTGATCGTGTGGTCGAGATGATCGGACCATGTGCATTTACCAAACTGGTTGCCTTGGCCCTCATCTGTTGCGCCGCCGTTGCAAGCTCTTCGTTGCCGGCTGCGGCAACGGTGTCACTGCCGGAGCGGATCGAGAAAACCGACGTGGTGGGAACCGCCTTCCGGCTTACCTTTTCGAGCGGCAGAGTTCTTCAGGGCAAAGAATTGATCGGCGCTACCCTGTCGCTGCTCCTGTCCGGCGACCCCGTTGCCCATCGTGTCCGCATCGATGACATCGTGACCGACAGTCGCGATCCCGAGGGCGAGGTGTTGCTGCACAAGGTCACCATTGTCGACGGCGCGACACCGGCGGAGCTCTGCGAAGCTGATCCCGATGGAAATCGCTGGATGTTTCCGCTCAGGGGGCAGTGGAACGGAGAGGGAAAAATGACTTCGCGATCCGGCTTCACCCTTACATGTTCGGCCGGAGCCCAGGGGAAATGCGTCCGCTTCGGTTATAAGCCCTGGAAAACCCTGTCAGACGGTATGGATCTGGCGGAGTACCACCGCGCCTGCGTCAATATGGTCCGTGCTGACTATTGCGGCGACCACGCCACGACCCGAACCGGCATGAAGATCGACATTTACGACGATCGCGGCATCCAGCGCGAGGCCGAGAGTTCCGGCAGCGATGAGTTGAGCTTTGAAGCGGCATGGAGCTCCACGGGGGCCGTCTGCGTAGCGCATACCCGGGTCCCCGAAAGGATGACGCTCGACGGCCTCAGCCGCTCCTGCCCTCGCCTCGCCGACCGCCTCGGCACGACGCCTTGCACACTACAGAATGCCGAAGCCGGGCTGTTCGGTAAGGCGTTGCTTTTCAACCGCTCCCGCTAGCCGAAAACCGTTTCCTGTCCTTGAAAATTTTGAAGCGCAGGAATTTCGAAACCGCTGGATTGTCCTCGGTTCCCTTCAGTCAAAAGGAAATGATCATGAAAATCCGCCAACTCGCGCTTATCGCGCTTCTCACTGCCGCCGCAATTCCTGCATCCGCGGAAACCGTGAGCAATGCCATCACCGCAAACGCAATAACGGCCAACGCCATCACTTCCAACGCCATCACCTCCAACGCCATCACCTCCAACGCCATCACTTCGAATGCCATCACCTCGAATACCAATTCCTCCAACATGAATGTTGGTTCGGCCGAGGGTGTCGAGACCGGTGCCGGCCGCGTCGATGACGTCGTTGGCGTAGAATTGCCGAACGGCAAGACCATCACGAAATGAACTCGGAACGGGCGAGCGTTGTTCGCCCGTTCTCTCCTGCGAGGCCCAATAAAATTATTGCTCAAGATCGGTTCCAATTACACTTCCTGGTGATCTCACTGTGAGAGTTTCAGACGGTCTGGCGCAGTTCTGCGATCGAAAGCAGCATCACGTCCTCAGGAAGCGCAGGAGCGCCGACATGAAGGCCGCCCGTCCGGCTCTGTCGCGGTCGAGATGCACGAAGTGCGTGGCATTCGGAATGGTGACAAGTTGCGCATTGGGCGCTTCCCTGGCGATGGTTTCGGCATCTGCTGATCTGCTCCAGAAATCCAACTGGGACCGGATCACCAGCACAGGCATCGACAGCGCTGACGCGTCCCATTGCCGGCGATCGAGCGCGAGTTCGAAACTATCGGCCATTGCACCGCTCGGAGCCCGAAAGCTCGGCGGATTGCGCGCCGACGTCGTTGGGTCCGAAGCGAGCGCGGCATCGCCATAGGCCTTTGCCAGCGAGGGGTCTCGCCACTGCGACTTGTCTGCGGCGGGAATGCTCTTGTCCCAGGCGGTAAACAGGCTCTCCCGGGTGTTCAGACGGTAAGCACCGAAAGCAGCCGTATCGAAGGTTCCAGGACTTTCCTTGTCGTCAAGCGGCGAACCGCGTCCCAGTGTCGGATGCTCGTCGGACCCTCCGTAGAGCGTGTTGTAGAGAATGGCACGCTCGACCTTTTTCGGGTTTTCGCTCGCATAGGCGCCGACCCAGTGGCCGCCTGTGGCCCAGCCGACCAACGACACCCGATCATCGCCACTCCATCCGGATATGGCATCCACCGCGGCACCGATATCGGCAACGGCATCGGCCGTGCGGGCAAGCGGTGCGCCGCCTTCCGGCGGCTCATCCATACCCGGCGGCCGGCTCGATACGCCATAGCCCCTGAGGTCGAGAATGTAGATCTTGTGGCCTTCCGCTGCGAGATCGGCAGCGAGCGATCCGCCTTCGACCGGCAGATCGAAGGAGGCGAGCCCGGGAACGCGAGCGCCATGCACAAGCAGTACCGCTGATCTCCCGGGAACGTCCACTCGGCGCTTGACCTCCCGGACGAACAGCCGCTCGCCGCCGGCAAGCTCGACGAAGCGATCGGTGCGCTCTATGTCCGCCGAAGCGGCAGTGCCGATAATCCCGGCAAGGGCAAGGGTGACGATCACGTCAGATGAGAACATGATGTTCATGGCTGAATTCCTTCCGTTTTATTTCACGCCCATATTTGGACGAGACGGATCCGGAATCGATGACGCGCATGAGGCTTTTTGATATTATCGCGATATGGAACTCCGGCACATCAGACATTTCCTCGCCGTCGCGGAAGAGCTGCATATGGGCCGCGCCGCCGGGCGGCTGGGCATGGCGCAACCGCCGCTCAGCCAATCGATTGCCCGGCTGGAGAAGGAACTCGCCGTCAAGCTCTTCCTACGCATCAACCGAAGGCTAATTCTTTCCGACGCCGGCCGGGTTTTTCTCGACGATGCGCGCGCGGCACTACGGCATGCGGACGCCGCCATGGCGCTGGCGCGCGAGGCAGCGGATGGCGAGGCGGGTGAACTCCGCCTCGGTTTCGTCTCGGCCGCGCTCTACCGGCATCTGCCGCGGCTGCTGCGCCGGTTGAGGGATGAACTCCCGGGGGTGCGGCCGTATCTGTTCGAGCTCAGCAGCAATGAGCAGCTCGCGGCGATCTCGGAAGGCGATCTGGATATCGGCTTTACCCATCCGCCGTTCGGCACAGGCGAACGTCTCGATATCCTGACGTTTCCGGATGAGGAGCTTATCGCCGTGCTGCCGAAGGACGGCGGCCCGGATAGGGTGACCCTTGGTGAGCTCGCGGCGCGCGGGCTTGTGCTTTTTCCAAAGGAACAGGGGCCGGCGACACATGCGCGGATCCTGGATGCTTTTGCCGCGGCTGGCCAGGAGCCGCAGATCGTCCAGGAGGCAACGCGGGCCCTCACCATGCTGTCGCTGGTCTCGGCTGGCCTCGGGGCCGCACTTCTGCCGCGATCGACACTGGTGCTTTCGTTCGAAGGCGTACGTTATGCGTCGATAACTGATGGCAGGTTGCCGGCCTTCTCTCTCTCGGCGATCGCCCGGCGCCGGCCGCGCCGCGCCGTCATCGACAAGGTCTGGAAGGTGTTGGCTGTTGTTGCTGCCGAAGCAACGCCGGGCAGCTGATAAAGCGTTCAGATTGTCCCCCGCGGGAATAGCGGCAGACGGCGGGCGCGGTGACCGGTCGCCTGCGCGTTGTCTGTCTCAATCCTGCCTGACCTTGGACCTCTCCACCACAAAATCAAGGAAGGCCCGTAGAGAAGCTGGCACATGGCGGTAGCTGGCGTAAACGGCATGAAGCTCTCCGCGGTCAATGCCGAAGTCCAGCAGTAGTCGCCTGAGTTCGCCTGACCGTAAGTGGACGGCCGTATCGCTGGTCGACACCATGACACTGCCGAATAGGACTGTATCCCGCGGTCGATTAGACAGATTCACGCTCGACGAGGGCGCATTCGACCTTCAGCTGGTCATGGCTGCTTTTCAGGCCGCCGGCGATGTCGTGGATCATTTCCACGGCCATGGCGCCCATCTCGAACAGCGGCAGGTGTAGGGTCGTCAGCGGCGGACGGATGAACTGGGCGATGTCGCGATTGTCGAACCCGATCACGGAGACGTCCTTCGGGACGGACTTCCCCCGCTCCTTGAGCGCCTCGACGCACCCCAGCGCCATCAGATCGTTGGCACAGAAGATTGCGTCGGGGGGATTGGGCAGGTCCATCAGCAGATGGGTTTCGCTATAGCCTGATGACGGCTCCCAATTTCCGTAGCGCACCAGTTGCGGGTCGAAGGTGAAATCGTTGCTGGCCAGCGCCTGCTTGTAGCCGCGCAACCGGTCACGCGGATTGTCGAGACCCTCCTGGCCGTTGATCAAGGCGACCCGGCTGCGGCCGGCGCGGATCAGCCGCTCCGTGGCGGCGCGGCCACCGGCGACGTCTCCCGGCACGATGGAGGGCAGTCGCCTGTCCTGGTCGTAGCAATTGACGAGCACCGAGGGCACAGTGAACAGGGCCGCCGGCGGGTCGATCTTGCGGGTCAGGATGGTGCCGAAGATATAGCCCAGCAAGGGCTGCTGCCGACACAGCGAAAACACGTCCTCGTCGGGGTCCTCGCCCGCGCGAAAAATTCCGAGCGTGACGATAATGCCGAATTCGAGCGCCTTTTCCCGCGCGCCCTCGAAAGCGAGCGCCATCCAGGGATCGGTTGTCAGCTCGTCCGTGATGAAGCAGATGACCCTGCTGTCGGACAGGTCGCCAGACGGCGACCTGTTGGGGAGCCTGTAGCCGAGCTCCTGAACCGCATCCATCACCTTCTTGCGCGTGGCTTCGCTGAAGCGTGCGCCGGCACTGCCGTTGAGGATCAGGGAAACGGTTGCCTGTGACACACTTGCTCGCGCCGCGACATCCATCATGGTTGGTTTCAAGGCGTTCTCCATGTCGCTTGCCACAACACCGCAAGGTTTTCCACCTATCGCCGCATATTCCGGAATCGGTCGAATGCCACAGCAACGATTATGAACGTACCTATGAACATTCCTTGCCAGAAAGTCGAGATGCCCAACAGGATCAGGGAGTTGCGAATTACCTCTATCAACAATGCGCCGACCACCGCGCCAAGCGCATTGCCCTCCCCGCCCGCCAGGTTGGCGCCGCCGATTACGGCGGCGGCAATCACGGTCAGTTCCATTCCCTGTCCGAGATTGGTCGTGACGCTTCCCAGCCAGCCGGCCATCAGGATGCCGGCCAGCCCGGCGGTCATGGCCGAGAACATGTAGATGCTGACTTTCAGACGCCGCACCGGAATGCCGGCCAGCACAGCTGCGTTCTCGTTGCCGCCGATGGCGAAAAGATGCTGGCCCCACCTCGTCCAGCGAAACACCAGCGACATGACCACGGCCAGCACGCACAGCACATATAGTGGATGGGGAAGCCCGAGTGTCGAGCCGCCGCCGATCCACAGCAGCAGGTCGTGATCGGGACCGAACTCCCAGATCATCTTGTTGTCCGAAAGCACCATCGCCAGGGACCGGGCGGCCGACAGGCTCCCGAGCGTCACGACAAAGGCCGGCATACCGGCATAGGCGATCAGGATGCCGTTGAACAGGCCGATCAGCAGGGCGGCACCCAGCGCAAGACCGGCAGACAGCCAGAAGCCCATGCCGCTGGCCATGGCCACGCTTATCACCATGGCGCTCAGCACCACGCTCGAGCCGACGGACAGGTCGATGCCGCCCGATGCGATCACGGCCGTCATGCCGATGGCAATGACCGCCACGAAGGCGAAATTTCGGGCGACATTAAAGAGATTGCGGTCGCTGGTGAACGCATCGGTCATCAGCGACAGGGCCAGGCATGCCAGCACGGCCGCTATGAAGACCCAGAAGACCTGCAGGTTCTTCAGTCGGGCAAACCAGCTGTCGTGCCGGGAATTGTTGATGATGTCGTCGAGTGTCGTCATGGCAATTTTTCTCCTAGGCGGCATCGATGGCGCCGGTGATCAGTCCGGTCACTTCCTCGGGCGACGAGGCGCCCACCGGTTTTCGGCAGACCAAGCGCCCGCGGCGCAGGACGGCGATGTTGTCGGACACGCTGAAGATGTCCGGCATCCGATGGCTGATCAGGATCACGCTGATGCCGCGGTCGCGCAGGCGGCGGATCAGGTCGAGCACTTCGGCCACCTGGCGTACCGAGATGGCCGCCGTCGGTTCGTCCATCATCACGATCTTCGGTTCCGACAGCAGCGTGCGGGCGATCGCGACCGCCTGGCGCTGCCCCCCGGACATGCGCCGCACGAGCTGCCGCGGGCGGGTTTCGGACTTGAGCTGCTTGAACAGGTTGGCAGAGACCGTGTTCATCCGCTTGAAATCGATGTATCGGATCGGCCCGAACCGGCGCAGCGGCTCCCTGCCCAAGAAAACGTTCGAGGCGGCCGAGAGATTGTCGGCAAGCGCGAGGTCCTGGTAAACCATCTCCACCCCCTCGCGCTGCGCATCGATCGGCTTGTGAAAGACGACAGATTTTCCATCGATGCTGAGTTCGCCGGTAGACGGGCGGAAATTGCCGGCGATGATCTTGACCAGCGTGGACTTGCCCGCGCCGTTGTCACCCATCAGTCCCAGCACTTCTCCCGGTTCGATGGACAGCGACACGTCGCTGAGTGCCTGGATGGCCCCGAAGTTTTTCGAAATTCCCGAAAAGACAAGTCGCGACACGTGGTTCTCCTCCCCCGCGATGGTTTCCTGGCGCTCCGGCAGGCGGCTCTTTGCCCCGCCCGCGTTCCCGTTTTGCGCATTCAATAACTAATTACTTGACTTAATATTATTAGTAAACAAAATCCACCACACAGGAATGTTGCAGGGGAGTGCGACATGAAACTGCTGGTTACAGGCGCCACAGGGAAGGTAGGACAGGCTTTCCTGCCGGCGTTCCTGTCTGATCTCCGTTTCGCGGATTGGGAGGTGGCGGCGCTTTGCAACAACAGGACCGTCGAGCCTGCAGACCGCCTGTCCGTCGTCGCCGGTTCCATGTCGGATCCCGCCGTGGTCGCCGGAGCCCTGCAGGGGGTAAGCCATGTGATCCACATGGCCGCCGTCAAGGAGACGCCGGAACAGATCTTCGATGTCGCGCTGAAGGGCCTTTTCCTGCTGCTCGACGCGTTCCGCAAATCCGATACCGCCCGGCAGTTCATCCTTCTCAGCGGCGATTGCACCGTGGGCCATATCTTCCAGCGCTACGACGAGCCGATCACGGAAACCTCGGCGCGCCGTGCCTACAAGGGCTGCTATGCCCTGACCAAGACCCTGGAGGAGGTGATGCTGGAGCAGTTCGGCATTCAGTATGGGGTGAATTGGACGACCCTGCGGGCGCCCTGGATCATGGAAAAGGATGACTTCCGCTTCGCGCTTGCCCTCGGCGACGACCAGTTCGGTGGCCCAAGCTGGTCGGAACTGATCGACGCAGATGCGCTCGAACAGTGCCGCAAGGGCGGCTATGCGCCCGTCATGCGCGACGCCGGGGGCGGCTACCTCAGGCGCAATTTCGTCCATGTCGACGATCTGGTCGGCGCGATCCTGGCTGCTATCGACAACCCGCACGCCACCGGCCAACTCTTCAACATTTCAATGGACCAGCCAGTGGATTACGGCGATCTCGGCGCCCGTTTGGCGGCGCGGCATGGATTACGGCCGATCGAGATCGACACCCCGTTTCACAGCAATTGGCTCGATAATTCCAAAGCAAGAATGCTGCTTGGCTGGGCACCGCAGGTCGATCTGGAGCAGATGATCGATCGCGCATGGCGCTACGAGCGCGCGGACAACGACCCGCGCATTGTCTGGTATCCCGGCTGAGGCATGAGGCCTCGACCGGTGTAAGAGGAGGAGGAGAGAAAATGAAAATCAATATATTGGCAATGGCGGCCATGGCAGTTGCGGCGCTTGCCGCGGCGCCGGCCGCAGCGCAAGGCAAAAAGACCTTGGCGATCGTCGTCAAGGGTCTCGACAATCCGTTCTTCGAGCAGATCAATCTCGGCTGCAAGAAGTGGAAGTCGGAGAATGCGAGTAGCGAATATGAATGCCTCTATACCGGCCCGGCCTCATCGGCGGACGAGGCCGGCGAGGTCCAGATCGTCGACGACCTGCTGACGAAAGGCGTTGCGGCCATCGCCATTTCGCCCTCGAACGCGCCGGCCATGGCGACCCGCATCAAGGCCATCGCCCCGTCCATTCCGGTTATGACTGTCGATGCGGACTTTCTCGAGAAGGACCATGCTCTGCGCAAGACCTATCTGGGCACCGACAACTACCTGATGGGCGTGAAGATGGCCGAGCAGGCCATGAAGCTGAAGCCGAAGGGCGGGTCGGTCTGCCTGCAACTCGGCAACGTGGCCGCCGCCAATATCAATGCCCGCGCCCAGGGCTTCCGCGACACCATCGGCGGCGCCAAGAACATCGATCGCCTGACCGGACAGGGCGGTTGGAAGGAAATCGGGGGGTGCCCGGTTTACACCAATGACCAGGCAGACCTTGCTAACCAGCAGATGTCGGATGTGTTCACTGCAAATCCCACACTGGACGCCTTCATCCTTGTCGGCGGCTGGGCGCAGTTTGCCCCGCAGGCCTATGCGCAGGTCACGGACCAGGTGATGCCCAAGCTCAAGAGCAAGGAGTTGATCATCATCGCCGGCGATACGCTGCCTCCGCAGACCAAGGCCTTCCGCGAAGGTCGCAGCCATTCGCAGGTCGGCCAGCGCCCCTTCGAGATGGGCTACAAGGCGCCTGACGTCATGATCAAGCTGATCAAGGGCGAGAAAGTGGCCGATCCGCTGTTTACCGGCCTTGACGTCTGCAACCTCGACGATCCGGGTTTCTGCGCCAAGAACTAGTGCGTATCCCTGCCAGGGAGGTGCCGGTTCGTCTCCCGGCCCCTTTGGCAGGATGCGAATTATTAGTAATAATATTACTTAGCCACCAGATGTGAAACCGTGTTTAGCGCGACCTTTGAGGAATGGGTCGCGGGGAGGAACAACATGAAACGTCTCAATTCACTGATGCTTGCCGCAGGCCTGGTGCTTGCCGCCAGCCCATCACTTGCCGAGGACAAGCCGGCGCTCGCCTTTGTCGTCAACGCCGCGTCCGATTTCTGGAAACTGGCAGAGGCTGGCGTAAAGGCGGCCCAGGCCGAATTGCCGGGTTACGACCTGCAGTTCCGTTACCCGGCCCAGGGGACCGCCGCCCTGCAGAATGCCCTGATGGACGACCTGGTCGCCGCCGGGGCAGATGCGATCATGATCTCGTCGGCCGATCCGAAAAACTCGATCGGCGCCTTTAACAGGATCGCGGCCCAGGTGCCGCTGTTCACCACCGATAGCGATGCGCCCGCCAGCAAGCGCATCGCCTATCTCGGTTCGTCCAATACGGATGCCGGGGTCCAGGCCGGCGAGATCGCGCGGGCGGCCATGCCCAAGGGCGGAAAATGCATGGGCTTCGTCGGCTTCCTGGGGGCCGACAATGCCGTCGAACGGATCGCAGGCTTCCGCAAGGCGGTTAAAGGATCCGGCATAGAACTGGTCGATGTGCGTGGCGACGATGTCGATTTCGCCCGAGCCCGGTCGAATGTCGATGACGTGCTGGCCGCCAGCCCTGACATCACCTGCATGGTCGGCTTCTACTCCTATAATCCGCCCAAGATCTACGAAGCGCTGCAGGCGGCCGGCAAGCTGGGAAAAATCCAGGTCATCGCCTTCGACGAAGATCCCGTCACGCTCGGCGCGGTGAGGGAAGGCAAATTCGCCGGAACGGTGGTCCAGGACCCCTATCAATGGGGATACCAGGGCATGAAGCTGATGGCCGCCTACCTGAAGGGCGACAAGTCGCAGGTGYCGGCAAACGGCCTGATCATCGTGCCGACCAAGAAGATCGACAAGGGCAATGTCGATGCCTTCGCCGCCGAATTGAAGGCGCGCGTGGGGAAATAGAAGCCGTCTCCAAAAAGGTCCCTGCTGCACGAACTCCCGTGGTTCGTGCAGCACCTATCCGTTTCTGCCATCCGGGAGTTTCGATGACGGCCTATCGGCAAAAAAATATATCGCTCGACCTTCTGGGGATTACCAAGGTCTATCCGGGAGCAATCGCCCTCAACAATGCCTCGCTGAGCATTCGCGGCGGCGAGGTGGTCGGCCTGGTTGGAGAAAACGGCGCGGGAAAATCCACGCTGATGAAAGTGCTAAGCGGCGCAATCGCACCGGACGAGGGCCGCATCGTCATCGATGGCGAGGAAGTGACATCGCTGACATCGGCGCGCGTGCATGAGCGCGGCATCGCCCTTGTCCACCAGGAACTCAATCCGTTTTCCAATCTCGATGTGACGGCAAACGTGCTTCTGGGGCGCGAGATCAGGCGCGGGATGTTCGGCTTTCTCGACCAGGCCGCCATGGAGCGCAAGGTCGCGCCGATCCTCGCCAGGCTGGATACTCGTTTCGGTCCGAATGACGCTGTCTCCGGCCTGTCGCTGGCTGATCAGCAATTGCTTGAAATCGCCCGTGCTCTTTCGATCGATCCACGCCTGCTCATTCTCGACGAACCCACGTCCAGCCTGACCCTGTCCGAGACCAAGCGTCTTCTTGACGTAATCAGGCAGTTGCGTGTCGACGGCGTGGCGGTGCTGTTCATCACCCACCGCCTGGCTGAAATCGAGGAGGTGGCGAGCCGCGTCGTGGTGCTGCGTGACGGCCGCAATGCCGGAACCCTCGGTTGCGGCGAAATCACCAAGGACGCCATGATCCGGTTGATGATCGGCCGCGATGTCGGCCAGTTCTACGAAAAGGCAGAGCATGACCCCGGCAGGCCGGTGCTGGAATTGAAGGGGCTGCGCACAAAGGCCTATCCGCAGCATCCGCTCGACCTTTGCCTGCGCGCGGGCGAGATCCTGTGCCTGACGGGCCTCGTCGGCGCGGGGCGTACGGAGCTTGCCCGCGCGCTTTTTGGCATAGACCGCATCGAAGGGGGCGTGCTGGAGATCGAGGGCCAGCGACTCGTCGGCCATTCCGTTCCAGCCGCCATCGCCGCCGGCCTCTGCCTGGTGCCGGAGGATCGCAAGACGGAAGGCCTTTTTCTCGATTTCTCGATCACCGAGAACATCGCCATGCCGAGCCATGCCGCGCTGTCGCGAGTAGGATTTGTCGATACAGGCGCCGAGACCGCCCTGGCTGAGGCATCGCGGCACAAACTGAACATCAAGACGGCAGGCCTCGGTCGCGCGGCGGCAGAAATGTCCGGTGGCAATCAGCAGAAGGTGGTCTTGGCCAAATGGCTGGCAATGAAGCCCAGGATCATCATTCTGGACGAGCCCACACGCGGCATCGATGTCGGCGCCAAGGCGGAAGTCTACCGCCTGATGCAGGCGCTGGCCGCCGATGGCGTTGCGCTGCTGATGATCTCGTCGGACATGGAAGAGGTGATCGGGATATCCGATCGGGTCGCCGTCATGTGCCGCGGTCGCATCGCCGGGACGCTCGCGCGCGATCAACTGACCGAGGAGACCATTCTCCAACTGGCCGTGGAATAGGGACTCCGCAGCATGCAGAAAAAAGATATCGGATTAGCCACGCTTGTGATGACCGTCGGTGCAATCGTCGCCGTGATGAATCCACGGTTCCTGTCGCCGATCAACCTGGCCAACACGGCAAACCTGATCGGCCTGTTCGGGCTGTTCTCCATTGCCGAGGCCTTCGTCATCGTCACCGCGGGCATCGAACTGTCCATCGGCTCGGTGATCGCGTTGATAGGCGTCATTTTTGTCGATCTAATCGCCAGCTTCGGCGTTCCCTGGCCAGTCGCACTTGCAATCGTGATGGCGCTGTCAGCCACCATCGGCCTTCTGCACGGCTGGCTGATAACCCGCCTCAAGCTTCAGCCTTTCGTCGTCACGCTCTGCGGGCTTCTGATCTATCGCGGCATTGCGCGCTTCTACACCAGGGATGGCACGGCCGGCTTCACCTTCGGGTCCGACTTTCCGATGCTGGAATATCTGATCGCAGGCCGCACAGCCGGCGTGCCCCATTCCGTCGTCGCGTTCCTGCTGGTCGCTGTTGCAGCGTGGTTTCTCCTGCACCGGACCGTGCTCGGCCGACATCTTTTTGCCGTCGGCAAGAATCCCGAGGCGGCGAGTTTTTCAGGTATCGACACCACCAGGGTCATCATCCAAGCCTATGTGCTTTGCGCGTTCCTGACAGGCATTTCGGCGGTGTTTTTCGCCATGTATACCCGCTCCGTCCAGCCTTCCTCCCATGGCAATTTCTACGAGCTGTACGGCATAGCCGCCGCGGTCCTGGGTGGCTTTTCTTTGCGGGGCGGCGAGGGGTCGATCATCGGCGTGGTGCTGGGCGTGATCCTGCTTCAGGTCCTGCAAAACCTCGTCAATCTCCTGGGCATCCCCTCTTCACTGAATTTCGCCGTCATGGGCAGCGTCATCCTTGCCGGCGTGATCGCCGACACGCAGTTTTCCCGCTACCGCGACGCCCGCAGGCAGGCCATTGCCATGGCCGCCTTGGAAGACGGTGGCAAGTCTCAAGCGTGAGCCGAGAGCCTCCGACGGGGGAAACGATTGCGGGTGACCTGAGACGCAAGTTTCCTCCGGGAATTCGGAAAG